>CABUBZ010000011.1 GCA_902489945.1 uncultured Collinsella sp.
AAATCAAACGGCCGGCCCCGGGCATGGCGACGAGATAGATTAACGAGCCGCCAAGATAGCGTCGATGAGCGTCAGTACGCCCCCGTCGTTGTTGCTCGGAATGCGCCACTTGGCATGCGCGTTCATATGCTCCTCGGCATTGTCCACGATAAAGCTGTGACCGACACGCTCCAGCATGGGGATATCGTTGTAGGTGTCGCCCACGGCGGCGGCATCGGCGATGTCGATGCCCAGTTGCTCGCACAGATGCGCCACGCCGGCGCCCTTGTCGACGCCTAGGTTCATAAAGTCGATCCACTCGCGACCGGCATTGGTGACATAGAGCTGGTCGGAGAACGCGGGGTTATAGGTCTCGCGGAACGCGGGCTCGGCATCGTAGGTAGGGAAGAAGATCGAGATCTTGTTGGACTCGAGATCGAGGCCCTCAAAGGTGTCGACGTAGTTGATCGTGTTGTAGTAGACGCTGATCTCGTCGTGATACTGGTGGTCGCGGGCGAGCACATAGAACTCGTCGTAGCAGCACAGGACGGGAACGGCGCGCGAGTCCTCCGAGGCACGGGCAAGCACCTGCTGATACAGCTCCACGTCGATGTTGCTCTTATAGATATAGTTGCCGCGATAGATGACGCAGGCACCGTTGTCGGGACAAAACGCGAGTCGGTTCTTGATGCCCTCGAACATTTCCTCGAGTTTGGGGGCGGGGCGTCCGCTGGCGGGGCAGAATACGATACCGGCATCGGCGAGCTTGTCCAGACGCTCATCGAGGCCCTGGGGCAGCACGCGCTCGTCAGTGAGAAGCGTCTTGTCCATATCGACGGCGAGAATCTTAATGTTGCCGATATTGGCATCCGATTCGTAAGTTTGCATAAAAACGCGCCTTTCGTTTCGAAATTGTTTCAGACGTTATAACCATCAACTGGTAGTCGGGCGTATTTTCGCAGGATTGGCGCGTATTTGCACCATGATTCACAAAGTAATGAAAAAACTTTTCAGAAATTTGAATTTGTCGCTTGTGAAGCGGGCACTTTAGCGTAATATAGCGACCATCGAAAACGGAGGCGGAAAAACAGCCGTTTACCGAGGAATAGGTACCGTTTACGATATATGAATTGCGCCCGGCGATAAGCGAAAGGAGAGGCAGATGCAGTTCGTACAGATCATCACCACTGCAGACAATGCCATCCGACGCCAGCGCGCAATTTCCCGACGACGATAACAATCGTCTCTGTCCGCATGGGGCGAAAAGCTCCAACAGAGTCATTTTGAGGTCGTTGGGTTTTAGCACGACATTGCTGCATGTTTCTAGGGCATGTATGTGCTGATTTTTGCTATTTAACCTGATATTGCACGGTATTTGACCTCAAGGTGACTTGCAACTGACCGATGTTCTAACTAGCTACCAAGGGCGAAAGGAAACAGCCATGAGCAAGGAAAAAGTCGTTCTCGCATATTCCGGTGGTCTTGATACATCCGTATGTGTCAAGTGGCTCCAGGATGAGAAGAATCTCGATGTCGTTTGTGTCTGCGGCAATGTGGGCCAGGAGGAGACCGGTCTGGATGCCAAGAAGCAGAAGGCTCTCGACCTGGGCGTTCTGGATTGCCAGGTGCTCGACCTGCGCGATGAGTTCTCTGATGAGTTCCTGACCAAGGCCATCGCCGCCAACTCCATGTACGAGAACAAGTACCCGCTGCTCTCCGCTCTTTCCCGTCCGCTGCTTGCCAAGAAACTTGTCGAGGTTGCTCACGAGTTCGGCGCCACCTATGTCGCCCACGGCTGCACCGGCAAGGGCAACGACCAGGTCCGTTTTGAGGCTGCCGTCAAGGCCCTCGACCCCGAGCTCAAGGTTATCGCCCCGGTTCGTGAGTGGGATCTGAAGTGCCGTCCGGACGAGGTTGCCTACGCCCACGCCCACAACGTGCCGGTTCGCGAGGGTGCCAACGACAACCCCTATTCCATCGATGACAATCTGTGGGGTCGCGCCATCGAGTGCGGTCACCTGGAGGATCCCTGGAACGAGCCGCTCGATGACGCTTGGGTTATGACCAAGAACCCCGAGGACACGCCCGACACCCCGACCTACACCGAGATCGAGTTCGAGGCCGGCAAGCCCGTTGCGGTTGACGGCAAGAAGATGAAGCTCTCCGAGATCGTCATCGAGCTCAACAAGATCTCCGGCGACAACGGCTTTGGTCGTCTCGACCTGGTCGAGGATCGTCTGGTGGGCCTCAAGAGCCGCGAGTGCTACGAGGTTCCCGGCGCCCTGACGCTCATCACCGCCCATAAGGCACTCGAGGACATCTGCGTCGAGGGTGACCTGCTCAAGACCAAGATCAAGCTCGAGCAGGATTGGGCCACCGCCGTGTATAACGGCCAGTGGTACAGCCCGCTCAAGAACGCGCTCGACGCCTTTATGGCCGATACTCAGAAGTTCGTGACCGGCACCGTCCGTCTGAAGTTCTTTAAGGGCAACTGCCATGTCGTCGGCCGCAAGAGTCCCTTCAGCCTCTACGACTACGGTCTGGCTACCTACGACCGCGACACCACGTTTGACGAGAAGGCCAGCGCCGGCTTTATCGAGATCGATACGCTGTCGCTCAAGACGTGGGCTAAGGTCCAGGGGCCCAGCTCTGCTGCCGCCCAGGCTTAAAGGCCCTTTCCTTGGTATCCGCGCGGCCCATCCGCGTGATACATAACGGGCGCACGGGGTCCCTACCTTTCGTTATGCTTGCTGACACTTCTTAACATCGGTGGCCCCTACGTTCCGCCCGCATATATGATGCCGCGCCTGCGGCTGAGTCCGAGCCCCGCCGGGGTTGTCCGGCGGGGCTCCTTCTATCAATTTGGCGGCTCTGTGCCTATATATATGAGGAGTATCCATTATGTTCAGTGCTATCGCGCATGCCTTACTTGCCCTCGCGCCCGAGCTCGATGCTGCGAAGGTCGAGGACGTCCCTATGAGCCTGAAGGCCTGGATCGATGGTTCGCAAGGCAACATTCGGAGGGAGACGTTGGGCGCCAAGTGCCTGGTGCGTCACTTCTTTGCAAATTAGTTACATGGCCCCGCGCACGGTGGGGAATGTGTAAAACTAGCGGTTGATAAATCGCTTTAGCGACATGGCGCATTGCGCTGGGCGCTTGTTTTGGTATTTGGAGAAAGGGGACGGTTCCATGGCTCTTTGGGGCGGTCGTTTTGAGGCGGGCGTGGCCGAGGTCACGCAGGAGTTTGGCGCGTCGCTGCCGGTCGACAAACATC
The DNA here is from genome assembly GCA_902489945.1 of uncultured Collinsella sp. Taxonomy (GTDB): domain Bacteria; phylum Actinomycetota; class Coriobacteriia; order Coriobacteriales; family Coriobacteriaceae; genus Collinsella. The sequence continues at coordinate 3,255 of CABUBZ010000011.1, forward strand.
TCTATAAGCAGGATATCGCCGGTTCTAAGGCGCATGCCAAGATGCTGGCGGCCCAGGGCATCATCAGTGCCGAGGACGAGCAGGCGATTGCCGAGGGCCTGACCGGGATCGAGCAGGATATCGATGCCGGCAACTTCACCTTCGATATCAACGACGAGGACATTCATATGTCCATCGAGAGCGAGCTGACGCGCCGTATCGGTGAGGCCGGTAAGCGCTTGCATACCGGGCGTTCGCGCAACGACCAGGTGGCGACCGATACGCGCCTGGGCGTCAAGGCGTTGGCCAAGGAGCTCATGGAGGCCAATCTTGAGTTGCGCCATGTGCTGGTGGATGCGGCCAAGAAGTACGACAAGGTGATTCTGCCGGGCTATACGCACATGCAGCATGCTCAGCCCGTGCTGCTGTCACATCATCTGCTGGCGTATTCCTGGATGTTCGCACGCGACTTTACACGTCTGAAGGCCGCCTTTGATGCCGCTGACAACTGCCCGCTGGGTGCTGCCGCGCTTGCCGGTACGAGCTATCCGCTCGATCGCCAGATGACGGCTGCCGAGCTTGGCTTTGCGGGTGTGATTCCCAACTCGCTCGATGCGGTTTCCGACCGTGATTTCCTGCTCGATCTGCATTACGCCGGCTCCGTCATGGCCATGCACCTGTCGCGTCTTTCCGAGGAGATCGTGCTGTGGTCGAGCTCCGAATTTGGCTTTATCACGCTTTCCGACTCCTACTCCACCGGCTCGTCCATCATGCCGCAGAAGAAGAACCCCGACTTTGCCGAGCTTATCCGCGGCAAGAGCGGCCGTGTGTATGGCAACCTGGTGCAGCTGCTCGTGACCATGAAGGGCCTGCCACTCGCATATAACAAGGACTTGCAGGAGGACAAGGAGGGCGCGCTCGATACCGCCCATACGCTCATGCAGTGCCTGTCGGTTATGGCCGGTATGATTTCGACTTGGACCGTCAATGAGGATGCCATGGCTCGCGAGTGCGGCGTGGGGCACCTTGCCGCTACCGATGTTGCCGATTATCTGGCCAAGCGTGGCCTGCCGTTCCGTGAGGCGCATGCCGTGGTGGGCCATCTGGTCCTGATGTGTGAGAAGCGCGGCTGCAATCTTGAGGACCTGCCGTTTGAGGTGTTCCAGGAGGCAAGCCCGCTCTTTGAGCGCGATATTACCGAGGCGCTCGACATCCCGTCGATTGTCGCCGCGCGCACGACCGAGGGCGGTACCGCCCCTGCCGCTGTTGCCGTGCAGCTGCAGCGTGCCGAGGCACAGCTCGTTGCCGACGAAGGTGTGTTTGGCTCGTTGACCAAGGTCGTCGAGATGGGCCACGGAGCTAATTAGCTTATAGGATGCGTCTGTCTGGTGCGTTCATCATATCTTGCCTTTACGGGTGCTCGCTACGGTGGGCGCCCGTTTTGTTATAGGGAAGGAAGGAGCTTGTCGAGATCTTTTGTAGGACCTTTGGGCAGGTTGTGTAGGGGGTACGTTCACAGGCGGCAACCGACCGTCCGCTCGGTTCGATGCGGTTGATGGGCGGTCGGATGGTACTCTAATCGGGCTTCGAAACAGAAGTGACACATATGGAGCGCTTTAATAAATTGTAGCGCTTCAATAAACAGCTTTTTGTTTAACTGCAGCTAAAACTCTGTTACGATGCAGTCCGGGCGGGTGCCGGAATGGGACTTGGGCACGCGCGAACCTACTTGAAAGGCTACCTTATGGCTATCGAGAAGACCTTCATCATGATTAAGCCCGACGCGGTGCGCGATCGCAAGATCGGCGAGATCGTTGCTCGCATCGAGCGCAGCGGCCTTGTCATCGAGCGCATGGAGATGACCACGCTCGAGCGCGCTACCGTCGAGGAGCACTACGCTCATCTGGCCGACAAGCCCTTCTTTGGCGGTCTCTGCGACTTTATGACGAGCGGTCCGGTCGTCAAGATGGTCGTTTCCGGTCTCTCCGCTGTCTCCAAGATGCGCACCCTTATGGGCGCTACTAACCCGCTTGATGCTGCCCCCGGCACCATTCGCGGCGACTTTGCTGTCGATGTCAACGCCAACGTGATCCACGGCTCCGACTGCCTGGAGAACGCCGAGATTGAGATCAAGCGCTTCTTTGGCTAAACCAGCTTTGACTCCTTAAAGCTGTTAGCGTGTGGCTAGGGCGCCGCGGAACTCCATCCGCGGCGCTCTTTTATATTCCAGTAGATTTTTGGGACATGCCTAGAAATCTACTAAAGAGCCCCCGCCTGGAATGTGCGTGCATTCCAGGCGGGGGCTGTCGCTAGCGTATGGCGTTGTAAGTCTTTAGGCCTCGTCGACGACCTTGAGACCGCGGGTCTGGTCGATCTCGTTGAGGAGGTTGACGCGACGCTCGTGGCGGCCGCCCTCGAACTCGGCGTCGAGCCACTCGTCGACGATCATCTTAGCGAGCTCGGAGCCAACGACGCGGGCGCCAAAGGCGAGCACGTTGGTGTTGTTGTGCATGCGGGAGAGCTTGGCGCTGAAGGGCTCGGAGCACACGACGGCGCGTACGCCCTCGACCTTGTTGGCAGCTAGGCTGATCCCGACGCCGGTACCGCAGATCAGGATGCCCAGGTCGACGTCGCCGTTGGCAACGGCCTTACCCACCTTGTAGCCGGCGATGGGGTAGTCAAAGCTCTCGGAGGTGTCGGTGCCAAAGTTCACGACCTCGCAGCCGCGCTCCTTCAGGTGCTCGGAAATGATGTTCTTGAGCTCGACGGCGGCGTGGTCGTTACCGATACCGATCTTCATAGATGGTTCCTCTCTGGTCTGTGCGGCGCAAATGCTAAAGGTGTTTACCGCGTTCGACTGCATGATAGCGCGACTTTTGTGTAAACGCTCGGGCGTTTTTTGATCAAACGCTTTAGCAGGCAACAAGACCCGCTTTTCATGAATGAATGCCGCCAGTTTGTGCTTGAGCGCCGTCCGCCGGAACCATGGTTGCGGTTTTTGATGCATTGTTATCAAATAGAAGAGCTAATTATTTTTGAGAGACCAGCCCGTTATGCAAGCAGGAGATACCTATGCCTACCGATTCCCTTCGTGATGCCGCGTTTTGCGATGTTTTGAACCGCGAGCTTGTCTGTGCGCTCGGCTGCACCGAGCCTATTGCCGTTGCCTATGCAGCGGCGTTGGCGAGCCAGACGCTCGGTTGCGAACCCGATCATATGGACGTTGCCTGCTCGGGCAACATCATCAAGAACGTTAAGAGCGTGACCGTGCCCAACTCGGGCGGTATGCACGGTATTGAGGCCGCGGCCGTGCTGGGTGCCGTGGGCGGCGACGCTAAGAGCGCGCTTGAGGTGCTCGAGAGCGTTAACGATGAAGACCGCGCTCGTGTGGCCGAGCTCCTCGCCGACGCCGGCTACTGCGATGTGTCGCTTGTCGAGGGTGTGCCCAACCTCTACATCAAGGTGACTGCGACGGCCGGGGGCCATACCGCGGTCGTCGAGATTACCGATCACCACACTAATGTCACGTGCCATACGCTCGATGGTATTCCGGTATGCGGCAAGTCGGCGGGGGAGTGCGCCGCCTGCGCCGAGCGCGTGGTGGCCGAGCGTGCGGCAGATAACGCCGATACGCCCATGTCCATTGATTCCATCATCGACTTTATCGAGGACGGTGACATTGAGGGCGCCCGCGCTGCCGTTGAGCGTCAGATTGAGCTGAATGGCGCAATCAGTGCCGAGGGCCTTATGCACGCTTGGGGCGCCGAGGTGGGTCGTACGCTGCTGGGTGCTCGTGCCGATGACGTCGCCTGCCGTGCCCGTGCCCGTGCGGCCGCCGGGTCCGACGCCCGCATGAACGGTTGCGCGCTGCCGGTCGCCATTGTGTGCGGCTCGGGCAATCAAGGCATTACCTGCGCATTGCCCGTCATGGAGTATGCCGAGTACCTGCGTTGCGACCACGAGCGCCTGGTGCGTGCCGTGATGCTGTCCGATCTTATCGCCGTGCATATCAAGAGCTATATTGGTGCGCTCTCGGCGTTTTGCGGTGCTATTTGCGCTGCGTGCGGTGCCGGTGCTGCGATTACCTGGCTGTGCGGTGGCACGCGCGAGCAGATTGGCTCGACGGTTTCGAACACGCTCGGTAACGTTGGCGGCATCGTGTGCGATGGCGCCAAGGCGAGCTGTGCCGCCAAGATTTCGGCTGCCGTCGATGCGGCGATTCTGGGACATGACATGGCCATGCAGGGGCGTGGCTTCCGTGCCGGCGAGGGTTTGATCCAGGATACCGTCGAGCAGACGATTGCCAGCATGGGCTACGTGGGCCGTGTGGGCATGAAGGACACCGACGTCGAGATCCTCAACATCATGATCGGCAAAACCCAAGTGTGCTAGGACAGTTCGTCGGCTACTTGGTGTTCGTAGAAGGCTTCTACTACGGCGTTGAATTCGCGGGCGAAGTCTTCCATGGTTCCTCGCCAGGTGGCTCGGCCGGGTTTTCCCTGACCAACATAGGCAGTCTGAATGCCGCAGGCGGGGCTGGGGAAGTCACGCTTGGGGTCGTTGCCCACCATAAGGACCTCGTGCGGCTCGAGCCCCATCACCTGAAGCTGCTCTAGATAGTAGGTGGCATCGGGCTTGCAGCGGGTGGTGTTTCCCATGTGCGTGACGAGCTCAAAGGGGGCGTCGGCCAGGTCGCCCCAACCCATGCGGCACTCGATGGCCCCCTGCGGAAAGCTGGGGTTGGTGAAGAGCGCGCAGCGCAGCCCTGCGTCCTGTACGGCCTGAAGCGCGGCGTGTGCGCCCGGCATGGCGTGGGCGTTGATGACGTCGTCATTCTTATGCGGAAGAACTTCGCGGTCGTAGTAGGTAAATGCCTCGTAGATGATAGGATCGGAGAGGCAGATGCCGCACCTGCGTTCGACCTCGGTGCGGTAAAACTCAAGATTGGTGCGGTTGTCCGTGCCGCTTCGGCGGTTGGCGTTGAGGTCGACCAGGATGGTGCCGAGGCGTGCCATCGTGCCACCGCGGCTGCGACGTCCGATGTCCGCGAGCATCGACGAGACATCCTTAAAATAGCGAAGGATGAACGCGTTGAGGTTGATGCTAAGAAGCGTCTCGTCCATATCGAAAACGACTGCTTTGAGCACGCGGGCACCTTTCTCGAAAAATCGTTCCAGAATCGTTGGTTCCGGATACTTTACCCCAAAGCCGTATACCTAACGGCCTATCGTCAACTTACGGAGACGGTCGTCCACAAGATTACGAAAAAGTCTCCACACGAGTAAAAAATCGCAGTTCACGCTTGAAATCGAACTCATTTCCCCGTAACCTATACGAACGTGATTGCATAAGCGTCACATTAGTATCTGTCGGCTCCCGAGTGTTCCTAAACGTTGTGTGCTTGTCGCACCCTTCTGTAGGTCCTAGCAATCGGGGCCCCGTAGTTCGAAAGGGGTCCACCTTTGAGTGAGATTCAGAACTCGTCCATTTTCTCTCTTGACGATGTCAATGAGGAGGAGATGAACAACCTCATCGACGGTACGATTACCGACTTTGATGAGGGCGATCTCGTTAACGGCACTGTCGTTAAGATCGAGCATGACGAGGTGCTCGTTGACATCGGATTCAAGTCCGAGGGCGTTATCCCGGTCCGCGAGCTGTCCATCCGCAAGGACGCTAACCCTGCAGACATCGTTGCACTCGGTGATCCCATCGAGGCTCTGGTTCTCCAGAAGGAGGACAAGGACGGTCGTCTGGTCCTGTCCAAGAAGCGTGCCGAATACGAGCGTGCTTGGAACCGCATCGAGGAGAAGTTCAACTCCGGCGAGAACGTCGAGGGCGAGGTTATCGAGGTTGTCAAGGGCGGCCTGATTCTCGACATCGGCCTGCGTGGCTTCCTGCCCGCTTCCCTCGTCGACCTCCGTCGCGTCAAGGACCTCACCTCCTACATGGGCACCCGCATCGAGGCCCGCGTCATCGAGATGGACCGCAACCGCAACAACGTTGTCCTCTCCCGTCGCGTCGTGCTCGAGGAGTCCCGTAAGGCCGAGCGCTCCGAGATCCTGTCCAAGCTCAAGTCTGGCATGCGTCTCCAGGGCACCGTTTCCTCCATCGTTGACTTCGGCGCCTTCGTCGACCTCGGCGGTATCGACGGCCTCATCCACATCTCCGAGCTCTCTTGGAACCACGTCAACCATCCTTCCGAGGTTGTCAAGGTCGGCCAGGAGGTCGAGGTCGAGGTTCTCGACGTCGATCTCAACCGCGAGCGCATCTCCCTGGGTCTCAAGCAGACCACCGAGGATCCGTGGCGCGCACTGGTCAAGAAGTACCCCGTCGGTGCTATCGTCGAGGGCACTGTGACCAAGCTTGTCCCGTTCGGCGCTTTCGTCGACCTGGGCGAGGGCATCGAGGGCCTGGTGCACATCTCCGAGATGGCCAACAAGCACGTCGACCAGCCTTCTCAGGTCACCCACGTTGGCGACAAGGTTCAGGTCAAGGTCATGGAGATCGACCTCGACCGTCGTCGTATCTCCCTGTCCATGAAGTCCGCTGCTGAGACTCTGGGCGTCGAGATCGAGGTTACTCCGCTGCCTTCCGAGAAGAAGGACGAGGAGACCGACGCCGAGTAAATCGGTTTGACGATCACTTGTTTTAAGGGATCCGTCCGTAATGGATGGGTCCCTTTTTGTATTTGCTGCTGATGCGCGCGATGCTGCTCGTGCGCAATGATGTCCGGGCTGTCCACAGGCTATTGGGTTGTCGGTGCATGAAAAATGCCGACATCCCGCCTCGGGGAGGAGGCGGGAACGCACCGAGTAGACGGAGGGGTGCGGAGCGCGGTCGCGTCTCGACTGACGACGTTGCCCATCGACGTGATTATTGTAGCGCATGGGTGGTTCTTGGTTTATCGTGCGAGCGCTTGTGTTGTGCCGTTGCCTGCGGCAACGGTGTGCTACACTCTTGCACTGCTGAGTGGGCCAGACGGTCGCGCGATGTGCTGCTTGCAGCACGCGTGAGGAAAGTCCGGGCTCCAGAGGGCGGGATGCCGGCTAACGGCCGGGCGGAGTGATCCGACGGAAAGCGCCGCAGAAAAGAAGACTCCCACCTGCGTCGCAAGGCGTAAAGGGAAAAGCTGAAACGGTGGTGTAAGAGACCACCAGCGTCGTGGCAACACGGCGGCTTGGCAAGCCCCATCCGGAGCAAGCGCGAATAGGAACGCTATGGGCCGGCCCGGTCCGCGTTCGGGTAGCGTGCGTGGAGCTGCACGGTAACGTGCAGACAAGATAAATGACCGTTCACGACAGAACCCGGCTTATCGGCCCACTCGGCACTTTGTTGACGCTGCGAACCCGTCAGCGCGGCAATCTGCCTTTCAAACCTTCGGGCATGACCATAAGGTCAATGCCCTCGGCTTTCAAGGCACCTTGCTCGCGCTGACGGGTTCTCGCTTTCGTTGACGGAATCATCGGCGTTGCCATTCTTTTTACTAGGGTTATCGTATTATTGAGGCTGTTTGTTGCCGCGCTTAGTTTTGTTGAGGGGCTTTGTTGGACAGCTATTTTACTCTGCAATCGAATATTGAGGTTTCGGGCGAGTTTGTGGACCGCAAGAGCCGGTTTATTGCCCAGCTGGTCCATATTGAGTCCGAGGACGAGGCGAATGCCTTTATCGAGATGGTTCGCAAGCGTCATTACGACGCTCGACACAATGTTCCCGCGTGGATTTTGGTCGATGGACGCGAGCGCCAGAGCGATGATGGTGAGCCGAGCCGCACGAGCGGTATGCCGACACTCGAGGTGTTGCGCGGTGCGGAGCTCAAAAATGTTTGCTGCGTAGTGACACGCTATTTTGGTGGTACGTTGTTGGGGCCCGGTGGCTTGGTACGCGCCTATACCGCGGCGACGCAGGCGGCGGTGGCCGCGGCTCAGGAGGCCGGGCAGATCGTCGAGATGACGAGTGTCGTGCCTGTTGACGTGCATGTGGCCTATCCGCAGTATGAGCAGGTGCTTCGCTTGGCCCAGGATTCCGGTGCCAAGGTTTCGGATACCGAGTACGCGGATGCCGTGACACTTCATTTGGTGTTTAAGGCGGGGGAGCAGGGGTCGTTTTGCGCTAAGATGCGCGAGCTTATGGCGGGGCGCGAGGAGATTGAGGTCAGCACTCCCGAATTTGCCGAGTTCTAACGGCGACGGTCGGCGTGCTTTTGGACGGATCCCAAGCACACCGACCGTCGTTTTATGTCGCTGCCGTTTACTCGGCGAGCTGCTTTAGTACATCACAGGCGATTTCGACGGCATCGTCGATGCAACTGGGACAGCTGCGGAGCGGACCCTTGTCCGATCCGATGCCCTTGAGCGTGCCGCAGACGGTCGTCGTGTTCTTCTCGCCAAAACGCTTGGCAATCTCGCGCGACAGCTTGTAGGTCTGGCCCTTGGTCTTGGGGTTTTCCATGCCGTCGCTCATCACAAAGCCCATGATGGCCACGGCGCCCGAGATGGCGCCGCAGGTTTCGGTCATGCCGCCCATGCCGGCACCAAAGCCCTCGGTGAGGGTAAAGGCGACCTGGGGGTCGAGCCCGACGGCGCGCGCGAGCGTGCAGGCGACGGCCTGCGCGCAGTTAAAGCCGCGGGCGTGGTATTCGGCAGCCTGAGCCTGGCAGGTGGCAGTGTTGAGCTGAGTGGTATCAATCTGCTTCATCGGTGTCTCCTTGATTGCGGTGTACCCGCCTATGGTACCCTTGCTGGCGCATTCGCTTATCGAGACCGCAGTGCATATCTCATTGTTTTTCGCCATCGAACACTTTCTTAAGATTTGGGACAAATAAACCTGATTAATTTGTCCCATAACCTATCGGCGGGATGGGTTGAGAGGGGTGCGGGGTAGCGGTATTGTGAACCGAATAAACAAAACCCAAGTAAGGGAGTTGGATATGTGCGAGCAGACTATCGGTACCACGTGCGTTCAGGGCGGCTATCATCCGGGCGATGCGGAGCCGCGCCAGGTGCCCATCTACCAGTCCACCACGTGGAAGTACGACACGTCCGAGCACATGGGCAAGCTGTTTGACCTAGAGGAGTCGGGCTACTTCTACAGCCGTTTGCAGAACCCCACGTGCGATTTGGTTGCCGCCAAGATCTGCGAGATGGAGGGCGGCACCGCAGCGATGCTCACGAGTTCGGGCATGGCCGCGAACTTCCTCGCGATCTTTAACATTGCCGGTGCCGGCGATCACGTGGTCGCAAGCTCTGCCATTTACGGCGGTACGTATAACCTGCTCGCCCACACCATGGGCCGCATGGGCGTGACCTGCACGTTCGTTGCCCCCGACTGCACCGATGAGGAGCTCGAGGCAGCCTTTGAGCCCAATACCAAGCTCGTCTTTGGCGAGACGATTGCCAACCCCGCCCTTGCCGTGCTCGATATTGAGCGCTTTGCCAAGGCCGCACATGACCACGGCGTGCCGCTGATGGTCGACAACACCTTCCCGACGCCTGTGATGTGCCGTCCCTTTGAGTGGGGCGCCGACATCGTTACGCACTCCACCACCAAGTACATGGATGGACATGCTGCCTACCTGGGCGGCGTGATCGTTGACCACGGCCAGTTTGACTGGATGGCTCATGCGGAGAAGTTCCCGGGTCTTACCACGCCCGATGAGAGCTACCACGGCGTGACCTATGCCGAGAAGTTTGGTCGCGAGGGTGCCTTCATTACCAAGGCAACCGCTCAGCTCATGCGCGATCTTGGTCCTATGCAGAATCCGCAGGCGGCCTTCTTCCTGAACAGCTCGCTCGAGAGCCTGCATGTGCGCATGCCGCGTCATTGCGAGAACGGCCTGGCCGTTGCCAAGTTCCTGCAGAGCCATCCCAAGGTGCGCTTCGTGAGCTATCCGGGCCTGGAGGGCGATAAGTACTATGACATCGCTCAGAAGTACATGCCCAACGGTACCTGCGGCGTTGTGAGCTTTGGCTTTAACGGTGGTCGCGCGGCGGCCGAGACCTTTATGAAGAGCCTCAAGCTCGCCCAGATCGCCACGCATGTGGCCGACGCCCGCACCTGCTGCCTGCATCCCGCTAACGCTACGCACCGCCAGATGAACGATGAGGAGCTCATCGCCTGCGGTATCTCCGCCGACATGGTGCGCCTGTCGTGCGGCCTCGAGGACACGGCCGATCTGATTGCCGACCTTGAGCAGGCGCTCGAGCAGTGCTAGGCTAGCGTTCGCACAAGGCGCCGATGCTGGCAGAAAGCTTCGGTGGCCTTTCGTTCCGATTCCGTAGGCGGGACCCCAATCGCGACTGTTTACAGGCGATTGGGGCCCCGTTTTTTGCGTTGGACCACTCGAAAGGATGGATATGGAGAAAACTGCAGAGCAGCTGCGCCGCGAGCACATTGCCCTAGAGGGCGACACCCATGGCAAGAACAAGTGGGCGATTCTGTTTACCGTGCTCATCATGACGTTTATGGTGTGTCTGGATTCGACCGTCGTGACCGTGGCGCTGCCCGTGATGCAAAAGGAGCTGGGCGTGGGCCTCGATCGCATTCAGCTGGTAAGCTCGGTGTATCTGCTTGCGACTTGCGTGGCTATGTTGCCGTTTGGCCGTCTGGGCGACGTGCGCGGCAAGGTGAATGTGTTCCAGTTGGGCGTCATCGTCTTTTCGGTCGGTTCGTTGCTGTGCGGCCTTTCGGCCTCGCTCGAGGTTCTTATCCTGGCACGCATTGTTCAGGGCGTCGGTTGCGCGGCGGCCATGGCTAACAACATGGGTATCATCACCGAGTCGTTTCCGGCGCGCGAACGAGGCCGTGCCATGGGTATTCTCGCGACCTTTGTGGCCCTCGGCATGATGTGTGGCCCCGTGCTCGGCGGCATGCTGGTGGCAAGCTTTCCTTGGGAGAGCATCTTCCTCATCAACCTGCCCATTGGCGTCATCTCGTTTATCGTGGGGCTCTACACGCTGCCGCATGTTAAGCCGGAGGCCGGCGAGCGCCCCATGTCCCTGATCGAGGCCGCTCGTCGCTGCTTTGCAAATTCGGCCTTCACCATCAACCTTGCCTGCATGCTCATCGTGTTCGTTGGTATTGGCGCATCTGAGTTTATCCTGCCGTTCTATTTTCAGGACGCCCACGGCTTCGGTTCCGACATTTCCGGATTGCTCTTTTTGGCGCTGCCAATGGTGAATGCCTTTATCGGCCCGCTTTCGGGTACGGTTTCGGACCGTGTTGGCTGCGAGGGCCCCACGGCAGTCGGCCTGGGCGTGTACGTATGCGGTCTTTTTGCGGTAAGCACACTTGACGAGCATTCTTCCATCCCTGTGATCGTGTGCTGTGTCGCGTTTATGTCGTGTGGTACTTCGATTTTCCAGAGCCCCAATAACTCGCTGTATATGGGCTCGGCTCCGCGCGAAGCGCTTGGCTTTGCAGGCAGTCTGGGCAGCTTGGCGCGCTATGCGGGCATGGCGCTGGGTATTACGGCAGGTTCGCATATCCTCTATGGGCAGATGAGCGTGGCGATGGGCGAGGCCGTGACCAGTTTTGTTGCAGGCCGTCCGGATGTATTCCTATTCGGCTTTCGATCGGTGTTCTATGTGCTTATGGCTGTGGCCGCTGTGGGCTTTGCGCTCGCCATGGTGCGCTTGGTGAGGGTGCGCGCCCGCCATTAGCTTTTTGGGAGGCTGTCTGCCACGATTCGCGCCGTCCCAAAAAGACTGGTTTGTGGTGCGATGCGGCTTGTGGGGCGGGCGGGGGTCGGTCCGTGGTAGACTATCGAACAACGTTTATTAATCGCGCGGTATCGTTGCCGTGAGAAGGGGTTGCGCCATGCAGGAGCTTGAGGATCGTATTCGCCATGACGGCATCGTAAAGGCCGGTAACGTCCTTAAGGTTGATGCCTTCCTCAACCACCAATGCGACGTTGAGCTGTTCGACCACATGGGCGCCGAGTGGGCCCGTCTGTTCGAGGGTGTCGAGATCAACAAGATCCTGACGATCGAGGCTTCGGGCATTGGCATGGCTTGCATTGCAGCCCAGCATTTTGGCGGCGTGCCGGTGGTCTTTGCCAAGAAGGCCCAGTCCATCAACCTTGACGGCGAGCAGTATGCCACGACCATTTACTCCTTTACCAAGCAGAAGGAGTACCCGGTCATCGTTGGCAAGCGCTTCCTGTCCGAGGGCGACAAGGTCCTGATCATCGACGACTTCTTGGCCAACGGGTGCGCGCTCGAGGGTCTTATCAAGATCTGCGAGGCTGCGGGTGCCGAGGTTGCCGGCATTGGCATCGCCGTTGAGAAGGGCTTCCAGGGCGGTGGCGATAAGCTTCGCGAGCGCGGCTTCCGCGTCGAGAGCCTGGCCCGTATCGCCGATATGGACTGCGAGACCGGCGAGATCACCTTCGCCTAAGCGCGCAGCACAAGCGATTGGTATGCGATGTGACAAAGGGACTTTCCCTTTGTCACATTTTTTGTATGAGGGGAGGTGTTGATATGGATGAGAACAAGATGGGATGGCGTGAGTATGCGCACTATGCCGAGATGTCGGTCGAGGAGTTGGCGCGCGATTGCGAGGTGCAGGTGTTTCGCGCGACGGGCCCGGGTGGGCAGGGCGTGAACACGACGGACTCGGCGGTGCGCATGAAGCATGGGCCCACGGGGATTACCGTGACGGCGCGCGAGAGCCGTAGTCAGTTTCAGAATCGTGCGAGCTGCCTGCGTAAGCTGAGGGCAGAGCTTGAGCGTCGTGGCCGTCCGCCGCGCCGACGCGTAAAGACCAAGGTGCCTCAGCGCTCTCGCCAGCGCAGGCTCAATGACAAGCACTTCAACGCCATTAAAAAGGCCAACCGTCGCAAGCCGGGCAGCGACGAATAGCTTCCTCATAAGTTGCGGTGAAATAGGGACTGTTTTGCGGCTTTTGCTGCATAAACAGTCCCTATTTCACCGCAACTTAGGTGGGGTTAGCGGGTTGGGTGCCAGACCTCGAGAACGGCGGGAAGAATGTCCACTTCGATGCGCGAGGCGACGATGGGCTCGCCGTCGGCCTGGATGGGGTAGTCGGGCTCCTCGAACGTGAGCTCGGCATGACGGCAACGACGCATGCGAACCGGCGGCAACTTGGTATGGTGGCCGTCTTTGGCCGAGAGGAACATAGGCAGGGCAATCGCGCGAGGGACGGGGCCGCATGCGTAGCAGACGTCGAGCATGCCGTCGCAGGGGTCGGCATCGGGGCAGATGCGATAGCCCGAGCCATACGTGGGGCCCAGCTGAATCGCCATGATGATCGCCCTTACGCGCTCGGCGGGCGCCCCGTCAAAGCTGACTGTCATGGGGTAGTTGCGGTAGCGCAGACCAAACTGCTCCAGACCCGAGAGGGTGTAGAGCGGAGCGCCAGCGAGGCCCGTCTTTTTGCGCAGCTCGGTGGTGCCCAGGCCGATGGCGGCATCAATACCGACGGAGAGCGTCTGGTCGTAATACTCGACGATCGCCTCGCCGCTGCCGCTTGTGGGGTTCCATGAGCGAATCCGCCCGATGTCCTGACGTTGCAGCTCACAGGTGAGCAGCGCGCCAAAATCCTTGCCGGAGAAATCTTCGATGCCGAGCGTCTGGGCAAAATCGTTGCCGGAGCCCACGGGCAGGACGGCAAGAGCGGGGCGGGCGTTCTCCTTTTGCGTCATAAGCCCGTTGACGACCTCGTGGATCACGCCGTCGCCGCCGAGTGCGATAACGGTACGATAGCCCTGAGCCTGTGCGGCAAGCTCCTTGGCATGTCCCATGCGCTCAGTCAGCACCAGGTCAAACTGGGATGAGCGCGCGGTCATGTCCAAAAAGCGCTGCAGGCGCTCAGCGACCTCGCGCGCCGCACCCGACTGGGCGGCAGGGTTGGCGATTATGAGCGTGCGACCAAAATCAGTTGCGTGCATGGGGCGACTCCTGGCGTATGACGTGACGGTGCGGTCGCGCTCAGGTCGAATTGCCCCCGATTGTGGCTGCACGGCGAATACTAACGTCTACTCTATCAGGTCGTTGTGGCGCTCGATAGCATCCGCTACCGTACCGCCCTCATCCACAATAAGCGAACGGCGTTTAGGCGAGACAATGCGCTGCGCGGGATATACGCCGCGGTGGCCGCCGACAAGATAGCTGATAAACGCCACGATCACGAAGAAGCCGGCTGCCGTGCCGTGGAACAGGTCGATGGCCATCATACAGGTGGTGATGGGCACGTTAAGGCCGGCGCAGAAAACACCGAGCATGCCCAGCGCCGCCAGAAAGCTGGGGTCGATACCGACGAGGCAACCGATCCAGCCGCCGAGCGCCGCGCCGATGCCAAACAGGGGCGTGACCTCGCCGCCTTGGAAGCCCGCACCCAGGGTGAGCGCTGTGACGACCAACTTGATGACTGCGTCCGCCAGGGTGGTGTTGCCGGCAAATCCGGCGCCGGAAAGCCACGTGGAAAGGCCGGCGTAGTCCCAGGCGTCGAGGAGGGCATAGGCGGCCAAAACCACGAGTGCACCTATGAGTGCGCGAATAAGATAATTGGTGATAAAGCGACCGTACAGGCTCTTGACGGTTCGAACTGACCAGGCAAAGAGGCGTGCCGTCAGACCGAAGATAATGGCGCTGATAACAACGATGGCAACCGTCCGTGGTGTCATGTTGGGAACGCTGGCGATGACATTCGCTTCGTACTCGGTACCCAGGGCGAGTGATGTAAAGTAGCCGGTAAACGAGGCGACCAGACAGTAGATGCCCGCGGTGTAGTCGATCTTGCCGATAAAACACATCTCCATGCCAAAGAACGCGCCGGCAAGGGGCGAACCGAATACGGCGCCAAAGGCCGACGAGATGCCGGCGAGCATGAGGTCGTGGTGGTCATGCTTTTTGAGGTGGGCGAGGCTCGAGATGTTGCTGGCGATGGTGCCGCCAATCTGTACCGCGGCGCCCTCGCGACCGGCCGATCCGCCCGTTAGGTGCGTGAGCGTGGAGCAGACGAAGGTGAGGACGGCCATGCGCATATGGATGAGACGTGTGCCCAGAGCGGAGTCGATGACCAGGTTGTTGCCTCGTTTGGCGGCAAGGCCGTGGTTTTTGTACACCCATGCGGTGGCCATGCCCACAACGGGAAGCAGCGCGTAAATCCATGCATGGTGCTCGCGATAGTCGGTCGCGATATTCAGCGAGGCCAAAAACGCCCAAGCGGCAACGCCCATGGCGAGCGAGACGATGACGACGAGTGCGAACAACTTGGCGCTTGCGAGTAGGTTGCGGACATTGCGGCGCGTGTCGGCAGCTAAGAGATGCTCGGAACGGGTGATCTGATGCCTGCCAGCCATGATGACGTCGTTCAGGGAGAAAAAACCGCCGTCGTCGAGCGGCTGGGAATGATCCTGCGCCTCGTTTGCGCTTTCGGGTTTGTCGTTATGAGCCATATGTTCCTCTTTTAGGTTGTAACGCAAGCATTATAAAACGCGGTAAACGCGACGAGCCGGTGGGTTGGTTTCCATTCTGTTTCGTGGCCTGCAACCGACAGGTGTATTTGCGGGTACAGGCCGAGTCGCGGTCGTGCGTCGGGGGATTATACTGAGACAAGCATAAAGAATCGGCGCTCCTGTTGTGCGCCGTGGCATTAAGAGGTGCATATGGCAGAGAAACTCATTCCGCTGGAGGACGCGCAGTCGATTGTTCTGCCGCATGTTGTTCCGACGGATCTCATCGAGATTCCCGTGTGGCAGGCCGCCGGTCTTCCCTTGGCCGAGGACGCGGTGGCCGATATCGACATCTCGCCGTTTGCCAACAGCGCTATGGACGGATATGCCGTGCGCTCGGCGGACTTGGTGCAGGCGTCTGGCGAGGCGCCGGTGACGCTCGACGTTATCGGACACGAGGCCGCGGGCCATGTGTTTGAGGGCGCAATCGGCGCGGGCGAGACGGTCCGCATCATGACAGGCGCGCCGGTGCCCGAAGGTGCCGACGCCGTAGTGAAATACGAGATCGTCGAAGTGCTCGATGGCGACGGCAACGAGGGCTCACGCGTGAGCTTCTCGGCGCCTGCCAAGGTGGGGGAGAACGTTCGCTCTGCCGCCGAGGAGGCTCATGCCGGCGATGTTGTGATGCACGCCGGCGAGGTCGTGGCTCCGGCGGGCGCCGGCCTACTGGCAAGCGCCGGTTACGCGAGCGTGAAGGTCCATGCCGCTCCGCGCGTGGGCATTATCTCGCTGGGCACGGAGCTGGTCGCGCCGGGTGAGCTGCCGGCGCGCGGTCAGATTCGCGATTCCAACTCCTCGGCGTTAATGGCCGAGGCATTCGATGCCGGCGCCGAGCCCGTGTTCTACGGCATTGCGCCCGATGATGAGCAGGCGATTGCCGAGCTGGTGCATCGTGCCGTGCAGGAGTGCGATTTTGTCATTACGAGCGGTGGCGCCTCGGCGGGTGATTACGATTTCGTGACGGCGCTCGTCCGGCGCGAGGGCGAGGTGCTGTTCGATCGCATCTCGATGCGTCCGGGCAAGGCCATTACGTTTGGCTTGCTTGGGGGTAAGCCGTATTTGGGGCTTTCGGGCAATCCCGCAGCGGCGTATGTGGGCTTTGAGATGCTCGCCCGCCCGGCGATTCGCAAGATGCGCGGATTTGCCGAAGGCATGCGTCCCGTGCAGCAGGCGACGCTCACACACGGTGTGAAAAAGCGCCAGGACCGACGCTTCTTCGATCGCGCGACGGTTTTGCGCGACCCCGAGACCGGTGAGCTGCTGGTGACCGAGGCCAAGACGCAGAATTCGGCGCTGCTTGGAACTATGCAGCGGGCCAACTGCCTGCTGCGTATTGACGAAGGGCCGTGCGAGCTCAAGGCGGGAGATGTCGTGGACGTCGTGCGCGTCGACCTACCTGAGGGAACGGTGCTATAGGAGGAACGCTATGGAGTTGAAGATTTCGATCGTGACGTGCTCGGATACGCGCGATCTTGCGCAGGACGAGGCGGGTGCCGCGCTCGAGGAACTTATCGAGGCGCAGGGATGGACGGTCGCCTCACATGTGGTCGTGCGCGACGACGCCAGCGAGATCGGTGATGCCATTGTGGAAGCCGCCGATGAGTGCCACGCCAATGTCGTGCTCACCTGCGGCGGCACAGGGCTTTCGATGCGCGATGTAACGCCCGAGGCGACGCGTGCCGTCTGCGACCGCGATGTGCCGGGTATTGCCGAGGCAATTCGTGCCTACTCCATGACCAAGACGCGCCGCGCCATGCTCTCGCGCGCCGTGTGCATGCAGCGTGGGCATACGCTTGTCATCAACTTTCCGGGATCCACGAAAGCGGCCCGCGAAAGCTGGGAGGCCGTGAGCGATCAACTGGAGCATGCGGCCCAAATGACGGCGGGCGGCGGTCACGCCAAATAAGCGCACTACCTGCGGCGGAGCGACCTTCCGAGTCACTCCGCCTTTCTTATGCAGCGACAGTGCGGGCCATCTCGTGGTTATTGGTAAAAGAAAATTACCAGGCGAGGGATATTTATCATAAACATTATTCGCGTGAAAGTATAATCTATTAACAGAATAAAGCTCGCGGCGGGACGCCCGGGCGTAGCCTTCGAAAGGGTTGAACATGTTCGATATGGTTTCTCGCCGCGGATTCGTCTCGCTTTCTGCTGTCGCCGCTGCCGGTCTTGGGCTTGCCGGCTGCTCGAGCAACAAGGCGTCCGAGCCGGCCGGATCTGTTACCGGTTCTGCTAAGGCATCTTCCAAGAAAGCTGTCGAGCTTCAGGTCTTTGCTGCCAACTCACTCGAGAAGGCCCTTCCCGAGGTCCAGGAGCTCTACACCGACCAGACCGGTACCACGTTTGCCGACACGCAGTTTAAGGCCTCCGGCGACCTTGTCGAGCAGATGCGTGCCGGTGCCACGGTTGACGTACTCATCACGGCCTCCAAGGGCACCATGGACGACGCCGAGACCGCCGGACTCGTCGATGCCGACACCCGTGAGGATATGTTCGTCAACGACCTTGTGATCATTCGCGCCGAGGGCTCCGACACCAAGGTTGAGGTCATCGACGACGTCGCGAATCTGGACGGCAAGATCGCCATTGGCGACGCCAAGACCGTTCCCGCCGGCAAGTACGCCAACCAGGCCCTGGCCTCCGTGGGCCTCTACACCGGCACCGAGGGCGACGAAGGAGAGTATGCGCCCGAAATCGCCGACAAGGTCGCGTTAGCCGACAAAGTTGGTACCGCTGCCGCCTACGTCTCTACGGGCGACTGCGTGGCCGGTTTTGTCTACAGCTCCGATATCTTCCGTTACGACGGCATCGAGGAGGCCTTCGTGTGCCCCGAGGATTCGCACAAGCCCATCGTGTATCCGGGTGCCGTTGCAGAGAGCTCCGAGCACGCCGACGAGGCCAAGGCATTTATCGACTTTTGTCTGTCCAACAAGAAGGCCCAGAAGATTTGGGCCAAATACGGCTTTGAGCTTTCCGCGTAGTGCGGCTTGGCGCGATAATTCCATCGTTTTGTGTTTCACTCCGTCCTTGTATTCGCTTGGAGCTTTTCGTGCTTAATAGATTCCGCATGCTTGTCGCCTGTGCTTTGACCTTCGCGCTTTGCTGTGTGCCGGGATTTGCGTTGGCTGGGGATGCTGAGGACGGGGCCCAGGTTGCTGCGACCGCTCATGGGCTTTCCTATGGGATCGAGGGTTTTGAGCGGTTGGCCAAGGGGACCGCTCGTGCCATGGAAGGCCAGCCTGAGGGCTACCGGTTTCCCGTTGACGAGGACGTGGACCTTGTGGTGGCGCCTGCTGCCGATCGCGTTGTGGTGTGGATATCGCCCAAGGCGGTCGAGAAGTTTGGATTGGATCCGCAGGACAACGAGTGCGTATCGGTTCTCAAGGCCCTCGTCTGTGAGCTCGACAGCGCAAACTGCATGGGAGGTGCGCAGCTGGGGGACGTGGACCTTCCTTGGTATGTCACGGCGGATACAAGGTTTGATTCCGGCGGGTATACCTATGGCTTTGACGAGCACGGTGCGGATGGGGACCGCTATGTGGTGATTGCATCAGCCTCAGGTGATGCCAAGGGCGGCGCGCGTTGGCTTGATAGCGCTCAAATGGTAGAAGCGTCGTCTGTCGTGTTACGGGATGAGCAGGGGCCCTTGACCTCTCTGGCCTCCTTATTGGGCGGCATCGACTACCGACCGTTTTGGGTGTCCATTAAAACGAGCGGCCTTGCCCTGCTGATCTCCTTTGCGCTAGGCCTGTTCGCCGCGTGGAAGACTATGGGTACCTCGAGTCGCATCAAGGGCCTGCTCGACTCGGTCTTTACCATCCCTATGGTGCTGCCGCCCACGGTCTGCGGCTTTCTGCTCCTCATGCTGTTTGGCCGCTCGACCGGGGTCGGTCGGTGGCTCATCGCACGCGGCATCTCGATCGTCTTTACGTGGCCGGCGGCGGTGGTCTCTGCCGTGGTGGTGTCGTTTCCCCTGGTCTACCGTACGGCGCTCGGTGCCTTTGAGAGCCTCGACACGCAGATGCTCGATGCCGCGCGAACCCTGGGATGGTCCGAGCGTCGCGTCTTTACCAAGCTTATGATGCCGCTCGGCTGGCCCTCGATTGCTGCCGGCACGGTGCTCGCCTTCGCGCGTGCCATGGGCGAGTTTGGCTGCACGCTGTTCTTTGCGGGCAACTATGCCGGCATTACGCAGACCATTCCCATTGCGATTTACTTTGAGTGGATGGGCGGCAACACGTCGGTGGCACTCTTTTGGGTCATCGTCGTAATCGTGTTCAGTTTCTTAGTCATCCTGTTCATCAACATGTACACCGCGCATTCGCAAAAGTACCGCGAGCGGGGCCTTTCCCGCGCGGAGCGCAAGCAGGCCAAAGATCTCGCCGGACAGGGCGATTCGCTCGACCCGGCGGGCGGCGATGCACTGCGTATCGATCGCGAGGCGTTGGCCGAGCTTATGCGCGATGACACGGTCGCAAAGGGAGGCCGATAAGCCATGTCGCTTTTTCTGGATATCAAAAAGCGCTATCCCGGATTTATGCTCGACATGCAGCTTAAGGCCGGCGAGGAGCGTGTGGCGCTGCTCGGTGCCTCGGGTTGCGGTAAGAGCTGCACGCTGCGCTGCATTGCCGGTGTGGAGACGCCCGACGAGGGCAGGATCGTCGTCAACGGCGTGACCTTTTTTGACTCGGCCGCGGGCGTCAACCTATCGCCCCAGGAGCGAAAATGCGCCCTGCTGTTCCAAAACTATCAGCTGTTTCCCAACATGACGGTGGCCGATAACGTATGCGCCGGTGTAAAGGGCGTGGGCGACGCCGCGGCGCGTAAAAAACTTGCCGAGAGCTATCTGGGCATCTTTGGCCTGGCTGATTTTGCCGACCGCTATCCCGCGCGCCTCTCGGGCGGCCAGCAGCAGCGCGTGGCGCTCGCGCGCATGGTGGCGGCGCACCCGGGCATTTTTATGTTCGATGAGCCCATGAGCGCGCTCGATTCCTATCTTAAGAGCGCCCTCGAGCAGAACATGCTTGACCTGTTCGATGTGTGCAACCGCACCGTGCTCTACGTGAGCCACGACATCGACGAGGCGTGCCGTCTGTGCCAGCGCATCTGCGTGATGCACGACGGACATGTTGAGGAGGTCGGCTCCGTTGAGGACGTGGTCCGCCGTCCGCAGACGCTGGCGGCGCTGCGCCTAACGGGCTGTAAGAATACGAGCCGCGCACGCAAGATCGGCGACGAAGAAGTTGAGGCCCTCGACTGGGGCATGAGCTTTAACGTGGGTCGTGAGGTTCCCGATAATGTGGCGTACCTGGGCATTCGCGCAAGCTACTTCCATGTTGACAATCGTGCTGAGGGGGGCCGCAACAGCTATGATTTACACGTGGCCCGTGTGAGCGATTCGCGCTTTGAGCGGCTGGTGCTGCTGGACGCGCCGCGCGTCGATGCGCCAACGCGTCTGCAGTGGAAGGTCAACAAGGTGGGCGTACCAGCGGATGGACTACCGCAAGCAGGCGAGACCCTGCGTATGCACTTCGATGCGAGTAAGATCCATTTGGTTTGTCGATAGCGCCGGGTAATGCCGTCGGGGATATAAGCCTCGGCGGCTTTGTTTGCCGTTCGTCGAATGAGAGATGACAAACTCTTATCAATTAAGATAATTATTTATTAAACGGCGGCACACGATGCTGTCGTACGCATGTCGGCGGTGTTCGTCTGGACGACAACCGTTGATATAGTTACCTTCGACGAGAAAAGGAGGGTGCGCCGGTGCTGCAGATGACATATTCGCGTCGCGTTGCCGCGCGCGCCCTGTATATGGCTCGGAGCCTCATATGAGCAGGTATGTTCACGGCTCCGGGAGAGACGACGCACAACTAAATAATCAGCTGCAAAGCGGGTTCCCCAAAATTCCGGGTTTGAGCGCGGCTGGGTTTTCGCCACCCACCGTGCAGGAATACCGTAGCTATTCATTTTTGGTTCGAGAGGGGAACCGTCATGGCTGAAGAATTTGATTTCCATCCGATGTGGGAGAGCCTCGGCATGAATCTTGCCGACCACGACATGCTGCTGGGCGCCGTGGGCCAGATGTACGGCGATATGTTCCTGACGCAGAACAACCGCCCCAAGTCCACGTCTTACCTGGACTTTGTGGCCACCAACATCCACAGCGGCCGTATTAAGGAGATGCTCGACAAGAAGGAGGCCGGCGAGGCAACCAAGATCGTCGGCTCGTTCTGCGTGTACGTGCCCGAGGAGATCGTACTTGCCTGTGACGGCATTCCTGTGGGCCTGTGCTCGGGTGCCGACTGGGCGACCGACAAGGTCGAGGAGCATCTGCCGCGCAACACCTGTCCGCTCATCAAGAGCTTTGCCGGCTTTAAGCTGGGCGAGGTCTGCCCCTACATTGAGTCGAGTGACCTGGTGGTAGGCGAGAACACCTGCGATGGCAAGAAGAAAGCCTACGAGTTCTTTGCCACGCAAAAGAACATGTACGTCATGGATATTCCCAACGTACACGACGAGTCGACGCTCGTGACCTGGAAGGCCTAGGTCAAGAAGCTCGCCGCCAAGATCGAGGAAGAGTGTGGCGTCAAGATTACGCCCGAGCGTCTGAAGGCCGCCATCCACGCCGTCAACGAGAAGCGTCGCGCCCTGCAGCGTCTGGCTGCGACCCGCGCTGCCGATCCGGCGCCCATCAGCGGTCTCGACAGTCTGCTGACCGTTCAGGCCGCCTTTATGGATGACACGCCGCGCCTGACCGGCGCCATCAACGAGATGGCGGCTGAGTGCGAGCAGCGTGTTGAGACCGGCGAGGGCGTGGCGCCCAAGGGGACCAAGCGCATCCTGTACACCGGCACGCCCATGGCCGTGCCCAACTGGAAGCTGTTCAACCTCATCGAGAAGGCCGGCGGCGTTGTGGTAGGCGAGGAGTCCTGCACGGGCTCGCGCTACTACAAGGACCTGGTCGACGAGTCCGGCGAGACGGTCGACGAGATGCTCGACGCCATCGCCGAGCGCTACTTTAAGATCAACTGTGCTGTCTTTACGCCCAACGACCAGCGTATGAAGGACATTGTCCAGATGGCCAAGGACCTGCATGCTGACGGTATC
The DNA here is from genome assembly GCA_902489945.1 of uncultured Collinsella sp. GTDB lineage: Bacteria > Actinomycetota > Coriobacteriia > Coriobacteriales > Coriobacteriaceae > Collinsella. Next base: position 25,822 of record CABUBZ010000011.1, read on the forward strand.
GTCGACGTGGCCCTGCAGTTCTGCACGCTCTACGAGATGGAGTCGTTTGCCGTGGAGAAGGCCGCCGAGGAGGCGGGCATCCCGTTTATGCACATCACGACCGACTACGCCGGCGAGGATGCCGGCCAACTGCAAACCAGGATTGAGGCTTTCTTGGAGACAATTTAGGGCTATCCGTCCCGGCGGCTTCCCTGGGCACCCGATCTTGCCGTTCAAACCGTCGCTTGCGTGTCAAAGTACGCGGCGCTCCTCTTTCACGGCAACCTCGGGCACCTGGGAAAGCCGTTTCCTTGGTTGGCTAAAAGGTTTGTTAAGGAGTTATATGTCGGAAAATATTGAGCAGCCGTTGCCGTCCACGTTTGAGGAGTTCAACGAGCAACGCAAGGCGGCGTTTATTCGCGTCAAGGATTATAAACAGGCGGGTAATCGCCTGGTCGGCTTTTTGTGCAGCTATACGCCGCTCGAGATTATCGATGCCGCGGGCGCTGCAAGTGTGGCCTTGTGCGGTACGTCCGATGAGGTGATTCCCGAGGCCGAGAAGGTGCTGCCGGCAAATCTGTGTCCGCTCATCAGGTCGACGTACGGTTTTGCCTATTCACAAAAGTGCCCGTTTACGTACTTTAGCGACATGATCATCGGCGAGACCACCTGCGACGGCAAGAAGAAGATGTACGAGCTACTCAACGAGCTCAAGCGCACGCACATTCTGCATCTTCCGCAGGGTCGCGACCGCGCCTACGAGCGTGAAGGCTGGTACGAGGAGTGCCGCCTGCTCAAGGAGGAACTCGAGGGCTTCTACGGCATCACGATTACCGACGATGACCTGCGCGCTGCCGTCCGTCGTCGCAACCGCTTGCGTGCGGCCCAGCTCGACATGTTTGCGCTGCAGGCCAACCAGCCGGCGGCCATGAGCGGCGTCGACCTGATGAGCACCATGTTTGCCGGCACGTTTAGCTTTGATATCGAGGCCTATACGCAGCAGCTGGAGCAAAAGGTCGCCAAGCTGCGCGAGGCCTACGACGCGGGCGAGCGTCCGGTTGCGGCGGATGCCAAGCGCATTCTGATCACCGGCTGCCCGGTGGGCGGCGTGATCAACAAGATTGGTCGCACCATCGAGTCCAACGGCGGCGTGGTCGTGTGCATGGACGACTGCTCGGGCGAGCGCACGGCGGCCATGATGATTGATCCGGAGGCTCCCGACATCCTGCGCGCCATCGCCGACCGCTACCTGGACATCAACTGCTCGGTCATGACGCCCAACGACGGTCGTATGGAAAACACGCTGGCCATGTGCGAGAAGTATCATGTCGATGGCGTGGTAGAGAGCGTGCTGCAGGCGTGCCACACCTTCAACGTTGAGAGCGCGCGCATGCAGGAGGCCGTCGAGGGTGCGGGTATTCCGTATATGAAGATCGAGACCGACTACAGCAACGGCGACATGGGCCAGATTGAGACCCGCATCGCCGCCTTCATCGAAACCCTGTAGCTTCCTCAGGCACCGGATCTTGCTCCTCAAACCGTCGCTTGCGTACCCAAAGTACGCTGCGCTCCTCTTTCGGGGCAATCTCCGGCACCTGAGAAACCTAGAGCTAAGGCGCCTGAACGCGCCGCTACCTTTGATGTTTAGATTGGAAGAGAGCCATGATAGGGATCGGGATCGATATCGGGTCTACGGCGGCTAAGGCTGCTGTGGTCGATGGGGAGGGTTCGGTGGCGTGGACGTCCGTGCAGCCAACCGGGTTCTCCTCGGTTGATGCGGCCGAGCGTCTGCGCGGGGAGCTTGCCGCAGCTGGCTATGACGTGGCTGCCGACGACGTGCGCGTGATCGCGACCGGCTACGGTCGTGTCGCCGTGCCCTATGCGCATAAGGTCGTGACCGAGATTACCTGCCACGGCACCGGTGCCGTGCGTCTGTTTGGCGATCACGGTACCGTGATCGATGTGGGTGGTCAGGACACCAAGGTCATCCAGCTTAAAGGCGGCCGCGTGGCCAAATTTGCCATGAATGACAAGTGCGCTGCCGGCACAGGCCGCTTTTTGGAAATCATGGCCGACCGCCTAGGCATTTCCCAGCAGCAGATGGCCGACCTGGCGCGTTCCGGCGAACCCACCAAGATCAGCAGCATGTGCACGGTGTTTGCCGAAAGCGAGGTCATCAGCCTGATCGGTCGCGGTGAGCCGCGCGAGAACATTGCCCGCGGGGTGATCGAGAGCGTCGTGTCGCGCGTGGCCACTATGGCCGGGCAGGCCGCGGGCGCCCCGTACTACCTGACGGGTGGCCTCTGCGAGAACGCCTATGTGGTGGAGCGTCTGGGCGAACTTTTGGGCGCACCCGTGACCACCTCGCCCCAGGCGCGCTTTGCCGGTGCCATCGGTGCGGCGATTCGCGCACAGGCGCTCATGTAAGGGGCGGTGTCATTCGCCGTCCGCTCTCGGCGCCGCCATGCGTATACTGGGAGGAACTGATTGACCTATGAGAGGAGGAATCGATGGCTGACGATGTTATTAAGCTCACGCAGATGACCGCTGCCTCTGGTTGAGCTGCTAAGTTGGCTCCTGGAGCCCTCGCCCAGGTCCTGGGCGATTTACCCAATGTGCATAACGACAACTTGCTCGTGGGTTTCGATACCTCCGACGATGCGAGTGTCTTTCGTGTTGGCGAAAACCTGGGCCTCGTGCAGTCCATCGACTTCTTCCCGCCGATGGTCGACGACCCGTTTCTGTTTGGCCAGATTGCCGCGGCAAATTCGCTGTCGGACATCTACGCCATGGGCGGGCGGCCGAGCCATGCCATGAACCTGCTCTGCATACCCAGTTGTCTGGGCGTTGAGGTTGCCGGGCAGATTTTGGCGGGCGGCGCCGACAAGTGCGTCGAGGCCGGCTGCTCCATCGCGGGCGGCCACACCATCAACGACGACGAGCCCAAGTACGGTCTGTCCGTGAGCGGTTTTGTGCCGCTCGATCGCATGCTCGCCAATAGCGGCGCACGCGTGGGCGATGTTCTGCTGCTGACCAAGGCGATCGGCTCGGGCATCATTACCACGGCCATTAAGGGCGAGCTCATCGAGCAGGACGAGGCCAGCCGGATGTTTGATTCTATGCGCACCCTCAACGAGGCGCCGATTCGCCTGGCCGAAGGACTCGAGCTTCACGGCTGCACCGATGTCACGGGCTTTGGCCTGATCGGGCATGCATGCGAGATGGCCGAGGGCTCGGGCGTGCAGATTGAGCTTGCGTCGGGAGTGGTGCCGCTCTTTGACCAGGTGCTCGATATGGCGCGTCTGGGCATTATCCCCGCGGGCTCCTACCGCAACCAGGACTTCTTTGGCCCGCGTGTGACTGCCGACGAGGACCTGGAGCCGGGCATGCTCGACGCGCTGTACGATCCTCAGACGTCTGGTGGCCTGCTTATCGCGGCACCTGCTGCCGATGTGGATGAGCTTGCGCGCCGTTTGCATGCCGAGGGGCGCGTTGCCGCCGTTGTCGGGCGCGTGTGCGAGGCGGAGCTGGGCGGTCCTGCCGTTCGCGTTGTGCATTAAGGAAAACCGTTTATGCGACTGCCTACTGTTCTGGGCGGTCCCTTTTGAAAGGATGTAACTATGTCTACCAAAATTGATGTCAATGCCATGGGCGATGCCTGCCCGCTGCCCGTCGTCAAGACGCTCAAAGCCCTGAAGCAGCTTGATGGTGAGGGTGCCGTGGTGACCTCGGTCGATAACGAGACCGCCGTCAAGAACATCTCCAAGATGGCGCAGGAGAAGGGCTGCACGGCCTCGGTCGAGAAGATCTCGGACGCCGAGTGGCACGTGACTGTCGCGACCGCCGGTGCCGTGGCCGTTACGGACCCCGAGCAGGACGGTGCCGCTTTCTGCGACGCCAGCACTGGCAAGGGCAAACTCGTCATTTCCGTCTACACCGATTGCATGGGCCGTGGCGACGACGAGCTGGGCCACAAGCTCATGAAGGCCTTTATCTTCGCCGTGACGCAGCAGGATGAGCTGCCCGCGACCATGCTGTTCTACAACGGCGGCGCTAAGCTCACCGTCGAGGGCTCTCCGGTGCTCGACGACCTGAAGGGCCTGGCCGAGCAGGGCGTCGAGATTCTCACCTGCGGTACCTGCCTGGACCACTATGGCATTAAAGACCAGCTTGCGGTGGGCGAGGTCACCAACATGTACGTGATCGTGGAGAAGATGGAGCAGGCCGTGCGCGTCGTGCGCCCGTAGCGTATTGGTTGGAGTTGCCATGAGGGAGAAGCGCCCGGCGCTTGTCATCACGTTTCCCACCACGGCGGCCGCCATGGGTTGCGAGTCCCTGTGCGTCGAGCGCGGCCTTCCCGGGCGAACGATTCCCGTGCCCGGGGAGGTCGCTGCCGGCTGCGGTCTGGCGTGGAAGGCGTTGCCTGCCGATGAGGAACTGCTGCGCAGCGAGCTTACCGCGGCGGGCGTTCCTGCCGAGGGATATACCGTGATTGATATGTGGGAGGTCGTGCGATGATCTACCTGGATAACGCGGCGACGACCATGCACAAGCCGCAGACGGTCATCGATGCCGTGACGCAGGCGATGTGCTCGCTCGGCAATGCCGGGCGCGGTGCCACGTCGGGTGCGCTCGACGCGGCGCGTACCATCCACGGCTGTCGCGCCAAGCTTGCGCGCTTGCTGGGCTGCCCGCGTGCTGACCATGTTTGTTTTACGCCCAACTCCACGGCGGCACTCAACACCGCCATCAATGGCGTGGTGCGCCCCGGCGATCGTGTGGTCACGACGGTGCTCGAGCATAACTCCGTGCTGCGTCCGCTCAACCGCCTGGCAGCAGAGCGGGGCGTGACTGTTGAGCATGCGGGCTGCGACGCGAACGGCGTGCTCGACTACGACGAGCTCGAGCAGCTGGTCACGCCGGACACGCGTGCCGTGGTGGTGACGCACGCCTCCAATGTGACCGGCAATGAGGTCGACATTGCGCGCGTGGCCGCCATGGCCCATGCGGCCGGCGCACTTGTGATTGTCGATGCCTCGCAGTCTGCCGGCACGGCGCATATCGATATGCAGTCCATGGGGCTCGATGTTGTGTGCTTTACCGGCCACAAGGGGCTCATGGGCCCGCAGGGCACCGGCGGTCTGGCCGTGGCGGAGGGCATTGACGTGGCTCCGTGGGCCATGGGCGGCACGGGCGTGCACAGCTTCGATGCACTGCAGCCGCTTGAGTGGCCCACGCGTCTGGAGGCCGGTACGCTCAACGGTCATGGTATCGCGGGACTTTCCGCTGGTCTTGACTTTATCGAGGCCCAGGGTGGGGTCGAGGCGATTGCTGCCCACGAGCGTGCGCTCGCCGGTCGCTTCCTTGCCGGTGTGCGCGAGATTCCGGGGATTAAGCTCTACGGTGCCTTTGACCAGCCCGTGCGCTCGGCGATCGTTTCACTCAACGTGGGCGATATCGATTCGGCCGAGATCTCGGATGCACTCATGCAGGGGTGGGGGATTGCGACGCGCCCCGGCGCCCATTGCGCTCCGCTCATGCACCGCGCGCTCGGGACCGAGCGCCAGGGCGTCGTCCGCTTCTCGTTTGGGTATTTCAACACGACCGAAGAAGTCGACACGGCTATCGATGCTCTGTGCGATTTAGCCTGCTAAAGATTCTAGACCGTTTATACTTGCGGGACGGGTGTTTTTGCCCGTCCCGTTTTTGTTTCAACCCGAAAGGTGGACCCATGGCTTCATCCGCCCCGCGCGGTCTGCGCTCCGACCATGTCGTCACCGTCGGCATCGCCCTATTCTCGATGCTCTTTGGCGCCGGCAACCTCATTATTCCGCCACTGCTGGCGCTGCAGGCAGGTTCTGCCACGCCGGTCGCCATGCTCGGCTTTCTCATCGCCGCCATCGGCCTGCCCGTCATGGGCTTTATCGCCGTGGCGCTTGCCGGAACGGCGCGCGAGCTTGCCGGCCGCGTGCACCCCAAGTTCGGTGAGTTCTTTGTCGCGGCGGTCTATTTAGCGATCGGTCCGTGCCTGGCCATTCCGCGCACGAGCTCCACGGCCTTCGAGATGCTGGTGCCGCTGCTGCCCGAGGGCGTCTCGCTTGGTACGGCTCGCCTGGTGTTTGCCGTTGGCTTCTTTGTCGTCGCGTTTGCGCTCACGCTGCGTCCGGGCGTCATCACGCGCGTGCTCGGCCGCATTACGGGCCCCGCGCTCATTGCGCTCATCGTGCTGGTCGTGGGTGCCGCCGTGGTCTCGCCGTTGGGTCCCGCTACCGCGCCGCAGGCTCCCTACAATGCCGGTGCTGCCGTGCAGGGCTTTTTGACCGGCTACCAGACTATGGACCTGCTTGCGTCGCTCGCCTTTGGCATCATCATCGCCGAGACCATCCATGAGCTCGGCGTTACCGACGATAAGCGCGTGGCCTTCGAGATCTCGCGTTCGGGTGTGATCGCCGGCGTGCTCATGGCCATCATCTACTGCGGCCTGGCGCTTGCCGGTATGCAGCTCGGCACGGTTATGCCCGACGCCACCAACGGCGCCGCGATCCTTGCGCGTTCGGCCTCTATGCACTTTGGCCTAGCCGGCACGGTCGTGGTCTTTGCGATTTTCTTCCTCGCCTGCATGAATGTGTGTATTGGCCTTATCAGCTGCTGCTCGCGTTACTTCTGCGAGACGTATGCGGTCGAAGGGGGAGCGGAGGCTTCCGAGGAGGCCATGCGCCGTCCCTTCGCGATTCTCGCCTTTGTGTTCGCGGCGTTTTCGTGCGTGCTCTCCAACGTGGGCCTCGACGTGATCCTCATGTTCTCGGTGCCTATGCTCAATGCCCTGTATCCCGTTGCCATTGTGCTGGTGCTTATGGGCCTGGTGCACGGCTTTTGCGACGCGCATCCGCAGGTTTGGGTTTGGGTCGGCGGCGTGGTCGCGGTGCAGAGCGTGATCACCTCGGTCCGCGACGCGTTCTTTACTGGTGCGTGGCTGCCGTTCGATGCGTTGCCGCTGGCAGATATCGGTGCTGCGTGGGCACCAGTCGCCGTGGTGGCGTTTGTGATCGGTCTGCTTCATAGCCGGTTTGTCGCACATTCGAGGAGCTAGGGTATCGTCGCTTGCACAGGCGGGAAGTCTCCCCTATAATTTCCTTCGCTTTGGGACACGCAAGGTTTAGACCTTAGCTGCTCAACACCTTCGGGACGTGGCGCAGTTTGGTAGCGCGCCTGCTTTGGGAGCAGGATGTCGCAGGTTCAAATCCTGTCGTCCCGACCATATCTTGCGGGCGTAGTTCAATGGTAGAACCCCAGCCTTCCAAGCTGATGACGCGGGTTCGATTCCCGTCGCCCGCTCCATAGGATAGATGAATGGCTCTGATTCCTTTTTAGGACCAGAGCCATTTTCATATATATGCCGGGACCCCACATCCCCTCCTAAGTTGCGGTGAAATAGTTCCTGGATAAGCCGCAAAAGCTGTTATCTAGGAACTATTTCACCGCAACTTATTGAGGCTGAGCGGTCTGGGTCGATGATGGGTTCTGTTGTCGAGAAGATGAGGACAGCCGGTCAGGAGTCTGCGTAGGGTTTTGTGGTTGGAATACCGTAGCCGCGCATCATGGAGCCGAACGCTTTGACATCGTAGGTGTCTGAGAGCTTGAAATGAATGACGTTGTGGCCCATGGCACGCAGGTTCGCGTCACGCACGAGGGCATCTCGATAGGTTTTTGCCGCAGCATGTTCCGAATCATTTTGGGCATCGTCCTCAAACTTGCCTAGTCCATGCAGCTCAGCCAGCATCCAAGAGCCGTTTGGCATTTGCCAGCCGTAATCTGCCAAATAATAGCCGGCGTTTCCCGGTCGAGTGATTTCAACCTGAAGTTCGGGAGCGGCAACTCCCGCCAGAATCATTGCCGCCCGCGCTTCGGATTCTCCACTGTTATCCGATCTGCCATCCATGTGTTCAAAAACGTCAAATGCACGCGCGATACCGTGCAGTCCACGGCAGTTCGCTTGTGCATATGAACGCAATTCTTCACGTTCGACACCGTACTCACGAGCCAGCCCGTCGACATAGCCTAGTGCATATCGAAAGGCGCTCGTTCGGGCGATGTCGACCACCGTGCGATATGGATCCGTTAACGTAAACGGGCCGAGCTGCCATACGTCGCCCGGCCGCCAGCGTCGGTATTCAACGAATTCGTACGTATCGCGCCTGGTGGAACGCGGCAGCAGCACTTGCACCTTGTCGAGAAGTGAATATGCAGAACCGATGCCATAGAGCAGTGCCGCCGTTGCTCCACAAAACACGGCATCCGGTTCAACGACTGCAATAGCGGATGCCAATTGAAAGATGCGATCTTCGACGCCGAGGTCATTCCAATACGCGGGATCAGCGTAGACATGGTTGTAGAGTCGAATAATCATCTCTTTTTGCATGAGCGCGTAGGCACAGCGTTCATCCCATTTTTTGGTAGCTACAAACAGATGCCCGCCATGATGGGCCTCGAATAACCGGAAGAACAGCTCTACTTGCGGTTTGGAACAGCGTTTATCATGACTCATTTTCGACCCCATGGTCTCGAGGGGGAGTGAATGACACTACGCTATCCCATATTTGGTCCGCCAGACCTTGCCATGAACTGACCAAAAGCTTGACGGGGCAGGTCAGAGTTATGAGTCAGAGCCAAACATATCGGCAAACGGTTGATTAGTGCCCCTCGGCGGCACTTAAAACCACCCTTACAGAAAGTTGCGGTGAAATAGTTCCTGAAAAGCTCGAATAAGCCTTAATCAGGAACTATTTCACCGCAACTTAGGAGGGGATGGGGCTGAGGGGCGGGTGATGCCGTTGCCTGTCGGTTAGTGGCGACCGTGGTGGCGGAGCTTGTCGATGGTGGAGTCGGTGCTTCGGCTGCGGGCTTCGGCGGCGCGGTCGCGAGCGTCGGCTGCGGTTTGGCGCTTTCGGCGGTAATCGATCATGCCTTGGATGATGGGCTTACCAAAGCTCACGACATCATCGTTGTAGATGGCGGTTCGGGCTGCGAGGAGGCAGTCGGTAAAGTCCATATGGGTCTTGCCAAAAAGTTTGACGGCAAGGGCGACAACGGTGGGCTCGTCGACCATGACGTCATCGAGCAGCCTTTTCATGGCCGCAGCAATCTCAACGCGGGGAACCTTATAGACGTCGCGCAGCGTGACCACGACGCGCGTGATGATTTCGGGATAGACACGAGCGGTGCGCGTGGCGATGACCTTGGCGGCGCGCGGTGACAGGACTTCGTCGTCGTCAAGCAGGTAGCGTAGGATGACGGTCTCGTCGATGATGGTGCTACTCATGGATATCTACTTCCTCGGGACCCAAAATCGAATCGTCGCTTTCTGTGGCAAGGTATTCAATCCAGGCATTGCGCTCCTCGGAGCGGCGATTGGGGTCACCGTATGCTTTGAGCGATCCATAGGCGGCGGTGCCGTCCTTTGAGCGCACGGCGACCGGCTGAAAGGGGAGCTTGCGCATCAAAATGCTCTGCGCGACAAATAGACGGACGGCCTCGGCGAGCGATGTGCCCATGGCGTCGTAGAGATGTTCGGCATGCTGCTTGTCTTCCTCGCGAATGCGCACCTGCAGGATGGCTCGTTTTTGAGTCGATGACATCACTGGACCCCTTAATGAGCGTGCAATATAGTCGGTCAAATGCGGCATGTGCCGATACTTGAGCATCTTATAACGATTACTTTATTTCGCTCAAGTAAATAACCATTAACTTGAATACAAGCGTAGTACATCTAAAATGAGAGCGCGTAAAAATCTCTGAGGCGTACGCATGTAATACACTCACCTTTATAGCTTCTAGAGAATAATTCCAACCTGCCAAAACCCCTGCAATACACCCGTAATGCAGGGCCTATGCTCAAGTTTGCCAGCTGCAACTGCGTATATTTAGCCTGTATATCGTTGGAGGAACTCTATCGAAGTGCCTGTTTCGCCGCATGCGCTCGATACGTCGATGCCGGACCACGGGCGGTCCGGGACAACGTCGACAGAGTCTCTCCGGCATGGGATTCAGGAGGGAGTGAACAACATGGGCAATAAACGAGTCGTGGCTGATTCCTCGCGCTGCATTGGGTGCCAAACCTGTATGGCGGCGTGCATTGAGGCACACGATATCCCCGGCAACATCGCCGCACCTCGCTTGCGCGTAACGCGCACCTACGAGATCTCCGCGCCGGTGGCATGTCACCACTGCGAGGACGCTCCGTGCGCGAAGGCTTGTCCTACGGGCGCCTTGTTCTTTGATCCAAAGAACCATCGTATCGGCGTCAACGAGGACAACTGCATCGGCTGCAAGAGCTGCGTCATGGCCTGCCCCTTTGGCGCCGTGAGCGTGGCGACCACGCAGGTCCCCGTCTTGATGGGCGACGTGCGCGTGGGTTCGCAGACAAAGAGCTTCGTGCTCAAGTGCGACCTGTGCGTGGACCGTCCCGGCGGTCCGGCGTGTGCCGAGGCGTGTCCGACCAAGGGCCTCACCCTGGTAGACGAGGAGCGTCTGGCAGAACTGACTGCCGAGCGTGCCCGCGCCACCATCGAAAACGAGGCGTAAGCGTCGGGCGACAGGCCCAATGATTGTCAAATAAGTACCGAGTATTCGGTAGCAGAGAAAGGAAGGAGGGTGTCATGGAGAAGCATAAAGTGATCTGCCCGTACTGCGGCGCCGGTTGCCAGTTTAACCTCTTGGTCCAAAACGGCCAAGTTGTGGGTACCGAACCGCTCAACGGCATCACCAATCAGGGCGAGCTGTGCCTTAAGGGCATGAGCGGCTACGACTTCATCAACGACACCAAGATCTTGACTCCTCGCGTACTGCACCCGATGATCCGCCGCACCAAGGGCGCGGATCTTGAGCGCGTAAGCTGGGACGAGGCACTGGATTTCACCGCATCTAAGATGCAGGCCATAATTGACGAATATGGTCCTAACGCTGTCATGACCACCGGCTCCTCGCGAGGCGGCGGCAATGAGGCGAATTACGTCATGCAGAAGTTTACGCGTGCGTGCATCGGCACCCACAGCGTAGACAACTGCGCCCGTACTTGACACGGCCCTACTGTCCTCGGTCTGATGGACACGGTTGGTTCAGGTTGCATGTCATGCTCCATCCCCGGTATGGAGGATGCGGGCTGCATTTTCCTCTTCGGCTATAACCCTGCCGATTCGCACCCCATCGTCGCAAGGCGTATCGTGCGAGCCAAAGAAAAGGGTTGCAAGATCATCGTCGCCGATCCGCGCCATATCGAAACCGCGCGTATCGCCGATCTCTACCTTCCGATCAAGAACGGTTGCAATGTTGCGTTCCTCAACGCCTTTGCCAACTGTCTGGTCAACGATGGCCTCTACGACAAGGAATTCGTCGCCGAGCACACGAACGGCTTTGACGAGTGGTGGGA
>CABUBZ010000012.1 GCA_902489945.1 uncultured Collinsella sp.
GTGGCGTTACCGTCAGCGTCGAAGGCAATGTTGGCCGCGGGACCGCGCTTGACCTCGTGAACCTCATCGGTCGCGGTGGCGACGTTGGCAACGAGTGCAGCCAGACGACGCGGGCTCGAGATCACGCGGACCTCGCCGTGGGCCAGACCGGCCTCATCGAGACCCTTGGCGATCATGGTGCCAAGCTGCTTGACGGCATTGTTCAGCGGCGCAGAGGGCATTTCCTCCGTACCGATCTCAAACAGGAAATCCTTAGCGTCTGCCATGGCTTACGCCACCTCGCCTTCCTGGTCGGCATTCTCGTTGACTCCGGCGACCTCGGCCATGTAGGCCTCGCAGCACGCCTTGGCGACGGCGCGGACGCGCAGGATATAGTTGGCACGCTCGACCGCGGACAACGCGCCGCGGGCATCGAGCAGGTTGAAGGCATGGCTGCACTTCATGACGCAGTCGTACGCCGGCAGCGGAAGCTTGCGCTCCAGGCAGGAGTGGCACTCGGCCTCGTAGTCGTCAAACTTCTGACGCATCATCTCGACGTTGGCGACCTCAAAGTTATAGGCACTGAACTCGCGCTCGTTCTCGAGGAACACGTCGCCATAGGTCATGGGCGTTCCGTCGGGCAGATAGCTCCACACCAGGTCGTAAACGGAGTTGACGCCCTGAGCGTACATGGCGATACGCTCCAGGCCATAGGTGATCTCGACGGGCACGGGGTCGACCTCGATGCCGCCCACCTGCTGGAAGTACGTAAACTGCGTGACCTCCATGCCGTTGAGCCAGACCTCCCAGCCAAGGCCCCAGGCGCCGAGCGTCGGGCTCTCCCAGTCGTCCTCGACAAAGCGGACGTCATGGTCGTTGGGGTCCAGGCCAATGGCGGCAAGAGACCCCAGGTAGAGCTCCTGGGCGTTGACCGGCGAGGGCTTGATGAGCACCTGGAACTGATAGTAGTGCTGCATGCGGTTGGGGTTTTCGCCGTAGCGGCCGTCGGCAGGACGGCGGCAGGGCTGCGCATAGCAGGTGCGCCACTCGGCGGGACCGAGCGAGCGCAGCGTGGTCGCGGTGTGGAAGGTACCGGCACCGACCTCGGAGTCATAGGGCTGCATAATGACGCAGCCCTGCTCGCCCCAGTACTGCTGGAGGCGCAGGATGATGTCTTGGAAGGAAAGCGATGAAGCGTTCATGCCTCTAATATCCCCTCGTCGAAACGATTACACGGTTAGGTACTGTACTATAGCGGTTTTTAGTCGATAGCGCCGATGCGGTTGAGCGGCCAGTAGCGCACAAGCGCCACAGCGATCAAATCAGAGCGATCGACGGGACCAAAGTAGCGTGAGTCGGCAGAGTTTTCACGGTTGTCGCCCATCACCCACACGCACCCGTCGGGAACCGTGTAGGGATAGCTTACCTGAGCGCCGGGCGCTTGGACCGAAAGCGGCCAGCTCATGCCCGTCGTATAGTCCTCGTCGAGCGCTTGACCGTCAACGACCACCTTGCCATCCTGCAGGTCGACCGTCTGGCCGGCCGTGGCAATAACACGCTTGACAAGAACATCATGCTCGGAGGTGCCATCGGGGTTGTGAAACACCACGATATCGCCCTGCTTGACGGGCTGACCGAGCTCGAGGCTCACCTTTTGTGCCAGGATCTGGTCGCCAATCTCGATCGTGGACTCCATGGAGCCGGTGGGCACCACAAAGGGCTCGACCACAAACGAGCGAATCAAGAAGGTGGCGACCAGTGCGATCGCGATGACCGCGATCCACTCAAAAGCGCCCCTCAACGCGGAATGCTGCGATGGAACCATTCTCACTCCTCGCTCTGCGAATACGAAGCGTCAAGGATCTCTTGCGCGTAAGCGCGCTCCTCGGGCGTCAGCCGCGCCGTCTCGATCAGATCGGGACGCCAGCGGCAGGTGCGCTCGATGGCGTTCTTGCGACGCCAGGCATCGACCTTGGCGTGATCGCCGCTCACGAGCACCGGCGGCACGCCCTCGCCGTTGAACTCGGCGGGACGGGTGAACTGCGCGTACTCGAGCAGGCCTCCGTCCTCGGCGGTCGAGAACGACTCGTCCACATTGCTCATCTCGTCGCCCAGGGCGCCGGGAATCAGGCGTACGACGGCATCGGCAACGACCATGGCAGGCAGCTCGCCGCCCGTAAGCACGTAGTCGCCGATCGACAGACGCTCATCGGCATACGCATACGCACGCTCGTCGACGCCCTCGTAGCGACTGCACACAAACAACAGGCGCTCACTTTTGAGCAGGCGCTCGACCACATGCTGCGTAAAGGGCTCGCCACAGGGGGTAAAGAACACCACAGTGGGCTTGGGACCCTCTGCGCTAATGGCCTCGATGGCCTCTGCGATAGGCTCGACCTTCATGAGCATGCCCTGCCCGCCGCCGTACGGCTCGTCATCGACGGTACGATGGCGGTCGTGCGTCCAGTCGCGCAGGTTATACGCCTTAAAATCAAAAAGGCCGGCCTTGCGGGCGCGGCCCAAAATCGACGTGGACATGACGGGCTCAAACATCTCGGGAAAGACCGAAAGGGTCTCAATCAGCATGTTGTCCTCCCTACTTGTCCATATCGATCAGGCCGTCCATCACGTGGACGGAAATTGTTCCTGTGTCGGGAAGATCGAGCACAACCTGCTCGATCACGGGAATCAGTACCTCGCCGTACCGATCACCCTCGACAACCCAAACATCGTTAGCGGGCGTCGACATGATCTCGACAATCGTGCCGAGCGAACCGAAGCGCTCGTCGACCACCTCGCGACCCATCAGGTCGGTATAGGCAGCGTCGAGCGAATCGAGCTCAAAATCGTCACGATTTGCCAGCACGTAGCATCCCGTGATACCCTCGGCGGCCGTCAAGTCGTCAATGCCCTCAAACGAGACCAGATCGCCATCGCCCGTATCGGTGACGGACACGACCGTGCAAAAGCGGTCGCGCTTGAGCGCCGGCGGCGTCAGGGCGACGCGCATACCCGGCTCTAATACAGAAGGAAGCCCCCGCAGCGGCTGCGCGAGGACCTCCCCCTTCCTTCCGTGCGGCTTGACCACACGGGCGATGTTTTTGTACTGGGACCTCAAGGTCCTAGCCCAGAACCTCTACCTCGACAGCAGTGTCGAGGCGAGCGGCCAGTGCACGGGCGAGCGTGCGAATGGCCTTGATGGTACGGCCACGACGGCCGATGACCTTAGCGACGTCATCCTCGGCGACCGAAACCTCAATCGTAGAGGCGTCGTCACCATCGATGACCTCAAGGCTCACGGAATCCGGGTCGTCGACGATCTGAACAACGAGATATTCGACGAGATCGGCGATGCGATCTGAGAGCATTGCCTCACCCTCGAGCTGTGCAGCGTCAACCTCAGGCACGATTTACTCCTCGGCGCCCTCAGCGGCAGCCTTAGCGGCCTCGGCCTCTTTGGCGATCTGCTTCTTGGACTTCTTGACGACGGTCTCGGTCTTCTCGCCCTCGTTGGCGGCCTTGACCAGAGCGGCGACGGCGTCGGTAAGCTGAGCGCCCTTGGACTGCCAGTCGGCGATCTTCTCGAGGTCGAGGTTGATGGTCTTGGGGGCGGTCATCGGGTTGTAGCGGCCAACCTCCTCGATGATACGACCGTCACGCGGGGCGCGGGAATCGGCGACGACGACACGGTAGTACGGACGCTTCTTAGCGCCGTGACGAGCAAGGCGAATCTTGACTGCCAAAGGAAACTCCTCCAACCAAGCAGCTTTAGGCTGCAACTACAAACAAACAGTTGAACATAATACGCCATCGACGCGGGCAGGTGAAGTCCGTGAGACCAACTTCTTCGGTGTAGTCGAGGGCAAATCCATATCTTAGACAAGAATTCGGGATTTGCAAGCACATACACGCACCCCACATGAGCTGCGCGGTATACTCATGACATGGAAAGACGCGAACATACATACGGTTATGAGGATGCCACGGGCGTCACGCCGCCTCCCTGGACGGGTCCGGCGGTGGGCCTGATGGACCTCGATGCGTTTTTTGCGAGCGTGGAGATGCTCGATCATCCCGAATGGCGCGGCAAGCCGCTCATCGTGGGCGGAGACGCCGATTCGCGTGGCGTCGTGTCCACGTGTTCGTATGAGGCACGTCGCTTTGGCGTGCACTCTGCCATGGCCTCGGCCGAAGCGCGGCGCTTGTGCCCGAAAGCCATTTGGACGCACGGGCACTTTGATCGCTACCGCGAGGTGAGCGCGCAGGTCATGGCGATTCTCGCCGACGAGACCCCGCGCGTCGAGCGCGTATCCATCGACGAAGCCTTTATCGATATCACACCGGGTCGCTTTGCGCCCGAAGACCCGCTGCTGGTTGCGCGGCGTATAAGCGACCGCGTGGCAGGGCTGGGAGTGACCTGCTCCATTGGCGTGGGCTGCAACAAGACGGTCGCAAAAATCGCAAGCGAGCGGGATAAGCCGTTTGGGCTGACCATCGTGCGCCCCGGAACCGAGCAGCGCTTTTTGGCCGCGCTGCCGGTATCTGCCATGAGTGGCATCGGGCGCTCGGCCGAGGAGCGACTGCGCCGCATGCGCATCTACACCCTCGGCGAGCTATCACGTGCACCGGAATCCACCTTGGCCTCTATTTTTGGCGTCAACGGCGAGCACATGCGCCAGCGTGCGCTGGGACTCGAAATCTCTGAAGTCACAAGCCTCGATGAAGAGCGCGAGGTCAAGTCGGTCAGCAATGAACGCACCTTTGCTAAAGATTTGACTGAGCGTGGGGATATTGAGGCGGCGATTGCGCTGTTGGGAGAGTCAGTGGGACGCCGTCTGCGCCGTCAGGGGCTGACGGGTGCCACGGTAACGCTCAAGCTTAAGTATTCGTATGGCAGCGGGCGTACGGCACAGCGCCGGCTGCCTCATCCGACCGACGATGAGAACATCTTCGTGGCGGTTGCACTCGATCTGCTCGACAACATCTGGCAGGATGGCATGCATGTTCGCTTAGCGGGCATCGGCATGAGCGACTTTGACCATCGGGGCGGCATCCAGACCGACCTGTTCTGCGAGATCGATGACCGCGGAGCCCAATCCAGCGACCGCCGCGACCTCTCCGTCGCCATCGACGCCGTCCGAGACAAATTCGGCGACACCGCCCTATCCTTCGGCCGCCAATCCCGCTTCAACGATTAACCGCCTTTGGGCAAAAAGAAAGCCGGGCAGGTGCGGAAAACCGCACCTGCCCGGCGATATGCGTGAGGGTAGCTAAACCCCGTCTCAAATGAGCTACTAGAGGAGGTTGAGGGGGAGCTGGGGAGCGTCTCCCCAGAGTTTCTCGAGGCGGTAGAAGTCGCGGGCTTCGGGAGTGAAGACGTGGACGACAACCGAACCGTAGTCCATGAGCATCCAGGTCTTCTGCTCGCGACCCTCGATGGAGAACGGGTGCTCGCCGCAAGCCTCGGCGACCTTCTCCTCGATCTCGTCGACGATAGAATCGACCTGGCGGTTGTTGGTACCGGTGGCAAGCACAAAGTAGTCGCATACGTCGGAAAGCTCGGTCAGGTCGAGCACCTGAACGTCCTCGCCCTTCTTGTCGTAGGCGGCCTGTGCGGCGGCGCGGGCGACATCCTCGGCGGCGACACCGCTCGCGGACAGCGAGGCGGCAGTGCGGTCGGACGTGGCGGCGAAGCTCTTGTGCTCCACATGTTCAAGAATCTGCTCGTCGGTCATGGTCTCGTCGGCCATGGAATACCTCTTTCTAGACAGCCCGAGCTAGCGCAGCTGGGCGTAATGGTTGTAAATCGAAATAGCCGTGGGATAAAGATAGCGCCCGGACTGGATCACATAGACCAAACCCTGCGCAAAACAGGAGAAGAACAACTCGTCGAGCGACGACTCCCCCACCATCTTGCGCAGCGCATGCGCATAGTCGCCGTGGCGGTTGGGCTCGATGGCATCGGCCACAAAGACCACCATATCGAGCGGCGTCATGTCGCAAGCGCCCACGGTATGACGGTCGACAGCCTGGAAAACGGCCGGCGACAACTCGGGGAAAAGCTGCGGAAGCTCATAGGCGGCAACAGGACCATGCAAAAGCGGCGTCGCGGCGGAAGGAGAGCCGGCAATCTTAATGCCGTAATGCAGAGCGCGCGTAACCAGCTCGTCGTCGGAGAGCACTTTGTCCCAGTCGTGGATCAGACCGGCAGCAGCGGCATCAAAGCGGTCAACGCCGTAGACCTCGGCCAGATGAAGTGCGGTCTCGGCAACACCCAGCGAATGCACATAGCGCTTGCGCTTATCCTTCATGCGAACATCGAGCAGCTCATGAATGCGCTTGAGCAGTGCGCGCTCATCGCCCTCAAACTGATCCTCTACCGACAACGTAGACCCCCATCACTCAAAATCTTCTTGGCCCAAATCGGCATATAGCCTGCGTTTGCGAATGTAGCCGAGCACGGACTCGCTCGTAAGATAGCGCACGCTCATGCCGCGGGCAACTCGCTTACGAATGTTCGTCGAGCTGATCGCCAGCGCCGGAATCTGAATATAGCGCACGTCGAACGGCAGCCCCGACTCTTTGATTCGGGCACGCGCTGTATCGATATCAAAGCCCGGTCGTGTCGCCGCAATAAAGGTAGCAAGCTCACCGATTCGTTCGGCATCATGCCAGGTCACGATATCGATAATCGCATCGGCGCCCGTAATAAAGTAGAGCTTTACCTGCGGCGGGTAAAAGTCGCGAAGGGCATGAAGTGTATCAGCCGTATAGGTTACGCCCGGACGGTCGATCTCGAACCGGCTCGCCAAAAAGGCCGGGTTCGCGGCATAACGGTCCTCGGCAGGCGTCACCGGCTTGTCAAGCTTAAAGGCAGGCGTGCCCGCCGGCATAAAGAGCACGGCATCCAAGTCGAGGGACTCACGCGCCTGCTCAGCGGTCACCAGGTGCCCGTAATGGATGGGATCAAAGGTGCCACCCATAATGCCGAGCCTAAACTCCTGCCCGTCCTCTAGAGGAAGCTCGGGCAGACCGATTCCACCGCGCAGCGACATGGCTTACTCGCCCTCCGAGGTCTCGGCATCGTCCTCGGCATCCGCCGCATCGACAACCTCGACGCCCTCATCCGCAGCATCGGCCACGTCAATGGCCTCGACGGCAACGTCCTCGCCAGCATCCTCGAGCTCTTCGTACTCCGAGAAGTCCTCGGCGCCCTCAAAGTCAAAAGCGCGCTGGCAAATGCGGACCTCGTCGCCCGCACGGCAACCGGCCTTCTCGAGCGCGTCGTCAACACCCATACGCGCAAACTTATGCTGCAGGTAAATGACGGCTTCCTCGTTTTCCCAGTCGGTCTGGATGACCATGCGCTCGATGGCACGACCGACCACGCGAAAGGCACCGGGCTCTTCCTGGACAATGCGGAAACGCTTCTCGCGCTGCAGGCGGCGACGCTCCCACTCCTCGTCGCGCAGATCGACCGGCTCATCAGAGACCGCCAGCTCGGCGCGAAGCTTAGCCACCTGCTCGCCCACGGCAAGCATCAGCGTGTTGAGGCCGGCGCCCGTAACAGCAGACACGGCAAAGAACATATGGCCATCGTCGAGCGCCGCACGCTTAAGGTCGGCAATCTTGTCGGCCGTGCCCGGCGCATCACACTTGTTGGCAACGACGATCTGCGGACGCTCCGAAAGCTCGGCGCCATACTGCTCGAGCTCGCGGTTGATGATGCGATAGTCCTCGACCGGATCGCGATCCTCAAAACCACCCGTCATATCGACGACGTGCATGATGAGTGCCGTACGCTCAATGTGGCGCAGGAACTGGTGACCCAGGCCCTTGCCCTCGCTCGCGCCCTCGATGAGACCGGGGACGTCGGCAACGACGTAAGAATATTCGCCGGCACGCACCATGCCGAGGTTCGGCACGAGCGTGGTAAACGGGTAGTCAGCAATCTTGGGGCGGGCGGCACTCATGCGCGCAATGAGCGATGACTTACCCACCGAGGGAAAGCCCACAAGCGCGGCATCGGCCATAAGCTTCATCTCGAGCTCGATCCAGTGTTCCTCGGCAGGCTCGCCGAGCTGGGCAAAGGCCGGAGCGCGACGCACCGACGTCACAAAGTGTGTGTTGCCCAGACCGCCGGCACCGCCGGGCGCCACGACGACGCGCTCGCCGTCGTGCACCAGGTCGGCAATCTCGAACATCGGGGTCTGCGTCTCGGGATCGAGCTCGCGCACCACGGTACCCATAGGGACCTTGAGAATCAGGTCCTCGCCGCTCTTACCGTTACGACGGGCACCCTGCCCGTGCGTGCCGCGCTCGGCGCGGAAGTGATGCTTAAAGCGGTAATCGATCAGCGAAGACAGCTGAGCATCGGCCTGGATGACGACATTGCCGCCACGACCGCCGTCGCCGCCATCGGGGCCGCCCTTGGGGACAAATGCCTCGCGCCTAAACGACATGCATCCGGCTCCGCCGTCGCCGCCGCACACGTTAATGCGGCTGATATCGGTGAACTGTGACAACAGAATCGCCTCCTACAAAAAAGAGGGAGACCCTTGAATCCTAAAACTCAAGTGCCTCCCACATATGTGCTCTATGAAGGGTGAATTACGCGTTCGCGAGCGGGCGTACGCTGACCCTGTGCTTGATACCCTTGTGGAATTCAACGGTACCGTCGACCAGCGCGAACAGCGTGTCGTCCTTACCACGGCCAACGTTCTCACCCGGGTGGATGTGCGTGCCGTGCTGACGGACGAGAATCGTGCCCGTGGTTACCGTCTGGCCGGCATAGCGCTTCGTGCCAAGGCGCTGACCGCGGGAGTCACGGCCATTACGGGAGGAACCGAGTCCTTTTTTGTGTGCCATTGTGTATACCTACTCTTTCGTTACGAGTGTAATCTACTCGGCGACGGGAGCCTCGGCAACAGCCTCGGCCTCTGCCTTGACAGCCTTCTTGGCGCGGGACGTAGCCTGGACCTTCACGATCTTCAGCTTGGTGAGCTGCTGACGGTGACCCTTCAGACGACGATAGCGCTTACGCTTGTGGAACTTGAAGACCAGCTGCTTCTCGCCCTTGAACTGCTCAACGATCTGAGCGGTAACCTTGGCCTTGGCCAGCTTGTCGGGATCGGTGACGATCTTCTTACCATCGTTGAGGAAGATAACCGGCAGGGTGACCTTGTCGCCCTCATTGCCCTCGATCTTCTCGACGGTGATGACATCGTCGGTGGCGACCTTGTACTGCTTGCCGCCCGTGTTAACGATTGCGTACATGTTTACTTGCCCTTCATGCATCAGTTAGTGCAACAGCCGAATATAGTAGCAGGCGAAAATACCCCCGTCAACGAGTATGTGGAGCAAATCCACAAGTTCGCACAGGTATGGGGCTGACGAGTCGGCCCTCGTCGTCCTCGCATGCTTGATTCTGACGCTCGACATCGTAGGAGCAGATGGTCACGAGGTCTTGCATACCGGTGGAAACAATAGGTGCATCCACGCCCGGGGTCAAGCCCTGCAACAAAACATCAGCAGCAGAAAGCAAAATTTCCGGACGCATAGAGCCCTCGTTGTCGGCATGGGTGTCGAGCATGAGAACCAAATGGTCCGGGCGCTCCCCCGCCGTGAGCTCATAGCCAACGAGCGTGTGATCCAAATCCAAGCGCTTGCTCTTTTTGCCGCGCGCGTAGTCGATGCCATGATCCGCGCGCAGCGTGTCGATCGCACGACGCACCTCGTCGGCGCTTACGGGCGCCTCGGGATCCAGGTGTAAGTCGATGCGATACGACAGGCGCGTGAGCTGCGCCGTCAATGCCGGCGTGCGCACGTCGATGTACGCCGCCTCGATGGGCGCCAGATCGGCCGGAGACGCCGCAGCCAGGCGCTCAAACGCCTCGTCGAGCGCCACGAACTCGGTCATAAACAGGTCATACCACTCGCAGGTCGACGACGTACCAACCGGTAGCGCCGAAGAGAAGCCCACGCGCATGTGCGGAGAGAAGCCCTGCGTGACGGCATAGGGAAGTCCCGCACGGCGCACGATGCGCTCAATGGTATGGATCACTTCGAGATGGCCCAGGTACTTAAGGCGATCGCGCTTGCCATAGCGAACACGAAGTCTAAAGAGCGTGGGGTTGTCGGTCAGGCGCTCACTCATGCGCGATCACCCATCAATACATTCTTGGCGTGGAGCGTGGGGCAGATCCCGCAGCCGGTGCACGACGTACGGGTGCAGTCGGGAGTCGTGACGCCCTCGAGCGAGCGACGGTACTCGCGCTCGAGGAAACCGCGCGTACAGCCGGGGCTCACATGCTCCCACGGCAGGAGCCAGTCCAACTCGTAGGGCAGGTGCACGAGCTCATTGAGGTCGATGCCGTTTTTGGCAGCAGCCTCCTTCCAGTTATCGAGCGAGAAATGCTCTACCCAGGCGTCAAAGCGAGAGCCCGAGCGCCAAGCATCGATGATGACGGGCGTCATGTCGCGACCGGCGCGGGACAGCGCGGCCTCGATGAGCGAAGTCTCGGCATCGTGGTAATGCACGCGGACGGCACGGTTGCGAACGCTCGTGATAAGCAGCTTCTGGCGACGCTTGACGTCGTCGTAGTCGAGCTGCGGGCACCACTGGAACGGCGTGGCGGCCTTGGGGATAAACACCGACACCGAGATGGACACCGAGATCGAGCCGCGACGAGCCTTGGGCACCACGGAACGACCGAGCTCCAGCACGTGATCGGCCAGATTGGCGATGGCCACGATGTCCTCGTCGCGCTCGCCGGGAAGGCCCATCATAAAGTAGAGCTTCATGCGGTTCCAGCCGGCCTCGAAGGCCGCCTTGGCCGCACGGTCCAGGTCCTCCTCGGTCACGTTCTTGTTAATGATGTCGCGCATGCGCTGGCTGCCGGCCTCGGGCGCGAACGTCAGTCCGCCCTTCTTTTCGCCGGCGACCGACTCGGCCATATCCACGCCAAACGAATCCAGGCGCTGCGACGGAATAGACACGCGAATACCCGTATCCTCCAGGCGACGGTTGAGCCTGCCGAGCACGTCGCGAATGCAGGAGTGGTCGGTCGTGGAGAGCGAGGTCAGCGACACCTCGTCATAGCCAGTCTTTTCCAGACCCTGAATCACCGACGAGACAATCTGGTCGGCCGAGCGCTCGCGCACCGGGCGATACGTCATGCCAGCCTGGCAAAAACGACAGCCGCGGGCGCAGCCGCGCAGGATCTCGATAGACAGGCGGTCGTGGACCAGCTGCGCATAGGGCACGCACGACTGCGACAGCGGATTCGTGGCGCCGAAATCCTCGACGACGCGCTTGTAGACCACGGTCGGCGCATCCTTGCCCTCACGCGGCACGGTGTAGCCATGCGGCGAGCAGGGCTCGTCGTGACGAACCTCATAGAGCGACGGCACGTAGTTGCCACCAATGGATGCAAGCTGCTCAACAATCTGCGCGCGCGGGACTCCTTCGTCACGCAGGCGGCGATGCAGCTGACAGGTCTCGAGCAGCGATTCCTCGCCCTCACCGATGAGGATGACATCGAAGAAGGCCGCGTACGGCTCGGGGTTGTACACCGAGGGGCCGCCGGCGATGATGATGGGGTCGTCTTCGCCTCGGTCGGCCGCTAACAGCGGAATGCCAGCGAGGTCGAGTGCCTCGAGGAAGTTCGTCACCGCCATCTCGTGCGGCACATGCAGACCGACGATATCAAACGAAGCGACCGGCGCTGCACCCTCGAGCGAGAGCAGCGGAATGCCTGCCTCGCGCATAGCGTCACCCATATCGGGCCACGGCACATAGCCACGCTCGCAGGAGATGCCCTCGGCCTGGTTAAGGATGTTGTAGAGGATGGCGATGCCCTGGTTGGGCAGACCAACCTCGTACACATCCGGGTAGATCAGGCAGCAACGGTAGTCGGCATCGGCCTTGGAAAGCGTGCCCCACTCGTGATCGATATAGCGACTCGGCTTCTCGACCTTGGCGAGCAACGGCTCAATTAAATGAAAACAGTCTTGGTATGCAACGCGCAACGGAAAACCCCTAAGCAGCGAGATCTGATACGTCCTGATAGGACGCCATGGGACGGGTAGCGCCCGCGACCGTTGTCACCAGATCGCGAACGCGGGAGAACGTGGCAGTGACCGCCTCGTTGGCACGGCTGTAGTCGACATCGCGCTCGTAGAGCGAAACGAGCGCACGGCCCATGCCATAGGTGCCCGCGGCAGCAGTGAGCGCCTTGACGGCAAACCCAATATGCGGCGTCTGCTTGACGAGCGCGCGGGTGACCGCGCGGATCACAAGACCGCCGGCAAGCACGCCGGCGACCTCGTAGCCGCGCTCGGGCTTAATGCCGCGTCCAAAGACGGCAGCGAGCTCAAAGAGCATGCCCACCTGCGCCAGCGCCATAACGGGATAATCGGCGCCCGGCAAAAACACCAAAGCCCCGGTCGCCATATTGGTGAGCGCACACGAGGTGATGATGCGGTTGGCCGCCGCGATGCGCATGAAGGCAAAGTTCGCCGCAAAAGCCGTTTCCTTGTCCGTGCGATCGAGAATCCAGCGGGCAAGCGTCTCGAGCAGATACGTCTTATCGGTTGCCGCTACCACGCCAAGCATGGGCGTGGACTCCTCGATAAACGGCACCTCCACAGCAGACTCGGCAAGCACGCACACGGGCGCGCCGGCGATCACGAGCTCCTGCACGGCACTCTCCAAGCGGTCGGAACCACACGAGAGCACCAGCACCACATCGGTATCGGTCTTTGGAGCAATTCGCTCCTCCCCCAGACGCTCGACGCGCACAATGCCCGAGGTCGTCTGCGGCACAAAGGCATCACGCACCGTCTCGGCCAGAAAGCGCGAGGCAGACGAATCCAGATAGACCGAGACGCGCACCGGCGTATCGGAATCCTTCTTAACGGACGCGCCCATCTTAAAAGCGCGGGTCAGCTTATCTACGGGAATTTTCATAGCAAACCCCTCCAGCGGTTACGCGGCGCCCGAACGATGCCGCCATATGGATTGTACGATACCCACCGTCAGCAGCTGAATCATCATCGAAGACGAACCGAAGCTAATAAACGGTAGCGGAATACCGGTAATCGGCATCATGCCGATGCACATGCCGATGTTTTCGAAGGTCTGGAACGCCCACATGCCAACGATGCCAACACACGAAAGACGCAAAAACAGGGACTCGCACTTAAAGGCGACGCGAATCGTCGAAAAGATCAACAGCACGTAGAGGCACAGGAGCAAAAAGGAACCGCAAAAGCCAAAGGTCTCGGACAGGAAGGCGAAGACGAAGTCGGTGTGGAACTCAGGCAGAAAGCCGCCGGCCGACTGCGTCGCATGGCCCAAACCCTTACCAAAGAAGCCGCCCGAGCCAACGGCGATAAGCGACTGCTGCAGGTTGTAGGCATCGTCCGAATCGGCATTATCGGGGTCGATAAAGACCGTCAGACGGTTCATCTGGTACTGCTTGATGAGCACATCGTGGCCGAGCAACGAATCAAAGACCGAATCAAGCGCCAGGACGAGGGCCACCAGGCCCACGAGCAGGGCCAAGGTCGACAGCACCCATTCGCGGCGTGCACCGCTCATACAAATGACGATGGCGCCCGAAACCAGCACGACCAGGCCCGAGCCCAGGTCGCCCATGGCAACGACGGCCAAAAACGGAATGGACAGCATGCCGCAGAGCTTGACGTAGTCACGAACGGTATCGATGCGACCGTTATACTGCGAGCCAAGCGTAGCAATAAAGAAGATGGTGATGAGCTTGGCAAGCTCAACCGGCTGGAATGTCAAGCCGATACCGGGAATCTTGATCCAGCCCGTCATGCCCAGACCGCCTGTATAGGACAGGCCCGGAATCTTGGGCGAGAAGATCACGATCAGGTCGATGACGAGCAACGCCGTCGAGAAATTGGAAATACCGCGCAGGTCGGTACGCCAGACCAACACCGCCAGCACCGCTCCGATGCCGATTCCCAGCAGATGGCGTGAGAACGAAGCATCGGCCTTAAACTGCGAAGCCGACCAGATGATGATGGCACCGTAGGCGACGAGCGCCACAGTGGCCACGAGCACACCGATATGCACCTTTTGGCGAAACGTGCCGCGCGAGGCCGAAAGTTGCTTGTTGACGCGGTCCAGGCTGCTGCGAGAGCCGGTCTTGGTTGAACGGAACAGATCCGCCGGAGAAAAATCCATCGCAACCTCCTATCGAACCGAAGAATCGCCCGAGGCCGAAGAGGTATCGGGCTCGTCATAAATCACGCCGAGCACGTCGCGCACGACATGCATCGCGGTATCTGAGCCGCCGCCGCCCTGCTCCAGGACGGTAGCGATGACATACTTGGGATCATCGGCCGGTGCATAGGCGCAGAACCACGCGTATTCGTCCTCGCCACTTTTCTCGCCCGTGCCCGACTTGCCGTATACCTGCGGCGTCAGGGTGCCAAAGTGAGCCGCCAGGGACGTCGATGCCGTGTAAATCACGTCATGCATGCCGTTGCGAACAAGAGCCAAATCCGAATCACTGTTGATCTTGGCCTCCAGGCGCTTCTTCTTGCCCTTGCCGTTGTACTTATAGGCATCGCCGTCGCCATCGCGCGACACGGCAGACAAAAACACGTGAGGCACGTACTGTTTGCCGCCGTTGGCAAGACCCATATAGGCGCACGCCATCTGCAGGGGCGTCACCAGGATGTCGCCCTGGCCGATAGCAATGTTAGTCATATCGCCGGCATTCCACTTGCGGTCCTCGGCAGATGCGTCGGTGAAGTACGACTCTTTCCACTCGGCATCGGGAATACGGCCCGCGCCCTCACTCGGCAGATCGATACCGCAGGTCTTGCCTAGGCCCCAGCGACGAAAGACCTCCTGCAGGCCCTCGGAATGTTGCTCGTCATAAAAGAACGCCTTGCCCATGTCATAGAAGACGGGGTCGCACGAGTTGGCGATACCCGACTGCAGCGTCATGGTGCCGTGGCCAGACGTCAGCCAGCAGCGCTTGCCCCAAGCCTTGCCCAGGCCCGTCCAATAGCCCGTGCAGTTGGTTGTCTGCGTTGAAGTGTAGGTTCCAAACTCAAGACCGGCCAGTGCCGAGAGCGGCTTGATGGTCGAGGCCGACATGTACTGTCCGCTAATGGCGCGGTTGAGCAGCGGGTGCGAACCCTTGTCATCATTGAGCTCGGTCCACACGTCATTTGAGACACCACCGATAAAGACAGACGGATCGAACTTGGGCTGGCTCGCCATGCCCAGGATCTCGCCATTGTTGGGATCGAGACACACCACGGCGCCGTTGCCGGCATTACTGTAACCAGTGGTCTTGGCAAGCTCGATAGCGCTCGCCAGCGCCGTCTCACAGGCCTGTTGGATCTTAAGGTCGAGCGTGAGCTTAATGTCGGAGCCGGCCTTCGCGGGCACGGCACCGGCCTGACCGGTCACATTGCCCGAGGCATCGACCTTGACGGTCTGCTCGCCACGAATACCCTGCAGCAGGTTTTCGTAGTAGCTCTCAACGCCCGCCTGGCCCACGATATCGCCCGACTGGTACGTAATCTTGCCAGCAGAAGCATCATCATCGCCAGAGGTTTTCTTATTTTGAGCCTCGAGCTGCTCGGAGGTAATGGTGCCGGTATAGCCCAAGATATGGCATGCCGTCTCGCCATATGGATACTGGCGCTCGGTACGCTCGGCAATCTTGACGCCCGGGAACTCGCCGGCATGCTCCTGAATATAGGCAACCGTGGAGCGACGGACGTCCGTCGCGATGGTATGCAGGCTCTGAGCGCCCTCTGTATTGTCCTGAATATTGCGAAGGACCGCCACGTAAGGCATTCCAAGCACGTTGGCAAGATGGCGAACCAGGACCTCATCCTCGGCAAGGTCGCGGTAGGCCACGACAGCAAGTGAGGGACGGTTCTGGACAAGCGCCACGCCATTGCGGTCGAGGATGCGGCCGCGCACAGCAGGAGTGGTAACGGTGCGAGTCTGATTACTATTGGCCTGCTTCTCGTAATAGTCCGACGAGACCATCTGCATGCCCCACAACTTGACGGCGAGCGCCGCAAACATCGCGCCCACACCCGTGGTGAGGATGGAAAAGCGGCCCTTAAAGGCGGTCACCGCGGTATTGCCCTCGCCCTCGGTGGCGCGCGGGGTCGTTCCATGCTGCGTATCGTAGGTAAAACGGGAATCGCCGCGACGCATGATGACCAGTGCGACCACGATGGCCACAACTAGCACGATACCGGCGATAATAACCGTCAACTGGGAAGACATCTACGGGCCTCCCCTATTTGAGCTTGCGGGTCTTGGGCTTAAAGCGCATACCCGTCTGGCGTCCGCCACGTGCGGAGAATCCATAGCCGGACTGTGGCACGACGCCGGACATCAAAAACGGAATGGCAACCAGACCCGTCAGGATCGAGGACGGCAGCGCATGGCCGAAGATCGCCACGACAAAGCTCGTCTCCAAACCCATAAACAGCAAGATGATGCTGTAGATCACATTAATGACGAGCGCGAAGGCGCCCACAGTGACGCCGCGCGCACTTGGGGTACCGCCCGTCTGACCGACGGCGCTGTGCACCAGGGCAAAAGAACCCACGGTCAGCAGGAGCGACATAATGCCCACCGGCACGGCAGCGGACAGGTCATAGAACAAGCCGCTGCAAAAACCGCACACGACGGCACGGGTCGGGTCGCCCGAGAACACGCTTAGGCACACCAGGATAATCATGAAGTTGACGCGACCGCCCGCAATGGAGATCTGCGGTGCCAGGCCTGCCTGCAGCAGCACGCACACGATGGCGGCGATTACAAACGTACGGGAGCTCATCCCCTGCTCGTGTAGATCCATGGACATGCCCCCTATTCGCTCGAGCCGGAATCGGTCGTCTCGGACGCGTCGGAACTGTCATCCGAACTCTCGTCCTTCGTCTTGGTCGCAGCGTCGCGCGACGTTCCCTGCGGCGTGCTATTAGCGGTGCTCACGTCCTCATCCGAAGCCGACTGTTCGTCGGTCAGCGAGGTGATGACCAGCACTTCCTCGTTGTTCTCGGCCGTGGTCTGAGCGCGCACCACAATGGTGTAGTACACGTCGTTTGCCGACTTCTCAACCGACGAGACGGTGCCGAGCGGTAGACCCTTGGGGAATACACCGCCAATGCCCGAGGTCACGATGATGTCGCCAACCTTAACATCGGAGTCGACGCTCACGTACTCAAGACGCAGCGTGCCGTCAGCCTGACCCTGCAGCATGCCCTGGGCGCGCGTGTCCTGTACCATGGCGGACACACCCGAGTTCTCGTCGCCAATAAGGCGCACGGTAGAGGTCTTGGCCGATACCTCGATAATCTGACCGATAACACCGGCAGAACTCGTCACGGGCATGTTGATGGTAAGGCCGTCGGCAGAGCCCTTGTCGATGGTTACGGTCGAGGTCCAGGCATCGCCCGAGGCACCAACGATACGAGCAGCGGTCGATTTGAGGTTGTAGGTCGACTGCAGGCCGACCAGCCCCTCCAGACGCTCGGCGGTCTTTTGAGCCTCAGAAAGCTCGGCGACCTTAGAGGTCAGCTCCTCATTTTGCTTCTTGAGCTCGTCGAGCGTGTCCTGCGACGCCGTTAGGTTAGAGAACACGTTGCCAATCGCATTGAAGGGAGCCGCCACAGCCGAGCCCACAAAGCGCACCGGAGAGGTAATCGTCGTTACGCCCGAACGCACGGCATGAATCGGCCCTGCCTCGCCCTCGCGGATGTAAAACGTGAGCAGCAACACCGAAATCAGGCTGAAAACAATCAACGGGCGCATACCCGTTGATTGTCGCTTGGTATTCAGATTTGTGGAGAAACCCGAAGATCGTGCCAAATGGAATCCACCTTTTGGAAATTAAGCATTGGTCTGGACGAAGCCGCCATCAAACGCATTGGCCTCGAGCACGCGGGCGCAGCCGTTAACGACATTATCGAGCGCCGTGGGGCTGACGTTGACCGAAACACCGGTCTCATCGCGCAGGCGCACGTCGAGACCGCGCAGCAGCGCACCGCCACCGGTCAGCAAAATGCCGTAGTACATAAGGTCCGAGGCAAGATCGGGAGGCGTAGCGTCGAGTGCGTCCTTGACGGCCTTGGCCATCTCGTCGAGTGGCTTGTTGAGTGCGCGACGAATCTCCTCGCTCTCGATGCGCACGGTCTTGGGCAGACCGGTGATCACGTCGCGGCCGTTGACCTCGACGTCGAGCTCGTCCTTGAGCGGCACGGCGGAACCGACCTTGATCTTGATGTCCTCTGCCGTACGCTCGCCGATGGCCAGGTTGTAGGCATCGCGAACGTGCGTGAGGATGGCCTGGTCGAACTCGTCACCGGCAATACGGATGGACTGCGAGACGACGATGCCGCCCATAGCGATAACAGCGACCTCGGTGGTACCGCCACCGATGTCGATGACCATGGAGCCGGTGGGTTCCTCGACGGGCAGGTCGGCGCCGATAGCGGCGGCCATAGGCTCTTCGATCAGATAGGCCTGGCGGGCACCGGCCTGGATCGTGGCCTCAAAGACAGCTCGCTTCTCGACCGACGTGACGCCGGAAGGAACGCAGACGACAACGCGCGGACGCGGGGTCCACGGATAGCGCTTCTCGGACGCCTTGTCGATAAAGTAGCGAAGCATGGCCTCGGTAACATCGAAGTCGGCGATGACGCCGTCCTTCAGGGGACGAACGGCCACGATGTTGCCGGGCGTACGGCCGAGCATGCGCTTTGCCTCGATACCGACCGCCAGGATGCGCTCGTCGTTCTTGTCGATGGCGACAACAGAGGGCTCGCGAATGACGATGCCCTTGCCGCGCACGGAGACAAGCGTATTTGCGGTGCCGAGGTCGATGGCAAGATCGCCCGCATAGCTACCGAAGAACATATCCATCAAAGAAAACAACGCAACTCCTGATGTGTTGGATGATTGCTGGAAAACTACTAGCTCATGATACTAGCGCAAGCCCGGCACCTCACTTGCGGTGAAGCGCCGGGCAAAGCTAAATCCCATAAGGTCACTACTGGTTGTCAGCAGCCGAGAAATCCATATCGAGCGAGGAAACGGCCCAGCCGATATGATTGTCGGAGCGCACGAATTTGACGGTGTACTCCTGCTCGCCGCCCTTGGACAGCGAAGCCTTGACCTTGGCGGTCGTCTCGGTCATGGACTGATCCATGCCCTCGACGGACACGGTGGCGCCCTGCGGAATCGAGGAGATGATCATCGACTTGGCGTCCTCGGACAGGCTCGAGGCCAGGCAAGACTCGGCCTTTGCGGTGTCACCGTCGCCGGCAGCCTGGAACAGATCGGTGATAACCGACTCCTGCGAGGGGAAGCCAAAGCCGCGCGTGTAGGCAAAGCCCAGACCGCCCGCAGCAATCAAAATGAGCAGAAGCAGCACGATGAAGACTTTGAGACCCGTGTGGCGATGGCGACGACGGACCTTGGCCTGCTTACGATCCTGACGGTCCTGCTGGACCATCTCGGACTCGGACAGCGTAAAGAAGCCGGTGTCCGAGGGATCGGGCATAAACTGACCGGTCGCGCCCGTAGGATCGAGCGGATCGACGGCAGGAGCGTCCATCGCGGGCGCCGGAGCCGTGGCCATAGCCGTCTGGGCAGACAGCGCGGCAAGCGAATCATGCACGCGGGCAAGCTCATCGGCCTGCTCGGAAGTGAGCTGGTAGATGCCATCGGCAGTAGCGGCGTTAAAGGCGTCGAGTGCGTCGGAGGGACGGCCGGCGGCAGAAAGCGCCTGACCCATGCCGGCGTTGAGCGCACGCGTGTCGTCGCGGGGGCCGGCAAAGTCGATAGCCGTGCGGTAGGTCTCCACGGCATCCGCCGGACGGCCGAGCTTAATGAAGCAACGACCAAGCTCGCCCAGTGCGGCGGCAGGAGCCGGATTGGCGCCGTCGATGGCAGCCTGACGGAAGGCAGTACCCGCGTTGGCATAGTCGCCCGACTGGAACAGCGCGTTACCCAGGCCCAGATAGGCCTTGAACGGCGTGGCATAGGAAGCATCCTGCGTAGCAGCAGAGAACGCCTGGGCGGCCGTCGTGTAGTCGCCCACGGCGGCGAGTGCCTTGCCGCGGTTGGTGAGCAGCGCGCCGCGCTTGCCGTAGGTGCCGTCATTGAGGGCAGCGGCGTAGGCCTCGGCGGCCTCGGCATACATGCCCAAGTGCATCAAGGCGTTGCCACGAAGGTGATCGGCCTCGCCCATAATCTCATCGGGAGTTTTTGCCGCCCCAAGCATCTGGGCTGCAGCGGAAAAATCACCCGCGCGGTAAGCGGCGCGGCCCTGTTGGATCAGCTGGCTATTCAAGGAAGTCCCCTTTACTCGTGAACGATCTCGACATGGACGATCTCGTCGCCGGCACGCAGCTGCGAAATCACATCGAGACCCTCGACCGTGGTACCAAAGACGGTGTAACCGGAATCGAGGTTATGCTGGGCACCCAGGCAGAAGTAGAACTGCGAACCCGCGGAATCGGGGTCCATGGAGCGTGCCATGGCAAGGGCACCATCGACATGGCTGTTGCGCGGATTGGTGGCAAACTCGCCCTTGATGCAGTAGCCGGGACCACCGGTACCGGGCATGCCGTCAGGGCCCTCAAGACCGGCAGCGACGTCGGCGCCGGACATATCGCGGGTATTGGGGTCGCCGCCCTGAATGACAAAGCCGGGCACATAGCGATGGAACTTAAGGCCATCATAGAAACCCATCGTGGAAAGCTCGCAGAAGTTCGCGACATGAATGGGAGCGCCCTCACCGTCAAACTTGACCTTGATGGTACCCTTCGACGTCTCGATAACGGCGCACTCGTCGCCGGCAAGCTGATACTCGGGCGTGTAGAGCTCTTTCTTAAAACCAAACATGTGGTTCCTTCCTCGTGCGTTTAAAGCATATTTGTACGAATTGTAGCAATAAGCATGCGCTTACATCAATTGCGCACGTAGGTTATGCCGACTATGGCGAACTAATTTTAGGAACGCTGCTGCGGCTTCCAGGAGCCCACATTGGCGTCGTACTGGTTCAGCGCGCTGTTGCCGCTCTGCGCGATGGGCGCCAGGATCTCGCTTTGGTGGGAACTCATCGACTCACCATCAGGAATGGCCAGCGAGATATCCCAGCTCTGGCAGATCACGTCGACACGCTCGTACATCCACTCGGCAAGCTGCTTTAAGTGGGCGATGTCGTCCGCATAGACCGTATCGTCCTGATACTTAAGGTTGTTGAGCTCATCTTGCGTCTTTTTGATCTGGTCGCGCAGGGCGTAGGCACTCTGCGACAGCTCCTGACGGGTGGACAGCGGCGTTCGGAGATAACCGTTGTTAAAGGAATCGATGACCTCGCCAATCTGGTCCTCGTCACCGTAGGACACGATGGTCTGATACAGACCGTCGAGTCTGGTATAGAGCTGATCATCGGTGAGCACGGTTTCTTCCTGGACCACCTCGGCAGAATCGTCCTGCTTGGTATCGTCCTCAGTCGCCTCGCCCTTTTGGCGCGTGGGGAAGGTCGTCTGCGCAGCCTGGCCAAACTGGTCGTAGAAGGCAGGCATGACACCCATGGGATCGGCCGTCACGAACCAATAGGCACCGCCGCAAACGACGGCAAGGACCGCGATGACGATGAGCGGCTTGGGGATATGACGCTTGTGCTTGTGATAGGCGTCCTCGTCGGGATGCACCTTGCGCTTGGGTTTTTGAGCATCGTCATGCAGGGAAACGGGCGTGGGAATATCGACCTTGGGGATACCGAAATCCTTATCGAAAGCCGGCAGCACGCAGGTCTCGTTAGGATCGGCGGCGTCCGAAAGAACCGCGGCAGCCGAGGCGGGCGCATGAGGCACCTCGGTATCGATCTGCTCTTGCGTTAGGCGCGGAAAGCCCGCCGTGCGGCCCGCTGCCAGGTCGGATGCGGCCGCGTCCTCGGAGAGGATACCCGGGGCAGGGCGTCCGCATTTTGGGCACGTGCGATCATGCGGAGAAAGACGGGCACCGCAGCCCTCACAGAACACGAACTCGGTGTGCTCGGGACCATCGCCCGGACCCACATAGGCGTTGCAGTAGGGGCAGAACGAGGCGCCGTCCTCGATAGTCTTAAGGCAATGCGGGCAGATCACGGCATCCTCTTTTCGAAGCAATTCAAACAATCGAGGTTAGAGCATAACATCGCCACGGCCCCACAGGAACAAGGCACCAATTCAACATCGCCAGGGCGCGTAGCTACTTCTTCTTTTTGCTTGGCATCGAGACTTTGATGCCTTGGGCGGACTTGGTCACACGAGAGCGCTTAGCTCCGGTACTCTTCTTTTTCTTGGGCTGGGCCTGGGCCACGCCCTCGAGTGCGCGGGCCTCGGCCTCGCGAGCGGTGCGATCTTCGCGGCGCTGCGCCATGTCGGCGGCGACGCGCTTGGCAAAACGTTCGGCCGTCGAGCCCGTCGAGCTCACCTTGCCGCCACCGCGACCCAGGCGGACGCGCACACCGCGGCCAAAACCAGTTGCGGCATGACGACGACGCGGATTGAGCGAATCCATCATCGTGGCGAGCTTAAAGAACACCGAGCAGGTAAAGACCACGATAACAGCCAAGATAACCATCTGGCCCATCGACAGGTTGGCAATAGACAGCAGCTCCGGGAATCCGATAACGCCCACCAGGATGCCGGCGACTACAAACACAAAGAGCACCACACGTAAGGGCGTGAGAGGCTGCGAGATGCGCCAGATTAGGCTGACGCTCGCCGCGCACGACGTAAGCAGGCACATCGTAGACAGCGTGAGCTGGCTAAAGCCAAACACGCGCGCCACAAAGATATCGAGCGCCACAGCCAAAATGACCGCAATCGACGCCGGCAGTGCACGCTTGAGTACGTTGCTCAAAAACGCACCCTTCACACGAGCATTGTTGGGCTCCAGGCCCAACACAAAGCCCGGCGCGCCGATGCAGAAGAAGTTAATGAGCGTCATCTGGATGGGCTCGAAGGGGTACGGCGGCAGCGCGATACACAGCGCCGCCAGGCCCATCGAGAACAGCGTCTTGGTCAGGAACAGTGAGGCCGAACGCTGCAGGTTGTTGATGGAGCGACGGCCCTCGGCCACCACGGCGGGCATCGAGGCAAAATCGTTGTCGACGAGTACGATCTCGGCCACGTTGCGCGCGGCATCGGAGCCGGCCGCCATGGCGACGGAGCAGTCGGCCTCCTTGAGCGCCAGCACGTCGTTGACGCCGTCGCCCGTCATGGCCACGGTGTGCTCGCGGCGCTTGAGCGCCTGCACGAGCTCGCGCTTCTGCTGCGGGGTCACACGACCAAAGACATGGTAGCGGTCCACTGCGGCATCGAGCTTGGCCGGCGTATCGAGCGTCGTGGCGTCCACATAAGCGTCCGCCCCCGGCACGCCCACCACGCGCGCGATCGACGACACCGTACGTGGGTCGTCGCCGCTGATCACGTTGAGGGTCACGCCCTGCTCGTTAAAGTAGCCGATGGTCTCGGCCGCCGAGGTACGAATCTCGTCGCGGATGGTCACAAATCCCACGGGCTCGGCCTCGCCCACCATATCCCCATCGGGCGTAAAGCCGTCCACGCGCGCCACCACGAGCACGCGGCAGGTATCGGCAAGCTCGGCGACACGGTTCTCGACCTGGGCAAACGCACGATCAGAGAGCACAAATTGCGCGGCGCCCATTACGTAGGAGCCCTGCGCAAAAGAAGCGCCGCTCCATTTTTTAGACGACGAGAATGGAATGACCGACAGCGGCTCGGACACCTCGACCGGGCGATCGGCGTAATAGTTGAGCAGCGCCTGGCAGGTCTCGTTGGCATCGGCCGAAGTCGCACGTGCCACGTTAGCCAGCGCAAAATCGAGCACTGTGGTATCGACGGGAACAGCCGCCTCGTCCGAGTCCACGCCAAAGCCAACACCCTCAACAGGCAGCGGATACGTGCCCTCGACCTCCATACGGCCCGACGTGATGGTGCCCGTCTTGTCCAGGCACAGCACGTCAACGCGAGCGAGCGTCTCGATGCAGTAGAGCTGCTGTGCCAGCACCTTGCGGCGGGCCAGGCGCACCGTGGCGATGGCGAGCACCGACGAGGTCAGCAGCACCAGGCCTTGCGGGATCATGCCCAGCAGGGCACCCACCGTGGACAGCAGCGCCGACGTAGGCACATGACCAGCCAACAGCTCGGAGAAGCACCACGAAAGCGCGCTATCGCCCGGGGTTCCCGCGGCATCCCACAGCTCGCTCACACTCGAGGCAAACAACGCCAAACCGAGCGGGATCATGATGATGCTCGCAAAGCGCACGATGGCGTTAAGCGCGTTCATGATCTCGGAATTGACCTTTTTGACGTATTTGGCCTCGTTATTGATCTTAGCCACGTAGTTGTCGGCGCCGACATGGATCACGCGAGCGCGCAGCAGGCCCGAGTCGATAAAACTGCCGCTCATGAGCTCGGAACCGGGCTGCTTCTTAATAAGGTCGCTCTCGCCCGTCAGCAGGCTCTCGTTCACGAGCGCTTCGCCGGAAACCACCACGGCGTCAGCGGGAATCTGGTCGCCGCGCCCCAGGCGGATGATGTCGTCGAGCACGATCTGGTCCAAGTCGAGCTCCACCTCGGCACCGTCGCGCACCGCGATGGCCTTCTTAGAGGTCAGCAGCGTGAGCTTATCGACCATCTTCTTGGACCGCATGGATTGAATGACGCCAATAGCGGTATTGAGGAACACCACAAACAGGAACGTCAGGTTCTTAAACGAACCGGTCAAAATGACCAGGAACGCCAAGATCACGTTGATCAAATTGAACAGCGTGCAGAGGTTCTCGATGATGAGCTCTTTGACCGACTTGGTCTTGAGCTCCATGTTGCGGTCGATCTTACCGGCGGCGATGCGCTCCTCGACCTCGGCGGTTGAGAGTCCGCGCTCGATATCCGTTGCTGCCATACCACGTCCCATCACGTCGCGTCGGTATAAGAAAACCGCCCGGACCATGCGAGGTTCGGACGGTCTTACGTTCGATGGTGCCCCATGTTGGATTCGAACCAACGGCCTTCTGCTCCGGAGGCAGACGCTCTAATCCCCTGAGCTAATAGGGCCAACGTTTGGCATTATACCCAAGTGCACCACGAGCTGTCAAAATAAAAGAAAAAGCTTTGCAATTACGTGGGAGACGCGGCGCAACGGCCCGCTTTAGAAGGCAAAAGCGAGTCAGATAGTATAAACTCTCATGCACCATATATACACGGCTCGCGATGCGGGCCGTTTTTGCAAGGATTATCCATCGAGGTGAGAGGCACACCATGATTGCAATTTTAAAGCAGAGCGCCAGCGACGAGGCCGTCGGCCATATCGTCAGCTGGATTGAGAAAAAGGGCCTGAAGACCGATGTCTCGCGCGGCGAGAACGAGACGATCATCGGCCTGGTGGGCGATACGACCAAGATCGACCCGTTCCTGCTCGAGTCCATGGATGTCGTCGAGCGTGTGCAGCGCGTCTCCGAGCCGTTCAAGCGCGCCAACCGCAAGTTCCACCCCGAGGACTCCGTCATCGACTGCGGCCACGGCGTCAAGATCGGCGGCGACCAGTTCCAGGTCATCGCCGGTCCCTGCTCCGTCGAGGGCGAGAACCTCATCCGCATCGCACGTCGCGTAAAGGCCGCCGGCGCCACGATGCTGCGCGGCGGTGCCTACAAGCCCCGCACCTCCCCCTACGCCTACCAGGGCATGGGCCCTGCCGGCCTCGACCTGCTGTGCGAGGCGTCTGCCGAGCTCGACATGCCGATCGTCACAGAGATCATGGACCCACGCGACGTGCAGGTCTTCCTGGACAAGAAGATCGACGTCATGCAGATCGGCGCCCGCAACGCCCAGAACTTCCCTCTGCTCAAAGAGGTCGGCAAGACCAAGACTCCGGTCTTGCTTAAGCGCGGCATGTCCGGCACGATCGATGAGCTGCTCATGGCCGCCGAGTACATCATGAGCGAGGGCAACGACAACGTCATCCTGTGCGAGCGCGGCATCCGCACCTTCGAGACCCGCACCCGCAATACCTTCGACCTCAACGCCGTGCCGGTGCTGCACCACCTGTCGCACCTGCCCGTCGTCGCCGACCCCAGCCACGCCACCGGCTACACCCGCTACGTTGAGCCCATGGCGCTCGCCGCGACCGCCTGTGGTGCCAACGGCCTGGAGATCGAGGTCCACGACGAGCCGAGCCGCGCCTGGTCCGACGGCGCCCAGGCCCTCACCCCCGATCAGTTCGACGACACCATGCGCCGCATCCGAGCCATCCGCGAGGTTGTCTGCCAAGAGACCATGGAGTAGCCCATGGGTACGGCGAGAAACGCGCGCGTTAACCAGGGCGGCCCCAAGTGTGCCGGCATCGTCGGCCTTGGCCTCATCGGCGGCAGTTTTGCCCGCGGCTATGCGCAGGCGGGCGTCCGAGTGCTGGCCTGGGACCCCGATGACGATGTCATGACGGCTGCCAGCATGGGCACTGTCGCCGGAGAGCTCAACGACAAGACACTCGGCGAATGCGACATCATCGTCCTTGCCTGCTATCCCGAGGCATGCATCGAGTGGCTCGAGGCGCACGCCCAGGCGCTCGCCGACGCCACCGACACCGAGGCCATCATGGGCCCCGTGGTGATCGACACGGTGGGCGTCAAGGGCATCGTGTGCGAGCGCGCCTTTGAGCTTGCCCGCGAGCACGGCTTTTACTTTGTGGGCGCGCACCCCATGGCGGGCACGCAGTACTCGGGCTATGCGCACTCCCGCGCCGACCTGTTCCAGGGCGCGCCACTCGTGCTCGTGCCGCCCGCGGTGGACGATGCGCTCAAACTGGAGCTTTTGGGCCAGGTGCGCGAGATGGTGCGCCCCTTGGGCTTTGGCAAGTTCAGCGTGACCAGCGCCGCCGAGCACGACCGCGTCATCGCCTTCACGAGCCAGCTCGCACACGTCGTCTCAAACGCCTACGTCAAAAGCCCGACCGCCCAGGTTCACCACGGGTTTTCGGCCGGTAGCTACCGCGACCTTACCCGCGTGGCGCACCTCAACCCCCAGATGTGGTCGGAACTCATGATCGACGACGCCGACGCGCTCGCCTTCGAGATTGACCATCTGATCGAGGCACTCGGAGCCTACAGCCGAGCGCTCAAAGACCACGACCAGCGCTATCTGGAGAACCTCCTTGCCGAGGGCGACCGTATCAAGCGCGCGCTCGACGACGAGGCCTCCCACTAAACCACCTATCACGCCAGGTCGAAAGGACCGAAGCTTATGGCGATTACCATCGATATCGACACTGCACGCCCCTACCAGGTGCATGTTGGCACGTTTTTGCTGGAGCAGGCGGGACCGCTCGTGCGCGCCACTGCTGGCGGCACCAAGGCCGTCATCGTGACGGACACCAACGTGGGCCCGCTCTACCAGATGCCCGTTAAGCAGAGCCTGGAGGCGTCAGGCTACGAGGTGAGCATCTGCACCTTCGAGGCCGGCGAGGCCCATAAGCGCGCCGAAACCTATGTTGCAATTTTGGAGTTTGTGGCCGAGCACGAGCTTTCGCGCTCCGACGTGATCGTGGCACTCGGCGGCGGCGTCGTGGGCGACGTGGCGGGCTTTGTGGCCGCTACCTACATGCGCGGCTGCAAGTTTGTGCAGATCCCGACGAGCCTGCTCGCCATGGTGGATTCGTCGGTGGGCGGCAAGACCGCCATCGACTTGGCTGCAGGCAAGAACTTGGCCGGCGCCTTTTGGCAGCCGAGCGTGGTTATCGCCGACGTGGGGTGCCTGGCCACCCTCACGCCCGAGCAGTTCGCCGACGGCTGCGGCGAGGTTGTCAAACACGCCGTGATCGCCGACCCGGAGCTTTTCGCCGAGCTGGAGAAGACCCCGCTCACGCTGGAGCTGCTCAACCGCGATGTGGCCCGCGTAGCGCTCAT
Source organism: uncultured Collinsella sp. (assembly GCA_902489945.1). Taxonomy (GTDB): domain Bacteria; phylum Actinomycetota; class Coriobacteriia; order Coriobacteriales; family Coriobacteriaceae; genus Collinsella. The sequence goes on from CABUBZ010000012.1 coordinate 27,975, forward strand.
CATCGCCCGTAATATCGACATCAAGCGCGCCGTGGTCGTCGCCGACGAGCGCGAAACCAACCAGCGCAAGCTCCTCAACTTTGGACACAGCGCCGGACACGCCGTCGAGGCCTGCGAGCACTTTGAGCTCGGACACGGCAACTGCGTGTCGATCGGCATGGGCATCATCACGCGCGCCGCGGCCCTGCACGGCGTCTGCGATGCTGCACTGCCCGGTCGTATTGAGGAACTCTGCGCCCGCCATGGCCTCAAGACCCGCTGCGACCTCGATGTCGATGCCGTCTTTGCCGAGGCGCTCCACGACAAGAAGCGCGCGGGCGACACCATCGATCTGGTGATTCCGCACGGCATTGGCCGCTGCAGCATCGACCGCACGCCGCTTTCCACTTTCCACGAACTCATTGCCGAAGGCCTCGGCCAGAAGGGAGACGCATCCGCATGCTAGCCCGCATCACCCCGTCCCCGCTCAAGGGCACCGTTCCTGCCATCGCGTCCAAGTCGATGGCGCACCGCCTGATCATCTGCGCCGCGCTTGCCAACGGCGAGACACACGTCACCTGCAACACCACCTGCGCCGACATCGAGGCTACGGTGCGTTGCCTTACGGCCCTGGGCGCTCGCATCGAGACCGTCGAGGACGGCTTCCAGGTCCACCCCACCATGAAGAGTATTGAGTTTGGCCTGCTCAAGGCCCTTGCCGGCGGCACGCTTGACTGCGGCGAAAGCGGCTCCACGCTCCGCTTTATGTTGCCCGTCGCCTGCGCGCTGGGCGCAGAAGCAACTTTTGTGGGTCAGGGACGCTTGGGCGCCCGCCCGCTGTCCCCACTCTCGGACGAGATTATCGCCGCCGGCTGCGACCTACAGGGTCTGGGCGGTTTTCCGCTCAAGACGAGCGGCCGCATGCGCCCGGGCACCTTTGTGCTTCCGGGCAACGTGAGCTCGCAGTATATCTCCGGCCTGCTGCTGGCGGCCCCGCTACTGGCCCAGCCCTCCTGTGTGCAAGTGACCGGCCTCATCGAGAGCCGCCCCTATATCAACCTGACCATCCAGGCCATGAAGGCCTTTGGTGTCGAGGTCAACGTCGAGCGTATTCCGGCCAAGGACGGCCAGCCCGAGGTCACGAACTTCCGCGTAAACAGTGGATCGTACCGTACGCCCGGCAGCGTAGCCGTCGAGGGAGACTGGTCCAACGCCGCCTTTTGGCTGTGCGCCGGCGCCATCGGCACCGACCCCATCACCGTCGAGGGCGTGTCGCTGAGCTCCGCACAGGGCGACCGCAACGTGCTCGCCGCGCTTTCGCGCTTTGGCGCCCGCATCGTGCGCTCCACGAACGCCGCCACTGTGCAGTCCGACAAGCTCGCCGGCTTTGAGATGAGCGCCCACGACATTCCGGACCTGGTGCCCGTCATCTCGGCCGTGGCATCGCTGGCTCAGGGCCGCACGTTCATCCGTGACTGCGCACGCCTGCGCATCAAGGAATCTGACCGTCTGGTCACCACCACCCGCGAGCTCACCGCGCTGGGAGCGCAGGTGCGCATCGCCGGTGACGACCTCATCATCAAGGGTGTCGATGCCTTCACCGGAGGCGAGGTCGATTCGCACAACGACCACCGCATCGCCATGATGGCCGCCATCGCTGCGAGCCGCGCCACCGGCGAGGTCGTGATCCACGGCGCCGAGGCCGTCAACAAGTCCTATCCCGATTTCTTCGACCACTACCGCCTACTGGGCGGCAAGGTCACGCTCGAGGAGGAATAGCATGTCCTCGACCTTTGGCAACGTCTTGCACTTAAGCATCTTCGGCCAGTCGCACTCTCCCGCTATCGGCTGCTCGCTCGATGGCATCCCGGCGGGCATCGCCGTGGACCAGGAGAAGCTGCAGGCCTTCCTCGACCGTCGCGCCCCCGGTCGCGACGAGACCGCGACCAAACGCCGCGAGGCCGACGCCGCCCACATCATCGCCGGTGTTGTCGATGGACATACCACCGGCGCGCCCATCGCCGCGATTATCGAGAACACCAACACGCGCTCCAATGATTACTCCGAGCTGCGCCGCAAGCCCCGTCCCGGACATGCGGACTTCCCTGCGCGCGTGAAGTATCACAACATGCACGATGTCGCTGGTGGCGGGCATTTTTCCGGCCGCCTAACGGCCCCCTTATGCATCGCCGGCGGCATTGCGCTGCAGGCACTTGAGGCCCGCGGCATTCAGGTCATGGCGCACGTCGCGCAGATCGGCGGCATCTCCGACCTGCCTATGGACGATATGGTCTATCGCGAGGCCGACCGCAAGGCAATCCTTACGAACGATCTGCCGTGCATTGACGCCACCGCAGCCGGTCGCATGCGCGAGGAGATCCTAGCCGCGCGCGACGAACTCGACAGCATCGGCGGCATCGTGGAGTGCGGCATCTACGGGCTTCCCGCGGGCATCGGCGACCCCATGTTCGACGGCATCGAGAACCGCATCGCGCAAATCGCGTTTGGCATTCCCGCCGTAAAGGGCGTGGAGTTTGGCATGGGCTTTGCCGTGGCCGCCATGCGCGGCAGCGAAAACAACGATCCGTATCGCATCGATGCAGAGTCGGGCGAGATCGAGGTTGAATCCAACAACGCCGGCGGCATCCTGGGCGGTATTTCGACCGGCGCGCCCGTCATGTGGCGGATGGCCGTAAAGCCGACGCCCTCAATTGGCCGCGAGCAGCAGACCGTAGACATGGACGTCATGGAAAATGCCGAACTCTCGGTGCACGGCCGTCACGATCCCTGTATCGTCCCCCGAGCTGTCCCCGTAGCTGAAGCAGCAGCTGCCCTCGCGATTTGGGACGCCCTCCTTGAGGGCGCAGGCCAGCTTTAGTCCACCCACCCCAAGGGTAGTTAATTTGGGACGGGGCTATTTTAGCTACCCCCATATGCCAGTTGATATTTGCCCTGGCACCCATCGATTCGTCGACAGTCAAAGGGTAGCTAAAAAAGCCCCGTCCCAAATTAACTACCCCAGGCAACCATTCACGAAAGGGGCCTCCATGGACCTTGCCGATATTCGCCAGACCATCGATGGCATCGACGCCACGCTCCTCAACAGCTTTATCGAGCGCATGGACATTGCCACCGAGGTCGCCAAGTCAAAAATCGAGATGGGCAAGGCCGTCTTCGACCCCGCCCGCGAGCGCTCCAAGCTCAACAACCTCGCCAGCCGCGCGCCCGAACGCTACGAGGCACAGACCATCGCCCTGTTCCGTCTCCTCATGAGCATGAGCAAGGCCGAGCAGCAGCGCTACATCAACGAGCTCAAGGGCATCACCATCTCGCAAAAGGCCCACGCCACGGCTGCAGCCTCCGACACGCCCTTCCCTCAAACCGCCACCGTCGCTTGCCAGGGCGTTGAGGGCGCTTACAGTCAAATCGCCGCGTGCAAGCTCTTCGACGTGCCCGATATCGCGTTCTTCGAGACCTTTGAGGGCGTCATGCGAGCCGTGCGCGACGGGTTCTGCGACTTTGGCGTGCTACCCATCGAAAACTCAACTGCCGGATCGGTCAACGCCGTCTACGACCTGCTCGCCCAGTTCGATTTCCACATCGTGCGCTCGCTGCGCCTCAAGATCGACCACAATCTGCTCGTCAAACCCGGCACCAAACTCACCGACGTGCGCGAGGTTTACAGCCACGGCCAAGCCATTGCCCAGTGTGCGGGCTTTATCGAGTCCCACGACCTGCACGCCACCAAGTACCCCAACACCGCCATGTCGGCCGAGATGGTCGCCAGCTCCGGGCGCACCGATGTTGCCGCCATCGCATCGCGCAGCTGCGCGACACTCTATGGCCTGGAGGTGCTGGAGTCCAACATCCAGGACTCGGACAACAACTACACACGCTTTGTCGTCATCAGCCGCGAGCCACGCGTCTATCCCGGTGCCAACCGTACCTCGCTCATGATCACCACGGCCAATGAGCCGGGCGCCCTCTACCGCGTGCTTGAGCGCTTCTATGCGCTCAACATCAACCTCATCAAGCTCGAGAGCCGTCCCATCCCCGGGCGCGATTTTGAGTTTATGTTCTACTTTGACCTGGACTGCCCCTTTGGCAGCAAGGCCCTCGACGACCTGCTCGATTCGATCGACGACGTGTGTGAGAGCTTCACCTACTTTGGCAGCTACACGGAGGTGCTCTAGATGACCGATACCGCCGCAACCCGCCCCTACGGCGTACTGGGCCGCGTGCTGGGCCACAGCTACACCCCGACCATCTACAAAGAGCTCGCTGGGCTCGAGTACGTGCGATTTGAGCGCGAGCCCGAGGACCTCGCGGCCTTTATGACAGGCGACGAGTGGGAGGGCACCAACGTGACCATCCCCTACAAGCGCGCCGTCATGGAATATCTTGACGAGCTGAGTCCGCTGGCCGAACGCATGGGCAACGTCAACACCATCACGCGCCTGCCCAACGGCCGCCTGCGCGGCGACAACACCGACTACTTTGGTTTTCAGTGCCTGGTCGAGGAGCTGGGGGTTGAGGTTGCCGGCAAGAAGGCCCTCGTGCTCGGAGCCACCGGTGGTGCCGGCACCACGGCAAGCATGGTGCTCGGCGACCTGGGCGCCACCGTGGTGCCCGTGGGCCGCACAAGCGAGGTCAACTACGGCAACATCGCGCAGCAGTCCGACGCGGCGCTGCTCGTCAACTGCACGCCCGCCGGCATGTTCCCCCACTGCCCCGACGCTCCCTGCACGCTCGAAGGACTCGATGCGCTCGAGGGCGTCATCGACATTGTCTACAACCCCGCCCGTACGGGCCTGATGCTCGAGGCCGAGCGCCGCGGGATCCCCTGCATCGGCGGTCTACTCATGCTTGTTGCCCAAGCGGCACAGGCCGTCGAGCGCTATACCGGGCAGGTCACCCCGCGCGAGCGCATCCTGGACGTAACGGAGCGCTTGTCACACCGCGAACAGAACATCGCGCTCATCGGCATGCCGGGCTCGGGCAAGACCCGCGTGGGCGAGCAGATCGCCCAGCTCACGGGCCGCAAGCACATCGACTTGGACCGCGCGCTCGAGGAGCGTCTGGGCATGCCCTGTGCCGACTATATCGTCGAGCGCGGCGAGGTGGCCTTCCGCGAACAGGAGACGGCGGCGCTGTCCGACATTTCCAGGCGCAGCGGCCTGGTGCTCTCCACCGGCGGCGGCGTGGTCACGCGTGACGAGAACTATCCGCTGCTGCACCAAAACAGCCAGATCGTGATGCTCAACCGCAAGCTCGACGAGCTCGCCCACAAGGGCCGCCCCATCACCGCACGCGACGGCATCGACAAACTGGGCGAGCAGCGTATGCCGCGCTACCGCGCCTGGGCCGACTACATCATCGACTCACGCGACTGCGCCGCCAACACCGCCCAAGCCCTCCTCGAGACCCTCCCACCCGCTCTCTAACCAAAACCACCACAAAGGGGACAGGCACCTTTTTGGTGGTTTCTCGACTGCAAAGGAAGCAACCATGAAAGCACTTGTCATCAACGGCCCCAACCTCAACATGCTCGGCATTCGCGAGCCAGGCATCTATGGCAGCGACAACTACGACCGCTTAGTCCAGATCTGCCAGGAAGCGGGCACTGCACAGGGCTTCGACGAGGTCGAGGTTTTCCAGTCCAACCACGAGGGCAACATCGTCGACAAGATTCAGGAGGCCTACGGCAAGGTCGACGGCATCGTCATCAACCCGGCAGCCTACACGCATACCAGCGTGGCGATCCTCGATGCCCTCAAGGCCGTCGCTATCCCGGCTGTGGAGGTCCACATCAGCGCTGTCGAGACCCGCGAGGACTTCCGCCAGGTGAGCTACGCACGCCTAGCCTGCTTCGCCACCATCACCGGCGAGGGCCTCCAGGGCTACGCCCACGCGCTGGAGCTGCTGAAAGAGCATCTGGAAAAGTAAAATGCCAACCCCAACAAACAGCAGCGGCTTGTTCGCGCTCGGCTTCAGCAGCATACAAGATGAAAAAAGCCCAGACCACCAAGCGGTCCGGGCTTAATAAACGATGGTGCTCCATGGCGGATTCGAACCGTCGACCTTGGGATTAGAAGTCCCCTGCTCTATCCAACTGAGCTAATGGAGCAAATAACCACACGCCCAAGCAAGCGCAAGCCTGTCGGGCGCAAGTAATTATAACCTAGTTGAACTGCTCGCGATACGCCTTGCAGACCTCATCGACCGGGCCGTCCATGCGAAGGTCACCCTTCTCAATCCAAACGGCACGCTGGCAGATGCGCTCAACCTGCTCCATGGAGTGCGAAACGAACAGAACCGTCACGTCACCGCTCTGGATAAAGTGCTGAATGCGAGCCTCACACTTCTGCTGGAAGAACACATCACCGACGGACAGCGTCTCGTCAACGATAAGAATATCGGGCTCGGTAATCGTCGCGATTGCAAAGGCGATACGCGCCACCATGCCCGAGGAGAAGTTCTTAAGCGGCATATCGACAAAGTTCTGAAGCTCAGCGAACTCAATAATGCCGTCAAAGTTGGCGTCGATGAACTCCTTGGTATAGCCGAGCAGGGCGCCGTTCAGATAGATGTTCTCGCGGGCGGTCAGCTCGGGGTCAAAGCCGGCACCAAGCTCAATCAGCGGCGCGATGTTACCGTGCACCTTAACGCTGCCCTCGCTAGGCTCAAGCACACCGGCGATAATCTTGAGCATCGTAGACTTACCGGAACCATTGGTGCCAACCAGACCGACAACTTCGCCGCGATGAATATCGAACGAGATGTGCTTAAGCGCTCTAAACTCCTCAAAGAACAGCTCGTGCTTGGCAAGCTTGATGAAGTACTCCTTGAGGTTGGTCAGCGACTCGGACGCCATGTTAAAGATCATGGTGACGTCGTCGACCTCGACAGCCAGAGGCTGCTCGCTGTAATCAACAACAGATTCAGTCATCACAGCACTCCTTAGATGTAGAGGATGAACTTGCGCTCAGACTTATGGAACACGGTGTAGCCAATAACAAGCGCAAGAACCGCCCAAGCGACGCACATACCAAACGTCATAAGCGAGGGCGTAGTCTGGAACAGGAAGATATCACGCATAAACTGCAGGTAGTTATACATGGGGTTCGCATAGACCAGAATGCGCACGAGATGCGGCATTTGCGCAACGAAGTCGGTCGTCCAGAAGATGGGTGTAATGTAGGTCCAAGCCGTAATGACGACGCTCCACAGATGCATGACATCGCGGAAAAAGACCGTAAGGGCAGAGAGCATCATGCCCAGGCCCATGCAGAAGCACATAAGCAGCAGCAGACAGACCGGCAGCAGAATAAGGTGCCAAGAAGGCATAACACGGAACCACAGCATAACAATAGCTACGGCGACCAGCGAGAAGCCAAAGTTCACGAGTGAGAAAAGCACCTTCTGCACCGGGAAGACCCAGCGGTGAACTTTAACCTTCTTGAGCAGCGGAGCCGCACCCACGATCGACGTCAGGGCCTGGTTCGTAGACTCGGACATAACTGCAAAGGTAACGTTACCCACGATCAAGTACAACGGGTACATCTCGGGCGTAATCGAGCCATTGCGGCCCTGGGCAAAAATCGTCGAGAACACGATGGCCATGACGATCATCATCAGCAGCGGGTTGAGCACCGACCATGCGACGCCCAGAACGCTACGGCGATACTTGATCTTAAAATCCTTGGTAACCAGCTGACGAAGGATAAACGCGTCCTTCTCAAATTCGTTCTTAGCAAACGTCGCAGGCAGACTGCGAGTTTCTTGTTGCTTTGTCTGATCCGACACGGATGCAACTCCTTTACTCGTAATCGTTGACAAACGAACAGTATAGACCCGACGGCCATGCAAACGATTCGCGCAACAAAACTGGAGAACTAACCCACATCTTAGGATGACAAGCCCAAACGGTTATACTTTCAAGGATTGATTGTATAAGGAGCATTGAGTGAATTCTAAATCCATCGCCGTCATCATCCCTTGCTACAACGAAGCGCTCACGATTGGTAAGGTCATCGACGACTTTCACCGCGAGCTTCCGCAAGCGACGGTCTATGTCTATGACAACAACTCATCGGACGATACCTCACGCATCGCCACCGAGCACGGCGCCACGGTCCGCTTTGAGCCCCGTCAGGGAAAGGGCAACGTGTGCCGCCAGATGTTTCGCGATATCGACGCCGATTGCTACCTGATGGTCGACGGAGACGACACCTACCCCGCCGAGGCGGCCAAAGCCCTCTGCGAGCCTATCCTCAGCGGCACGGCCGACATGACCGTAGGCGATCGCCTTTCCAACGGCACCTATGCCGAGGAGAACAAGCGTGCCTTCCACGGCTTTGGCAACAATCTGGTCCGCGCCATGATCAAGTGGATCTATGGCTACAGTTTCGATGACGTCATGACCGGCTACCGCGCCATGAGCCGCCCGTTCGTTAAAACCTTCCCTGTGCTTTCCGAGGGCTTCCAGATCGAAACCGAGCTCTCGATCCACGCCGTCGACCACCGCTGGCGCATCAAAGATGTGCCCATCGAGTACCGCGACCGTCCGGAAGGCTCCGAGTCCAAGCTCAATACCGTAAGCGACGGCATTAAAGTCGTTGCGATGATCGGCACGCTGTTCAAGGACTACCGCCCGCTGAAGTTCTTCAGCCTCGTCGCGCTTCTGTTTGCGGTGATCGGCCTCGCCTTGGGCATGCCCATCGTTGTCGAGTATTTCCAGACCGGCCTCGTTCCGCGCTTCCCCACCGCCATGCTCGCCGCGTCGGTTATGTTCCTGTGCGGTCTGAGCCTTGCGACCGGCTTCATCCTCGATTCCGTGGCAAAGGTCGAAAAAAAGCAGTGGGAGGTCAACGTGTACAGCAAATACGCCTACGATGACCAGCCCGGCAGGTCCGCCACCACGCCAAGCGAGTGAAAGATCTTCCGCAAAATACTATTGGCACCACTGCGCAGATAGCCATCAACAAGAAAAGCCGCCGTTAAAGAACGGCGGCTTTTACTCTCGAAAAGTTGATAGCGGCTAGAGCGTCTTGAGGTACTCCCCAAGCTCTTCCTCCCAGTCGGGCATGTGGAACCCGACCGACTCGAGCCTGGAAAGG
>CABUBZ010000013.1 GCA_902489945.1 uncultured Collinsella sp.
ACGAGTGAACGCGGTCGCCCCCGGGTTTGTCGAGACAGATATGACGGCAAAGCTCTCGGAGAAGGTGCGTGCGGCAACCGAGGAACAGATTCCCCTTAAGCGCATGGCACGCCCCGAGGAAGTGGCCGGCGTGGTGCGCTTTCTGGCGAGCGATGCGGCGGCCTACATTACGGGCGAGGTCGTACGCATTGACGGCGGAATGGCGATGTAGAAATCAGGGCCGAAGAACGGCTTGGATGAGGAGACCATGATGGAACAGAGAGTTGCAATCACCGGCATAGGTGCCGTATCGCCGCTCGGCAACACCGCGCTTGCCACCTGGGCGGCAATGTGCGCTGGCACGTGCGGCATCGGCCCGATTACGCACTTCGATACCGATGCATTTGCCGTCAAGGTGGCGGCCGAGGTCAAGGGCTTTGACGGCAACGAGTACTTTGGCAAGCGTGACGCCAAGCATCTGGACCCCTGCGTTCAGTTTGCGATGGCGGCTTCGGACGAAGCCATGCACGATGCGGGCTTTGATGTCGAAGGCGCCATCGATCGCGAGCGCCTGGGCGTCTACGTGGGCTCGGGCGTGGGCGGCATGACGACGCTCGTCGACAACGTCCATACGATTGCCGAACGTGGGCCCCGCCGCGCATCGCCCTATATGATCGCGATGATGATCCCCAACATGGCATCGGGCAATATCGCAATCCGCCACAAGGCAAAGGGCCCGACCCTGCCCGTGGTGACCGCGTGCGCAACCTCGGCCCATGCGGTGGGCGAGGCGTTCCGCGCCATCAAGCACGGCTATGCCGACGCGATCCTCGCGGGCGGCGCCGAGGCGGCCATTATCCCCGATGCCGTTGCGGGCTTTACGTCCTGCCGCGCATTGACCACCAACCCCGATCCCGCGACGGCCTGCCGTCCGTTCGATGCAGACCGCGACGGCTTTGTGATGGGCGAGGGCGCCTGCGTGCTCGTGCTCGAGAGCATGGAACATGCGCAGGCGCGCGGTGCGCACATTTATGCCGAGGTCGTGGGCTACGGCAACACCGATGATGCCTATCACATCACGAGTCCTGATCCCGAGGCTGCCGGCATTGCCCGCGCGATATCGCTGGCGGTGACCGAGGGCGACGTCAAGCCTTCCGAGGGTCTCTACATCAATGCCCACGGCACATCGACCAAGCTCAACGATTCGTCCGAGACGGCGGGCATTAAGCGTGCGCTCGGCGAGGACGCGGCGCGCGCCGCGCACGTCTCGTCGACTAAGTCGATGACCGGCCACATGATCGGTGCCACGGGCGCCATCGAGGTCATGGCCTGCGCCATGGCGCTCGAGCAGGGCGTGGTGCCGCCGACCATTAACTACCGCACGCCCGATCCCGCCTGCGATCTTGACTACACGCCCAATCGCGCAGTTCGCGCCGACCTTACCTGGGCGCTTTCGACCAACCTAGGCTTTGGCGGGCACAACGCCGCCATCGCGCTGCGTAGATATACGAGGAGCTAGAGCATGGATTCCAAAAGACTTGCCGAGATAGCCGATGTGATGGAGGACCGCGGCCTCACGCGCGTGCGTGTTGAGGAGCCCGATGGCACCGCGGTCGAGCTCGAGCGCGCGAGTGCCGCGCAGCCGGTTGCCGTGCCCATGCCTATGCCGGGTGCCGTGACTGCTCCGGCGGTGGCTCCTGTCGCCATGCCTGCCGCCGCGCCGGAGCCCGCCGCGCAGGCGCCTGCCGCCGCACCGGAGCCTAAGGGCACCGAGGTGACCGCTCCCATGGTCGGCGTTTTCTATGCTGCCCCGGCGCCGGGCGACGAACCGTTTGTGCACGTGGGCTCCAAGGTCAAGGCCGGCGAGACCCTCTGCATCATCGAGGCCATGAAGGTTCTCAACGAGGTGACGGCAGAGGTGGATGGCGAGGTGCTCGAGATCTGCGTGGCCGACGGCGACCTCGTGGAGTTTGGCAGCTGCCTCATGAGGATCGGATAGGTGATATCCATGAACAAAGAAGAGCTTAAGAAGCTGTTGCCGCATCGTGAGCCGATGCTTTTGCTCGACGAAGCCGAGCTAGTGGGCGACGAGGCCCACGGCAAGATCACGATTACGGGCGACGAGTACTTTTTGCAGGGGCATTTTCCGGGAAACCCGGTCGTCCCCGGCGTGATCCAGTGCGAGATGCTCGCCCAGAACTGCTGCGTGCTGCTGATGGGCGATGAGGAGGCGCGCGGCGCGACGCCGTTCTACACGAGTCTGGACAAGGTGCGCTTTAAGCGTCCGGTGCGCCCGGGCGACACGGTGGATCTGGTGTGCTCCATCACGCGTGCGCGCGGGCCGTTCCGCTTTGCGACGGGTACTGCGAGCGTCAACGGTGAGGTTTGCTGCCGCGCCGATATGTCTTTTGCACTCATGCACGAAAGTTAAGGAAGGCTTCATGTTCGACAAAGTGCTCATCGCCAACCGCGGCGAAGTCGCGGTCCGTGTTATCCGCGCGTGCCGCGATATGGGCATCAAGACCGTCGCCGTCTACTCCACGGCCGATGCGGACGCGCTGCACGTGCAGCTTGCCGACGAGGCATATTGCATCGGCGGCCCGCGTCTTGCCGAGAGCTACCTCAACGACGATGCTGTGCTCACCTGTGCCGTGAAGTCGGGGGCTAAGGCAATTCATCCCGGCTATGGCTTCTTTTCCGAGAAGGCGAGCTTCGTGCGCGACTGCGACAAGTATGGCCTGGCGTTCGTCGGTCCTTCGGCCGAGGTGATCGACAGCATGGGCGACAAGGACGCCGCACGTCGAACGGCTGCCGCGGCGGGCGTGCCCATCGTGCCGGGTTGCGATTTGCTCAAAAGTCCCGAGGAGGCAACGGTCGAGGCCGAGCGCATTGGCTGTCCCGTGCTCATCAAGGCGCGTGCAGGTGGCGGCGGTCGCGGCATTCGCAAGGTCGAGCGCGTGGAAGATGCGGCAAAGGCGTTCATCGAGGCGCGTGCCGAGGGCGAGGCCGTTTTTGGCGACGGCGAGTGCTACATGGAGAAGTTTGTCGCGCCGGCGCACCACGTTGAGGTGCAGATTATGGCCGATAAGCAGGGCCATGTGTTTTCGCTCGGCGAGCGCGAGTGCTCGGTGCAACGTCGCAACCAAAAGCTGATCGAGGAGAGCCCCGCGCCGTGCCTCGACGGACACGACGATATTCGTGCCCGTATGCACAAGGCGGCGCGTGACCTGGCTCGTGCCGTTGGCTACGAAGGAGCCGGTACCATCGAGTTCCTGTATTCGGACGATGGCAATTTCTACTTTATGGAAATGAACACGCGCTTGCAGGTGGAGCATCCGGTTACGGAGTTTGTGACCGATACCGACCTGGTCAAGTGGCAGTTGCGCGTGGCGGCCGGCCAGCCTTTGCCCTTTGAGCAGGAGGACATGCCGGTCCGCAACCATGCCATGGAGTGCCGCATCAATGCCGAGACGCCGGACTTTCTGCCATCATGCGGAACGGTCACCGCGTTGCGTGTACCGGGTGGTCCGCGCGTGCGCTGGGATTCGGCCATGTTCACCGGTGCGACAGTTCCGCCGTACTACGACTCCATGCTCGGCAAGCTCATCGTGTGTGCGCCCACGCGTGACGGCGCCATTCGCAAGATGCGCTCGGCCCTGGGCGAGCTCGTGATTGAGGGCGTGAGCGAAAACAGCGAGCTTCAGCTCGACGTGCTGGCAAACGACGAGTTCTTGTCGGGCATGTATCACACTGATCTGATGGGGCATCTCTATGCTGATGAATAGAAAAGCGAAGACGGTCAACGTCCTCGAGGGGCCGATGACCGAGTCGTGCGCCGAGTTTCCCGCGCGCCACGTGTTTATCAAGTGCCCGGAGTGCCGCCGCGTGATCGATGAGGCACGCCTGCACGACAACCTCGAGGTCTGCCCTCGTTGCGGCAAACACTTTCGCGTGAGCGGTCGCACGCGCATGCGCATGACGGTCGACGAGGGCACGTTTGAGGAATGGGATGCCAATCTGGCGTCGGAGGACTTCCTCTCGTTTCCCGGCTATGCCGATAAGCTCAAGAGCGTGAGCGAGCGTTCGGGCGAGCGCGATGCCGTTGTGTGCGGCAGGGGCAAAATCTGCGGTTGCGATACCGCGCTCTTCTTTATGGACGCTAACTTTATGATGGGCTCGATGGGCTCCGTGGTGGGCGAGAAGATCTGTCGCGCATTTGAGCGTGCGACCGAGCTGGGATTGCCAGTTGTCGGCTTTACCGTTTCGGGCGGTGCGCGCATGCAAGAGGGCGTGACCTCGCTTATGCAGATGGCCAAGATTTCTGCGGCGGTTAGGTGCCACAGCGAGGCGGGCGGCCTGTATATCACGGTGCTCACCGACCCCACGACCGGAGGTGTAACCGCGAGCTTTGCCATGGAGGGTGACATTATCCTGGCCGAGCCCGATGCCCTGACGGCATTTGCCGGCCCGCGCGTGATCGAGCAGAACATGCACAAGCGTCTGCCCAAGGGATTCCAGCGCTCCGAGTTTTTGCTGGAGCACGGCTTTTGCGATGCCGTTGTTCCGCGTGGCGAGATTGCGCTCACGGTAGGCGAGCTGTTGGCGCTGCACGAAGGGCATGCGCCCGGCCTGGGGGCACCGCATGAGATCGTGCATGCGGGTCGCCGCGGCAAAAAGCTGGGACACTTGTTTAAGCGCTCGCCGGCACCAAAAACCGCGCTCGAGATTGTCAAGCAGACCCGCTCGGCAGATCGCGCCACGGCGGGTGAGATGATCTCGCTGGGCCTGGATGGATTTGTGGAGCTGCACGGCGACCGTTACTTTGGCGACGACGCCGCTGTGGTGGCTGGCATTGGCTGGAAAGACGGACGCCCCGTAACGGTCATCGCCATCGAGCGCGGCACCACGACCAAAGAGCGTATGCGCCGCAACTTTGGCATGGCACATCCCGAGGGCTACCGTAAGGCGCGTCGCCTTATGCGCCAAGCCGAAAAGTTTGGTCGGCCGGTTCTGTGCCTGGTCGATACTTCGGGCGCGTTTTGCGGCATCGGTGCCGAGGAACGCGGTCAGGGCGAGGCCATCGCCCAGAATCTCATGGAGATGAGCGGCCTTAAGACGCCGATTGTCTCGGTGGTGACAGGCGAGGGCGGCTCTGGTGGCGCGCTGGCGCTGTCCGTGGCCGACCGCATCCTGATGCTCTCGAGCTCGGCCTATTCGGTCGTGAGCCCCGAGGCCTGTGCGACGATTCTATGGAAGGATACCGAGCGCGCGAATGAGGCCGCCGAGGCGCTTAAGCTCACGGCCCCCGATCTGTTGGCGCTCGGCATCATCGACGGCATTGTTGATGATAGGGGCCTGTCGCATGAGGAGATTGCCGGTGCCGTCATGTCCTCGGCATTTGATGCCTTCGATACGCTTGGGCGGCTCGACGACGCGACCCTCACAAACCTCCGCTACGAAAAGTACCGCGCAATCGGTCAGTATCGCACGATGTGACAAAGGGACTTCCCGCATGTCACATTGAGAAAGGCGTTCCATGTCACAAGTTTCTAACACCTCGTTTACAACGACGGTCTCATCAAACGCCATGGCCGTGGTGGACTATCTGTCCAAAAGCATGATGTCGGCGCTGCCGTTTATTGTCTGCGCGGCGTTGTTCCGCACCGTCGCCGTCATTATGGGCGAAGGCATGCTGGGCCTGTGGTCTGCCGATTCCGAAATCTATCGCCTGTTCTACAGTTGGCTCTATAACGCCGGTTACTACTTTTTGCCCATTTATCTTGGTTGGGCGGCCGCCCGCCAGCTCGGTTGCTCGGAGCAGCTGGGCATGATGCTGGGCGGCGTATTGATTGCGCCCGATCTGCTTAAGCTCGTCGATGCCGCATCGACGACGGGGGCATCGATGACTTCCGTGTATGGCCTGCTTCCCGCGCCGGTCAACGATTACACGACGACTGTTATTCCGGTTCTCATCTCGGTGCCCGTGCTATGGCGAGTGGAGTGTTTCTTTAAGCGCGTTATCCCTAAGGCCGTGGCGTTTTCGTTTGTTCCGTTTGCGACCATGCTTGTCATGGTTCCGGTTTCGCTGTGTTTTACGGCGCCGGCGGGCAGCTATCTGGGCATGTTGTTGGGCCAGCTTATGTTTATGCTTGGCAATTCCGGTGGCATCGTATCGCTGCTCACGCTCATGGGGCTTGCCGCGGGCTGGGAGTTCCTTAAGATCGCGGGTGTCAGCAACGTTGTCCTATCGCTCGCCTATGCGCAGTTTATGAGTGTGGGAACGGATTCGTGCATCCTGATCGCCGCGACGATGGCAACGTTCGCCGTTTGGGGCATGCCTTTTGGCGCGTCGCTCCGCGTTGCGGATAAGGACGAGAAGGCGCTCATGCTGGGCTATTCAATCTCGGGCGTGCTTGGCGGCGTAAGCGAGCCGGCGTTGTACGGTTGCGGCTTTAAATATGGCAGGTGCCTGACGTGCATGGCCATTGGCGGCGCCGTCGGAGGCCTTGTTGCTGCCGTGGGCCACGTTACGGCCTATACCATCGGCATGACGAATGTCCTCATGGTCATTGGCTTTGCCACAGGTGGTTTTTCGAACCTGCTGTGGTGCTGCTTTGCCGGCGGTGTGGCATTTGCGGTGTCTGCGGCGCTGAGCTACTGCTTTGGCGTGGTGCCGGCGAAGGGGCAGGCGACGGGGGACGGAGCCGATTCGCCCAAAACCTCGAAGAGCGTGGCCGAGGCAAGCGCATAAATCGATTGACAAAGGTGCAGTCCCGCATGTCACATTCCAAGGCCGTGGCCCGTGTGGGCTGCGGCCTTTTTGTATCTGGGGGACAAAGTGGCTACACTACAATCCGTTTGAGCAATAGATATATAGGTAGTACCGTGGGGGCGGATGCAGATGGTCGAGTGGATAGTTAAGCGCGCGCAGGGCGATCGTGCGCGTGTGGGCACGTTAGCGGGCATGGTGTGTATTGTCGCCAATGTTGCGCTTTGTGCTGCGAAGGGCGCAATCGGTGTGGTTTCGGGATCGGTTTCGATCGTGGCGGATGCCATGAACAACCTGTCCGATGCCAGTTCGAATATCGTGAGCGTGCTGGGCTTTAAGCTGGCGAGCAAGCCGGCCGACCCCGAGCATCCTTACGGCCACGGTCGCTACGAGTATCTCTCGGGATTGGTCGTGGCGGCGCTCGTGCTGCTGATTGGCGTTGAGCTGGTGAAGTCCTCGGTTGAGCGCGTCATTCACCCCGAACCTGTCGAGTTCTCGCTTGCCCTGGTGGCAGTTCTCGTGTTTTCGATGGTTGTAAAGCTCTGGATGGCGGCCCTCAACCAAAAGCTCGGCGATCGCATTGAGTCCGAGACGCTGCATGCGACCGCGCAAGATTCCAAGAACGATGTCCTTGCCACGGGCGCCGTGCTGGCGTGCGCAATTGTTTCGCAGGTGACGCACATCAATCTTGACGCGTGGGTCGGCCTTGCCGTTGGCGCCTATATTGGCTGGAGCGGCTTTGAGCTTCTCCAAGATACGGTGAGCCCGCTTTTGGGCCAGACGCCCGATCCTAAGCTCGTCGAGCATATCCGCAGCAAGATCATGAGCTATCCCGGCGTCTTGGGCGTCCATGACCTAATGGTTCACGACTACGGCCCAGGCAGGAAGTTCGCAAGCGCTCACGCCGAGATGGCAGCCGAGGCCAGCCCGCTGGAAAGTCACGACACGCTCGATAACATCGAGCAGTCGTTTAGGAACGAAGACGGCATGATTGTCACGCTCCATTACGACCCCATCGTGACCGACGATCCCAAGGTGGCGAGCATGCGTTTACGCATTAACGCCATGGCCCAACAGATCGATAGCCGCCTTTCGATTCACGACCTGCGCTGTGTGCCGGGTCCTACGCACACCAACGTGATCTTTGACTGTGTGCGTCCCTCGGATCTGCAGATGAGTGCCGAAGACTTAAAGCACGCGCTGGCGAAACGTGTCGAATCCGAATATCCCAAGTCGATTGCCAAGATCACGATCGACGAAGACTATGTAGGCCATACCCACGAGTAGAGCCGCGCCGATAAAGCTAGGTATACAGAAGGGGAGAGCATGAAGCGTCTATATCTACTCCGCCACGGCCAGACAGAATTCAACGTTAAAAAGCTCGTCCAGGGTCGCTGCGATTCACCGCTCACCGATCTGGGCCGTCATCAGGCACAGACAGCAGCCGCATGGCTAAAGGCCCACGGCGTTGTCCCCGACAAAGTAGTCTCGTCGCCTTTGGGTCGAGCCATGGACACAGCTCAGCTCGTCGCAACCGAACTCCTCGGCGCAGACGCAGCAGCCGAGCCCTGCAAAGGCATCATCGAGCGCTGCTACGGCACCTTCGAGGAAGGCCCGCACGACGCGCTGCCCACCGACGTCTGGGATCCGGGCGAGGACCTGGTCCCCTTCGGAGGAGAAGGAAGCCGCGCGCTGCAAGAGCGCATGGTAGACACCCTCACCAATCTCATGGGCGCCGAGGGCATAGAAACCCTCCTAGCAGTAAGCCACGGCAGCGCCAGTCGCCAATTCATCAAGGCTGCAGCCCCAGAGGGCTTCGAGCTCCCAGCAAAACTCCCCAACTGCGCCATCATGATCTTCGATTTCGAAGAGGCAAAGCCACAAGCAGAAGGCGAGTCTCATCAATGCAAGTTCACCCTCCAGCAAATTGTGGATCCCCAACAAAGTAATTAGCTGAGCGAGCAGAGTTAAGCAGACATCAACGTGTCGTCTCCCGAGCACGGCGGAGGGTCGGAGAAATATATTAAGGTCATCGCGAGTTCCGCACGCAAAGGAGAGCACTTAATGCGCTCTCCGTCTTGCGCAGGACTGTAGAGCAGGGACCTTAATATATTTCTCCGACCCTCCGCCGTGCCCAGGAGACATCCACGCACTTTACCTGCGTAAACAATGTGAGTGAAATATGAATCTCGATGGATACGCCCGCAGCCGTGTATACTAAACAGCTGTGTGAAACCAGGGGAGTATTCTGGCTGGACAAAATGCCTGCTTAATAGGGTTGTCAGGTAGTTCGGACGCAATACAAGGCTGGGGAGCACGTCGTGTAAGTAGTGGTCCTCTAGGGGCGTACGCTCGGTGGTGTACGCATTGTCCCAAGACCACGCGAGAGTTGGGATCATATCTTGATCAGCATGATTCTCGGCCGCAAGATTGGCATGACCCAGGTTTGGGACGAGAACGACAACGTCGTCCCCGTCACGGTCATCCAGGCTGGCCCCTGCGCTGTCTCGCAGGTTAAAACTCAGGCAACCGACGGCTATGACGCCGTCCAGATCGGTTTCGGCGACATCAAGGCCAAGAACGTGAACAAGCCCATGGCTGGTCACTTCGCTAAGGCTGGCGTCGAGCCTGTCCGCTTCCTTCGCGAGGTCCGCGTCGAGAACGGCGAGGAGCACAAGGTCGGCGAGGTCGTCACCGTCGCTGATTTCGCTGATGTCGAGAAGGTCGACGTCATCGGTACCTCCAAGGGTAAGGGCTTCCAGGGTCGCATCAAGCGCTGGGGTCAGCGCCGCGGTCCTATGACGCATGGTTCTCACTTCCAGCGTCACCCCGGTTCTATCGGTCAGTGCGCCTATCCTGCGCGCGTCCTCAAGGGCGTCAAGATGGCCGGTCACATGGGTAACGAGCGCGTTACCGTCAAGAACCTTTCCGTTGTCCGCATCGATGCCGAGCAGAACCTCATCTTGGTCAAGGGCGCTGTCCCGGGTGCCAAGAATGGTCTCGTCGCCATCCGTATGGCCTAAGGGCCCAGCCCATTTAGCCCAGCGTCATACCAAGGAGAACACTTAAATGGCAAAGTTTGAAGTAAAGAACAGCGAGGGCAAGAAGGTCGCCGAGGCCGAGCTCGCCGCTGAGGTGTACGGCATCGAGCCGAACATCCACGTTATGCACCACATCGTCAAGTGCCAGATGGCCTCTTGGCGTCAGGGCACCCAGTCTGCTAAGGGTCGCTCTGAGGTTTCCGGTGGCGGCAAGAAGCCTTGGCGTCAGAAGGGCACCGGCCGTGCCCGCCAGGGTTCCATCCGTGCTGCCCAGTGGCGTCACGGTGGCGTCGTCTTCGCCCCCAAGCCCCGTTCCTACGCTAAGCGTATGAACAACAAGGAGGTCAAGCTGGCTATGCGCTCCGCGCTGTCCGCCAAGCTGGCCGATGGCGAGCTCGTGCTCGTCGACGACTACGGCTTCGAGAAGCCTTCCACCAAGGCTGCCGTCGCCATGCTCAAGGCTCTCGGCCTTGAGGGCAAGCGTCTGACCATCATCGTTCGCGATGAGGACGTCAACGCCTACCTGTCGTTCCGCAACATTCCCAAGACGTTCATCATCACTGCCGACGAGGCCAACACCTACGATCTCGTCAACAACAACGCTGTGCTGATGCCCGCCGACATCGCCGCTCACTTCGGGGAGGTGCTTGCATAAATGACCGCCCACGAGATCATCATCCGTCCGATCGTGTCCGAGCGTTCCTTCTCCGGCATGGAGCTGAACAAGTACACGTTCGAGGTCGCCAAGGATGCTAACAAGTATCAGATCAAGGACGCTGTCGAGGAGATCTTCGGCGTCAAGGTCGTTCGCGTGAACACCCTGACGGTCAAGCCCAAGACCAAGCGCGTGCGCTATGTCGCCGGCAAGACCCGTTCTTGGAAGAAGGCCATCGTCACGCTGGCCGAGGGCGACACCATCGAGGTCTTTGGCAACCAGGCCTAAGACTCGCTGCTGTTGAGTGAGCTCATGCCTCCCAAATAGGGGAGGCGAGAGCTCAAGGTTTTGGGCGTATAAAATGGACACGCCCGGAACCGTGTATACGTCCGGTGTCATCGCACCCGAGGCAGAACCTCGAATCCCTGTCTGCGATGGCTAACGGATTCCTATTGAAAGGGATTGTAATGGCTGTAAAGCACCTTAAGCCGACCTCCGCTGGTAGGCGTTGGCAGACGATCTCCGATTTCTCCGAGATCACCTGCACCAAGCCCGAGAAGTCTCTTCTCGAGCCCCTGCCCAAGAAGGCCGGTCGTAACAACAACGGCCGCATCACCACCCGCCACCAGGGCGGCGGCGTGAAGCGTCGTTACCGCGTGATCGACTTCAAGCGCAACAAGGACGGCGTGCCCGCCAAGGTTGCCACGATCGAGTACGATCCGAACCGTTCCGCTCGCATCGCTCTGCTGCACTACGCTGACGGTGAGAAGCGCTACATCCTGGCCCCCAAGGGCCTTGAGGTCGGTCAGACCATCATGTCCGGTTCTGACGCCGACATCAAGCCGGGCAACGCTCTGCCCCTCGCCGACATCCCCGTCGGTACGCTCATCCACGCCGTCGAGTTCCAGCCGGGCAAGGGTGCCGCTATCGCCCGTTCCGCCGGTAACTCCTGCCAGCTGATGGGTAAGGAGGGCAAGTACGCTATCGTCCGTATGCCTTCCTCCGAGATGCGCCGCATCCTCGTTACCTGCCGCGCCACCGTCGGTGAGGTCGGCAACGCCGATCACGCCAACATCGTCATCGGCAAGGCCGGCCGTAAGCGTCACATGAACGTGCGCCCGACCGTCCGCGGTACCGTCATGAACCCTGTCGACCACCCGCACGGCGGTGGCGAGGGCAAGAACCACACCTCTGGTCGTCCCTCTGTTACCCCCTGGGGTAAGCCGACGAAGGGCCTTCGTACGCGCAAGAAGAAGAAGGTCTCGAACCAGCACATCATTCGTCGCCGTAAGAAGTAATTTCGGATACCGAGTTTTAGGAGAAAGCACTTATGAGCAGAAGTCTCAAAAAGGGCCCGTTCGTGGAGACTCGCCTTCTCTCGCGTATCACCGCGATGAACGAGGCTGGCAAGAAGGACGTCGTGAAGACCTGGTCCCGCGCGTCCACCATCTTCCCCGAGATGGTTGGTCACACCATCGCCGTCCACGACGGCCGCAAGCATGTGCCCGTGTATGTTACCGAGTCCATGGTTGGTCACAAGCTCGGCGAGTTCGCGCCGACTCGTACGTTCCGTGGCCACAAGGCCAAATAGGGGGTTAACCGTAAATGGCAACTAAGTCTATTGAAACTGAGGCCACCGAGGTTCGCGCCGTCGCAAAGTACGTGCGTGTTTCCCCCAGCAAGGCCCGCCTGGTGGTCGATTTGATCCGCCGCAAGCCTGTCGCTCAGGCCTTCGACATCCTCCACTTCTGCGACCGCGCCGTCGCTGTGGATGTCGAGAAGGTTCTCCGTTCCGCCGTTGCGAACGCCGAGAACAACAACGGTCTGCGTGCTGACAACCTGGTTGTCGCCGCTGCCTATGTTGACGAGGGTCCGACGCTTAAGCGCATCCGTCCCCGCGCCAAGGGTTCCGCTTCTCGCATTCTGAAGCGTACTTCCCACATCACCGTCGTCGTTGCTCCTCGAAAGGAGGCGTAAAGCTGTATGGGTCAGAAAGTCTACCCCACCGGCTTCCGTCTTGGCATCACCGAGAACTGGCGCTCCCGCTGGTTCGCAGAGAAGGATTACGCTAAGACCCTCGGTAACGATCTCGAGATCCGCAAGTACCTCGAGAAGCGTCTTTCCCGCGCAGCTGTCTCCCGCGTCGAGATCGAGCGCGCTGGCGACAAGGTGAAGGTCATCATCCTCACCGCTCGCCCCGGCGTTGTCATCGGTAAGAAGGGTGCCGAGATCGATACCCTCCGCACCGAGCTCGAGAAGGTCGCTGGCGTTTCCAAGGGCCAGCTCTCCGTCGACGTTGTCGAGATCAAGCGCCCCGAGCTCGACGCCAACCTCGTTGCTCAGTCCATTGCCGAGCAGCTCGAGGGCCGCGTTGCCTTCCGTCGCGCTATGCGCAAGGCTGTCCAGTCCGCTCGCAAGGCCGGCGCTAAGGGCATTCGTATCCAGTGCTCCGGTCGTCTCGGCGGTGCCGAGATGGGCCGTCGTGAGTGGTACCGTGAGGGTCGCGTGCCTCTGCACACCCTCCGTGCCAAGATCGACTACGGCACGGCTGTCGCCAGCACCACCATGGGCGCTTGCGGCGTGAAGGTCTGGATCTACCTGGGCGAGAAGCTCCCGGGCCAGCCTGTTCCCAACCCTGCACTCGAGGGCTCTTCCCGTCCTCGTCGTCGTAACTCCGAGAGGAGGGGTCAGTAGTGCTTGCCCCTAAGCGTATTCTTCACCGCAAGGTGCAGCGTGGCTCCATGAAGGGCCAGGCCAAGGGTAATACCGAGCTGCATTTCGGCGAGTTTGGTATCCAGGCTCTCGAGGCCCATTGGATCACCAACCGTCAGATCGAGGCCGCTCGTATTGCCATGACCCGCTACATGAAGCGTGGCGGTCGTGTGTACATCACGATCTTCCCCGACAAGCCCATCACCAAGAAGCCTGCCGAGACTCGCATGGGTTCTGGTAAGGGTAACCCCGAGGAGTGGGTGGCCGTCGTCAAGCCCGGCCGCATCATGTTCGAGGTCAAGGGCGTGCCCGAGGAGGTCGCTCGCGAGGCTCTGCGTCTGGCGCAGCACAAGCTTCCCATCAAGACCAAGATTGTTGCTGCTAAGAACGCTGAGCAGCGCATCGAGAAGGAGATGGCTGAGGAGGCCGCTCTCGAGGCCAAGTGGGCTGCTGAGGACGCCGCCGCCGCCAAGGAGGAGAACTAATGAAGCCCGCAGAGATTCGTGAGCTCTCGGACGCTCAGCTCGTTGAGAAGCTGAAGGAAATGCGCGCCGAGCTCTTTAACCTTCGTTTCCAGATGGCCACCAGCCAGCTGGACAACACCGCTCGCGTCAACACCGTGAAGAAGGACATCGCTCGTGTCCTCACGGAGCAGCGCGCCCGCGAGATCGCAGCGGAGAAGTCCGCTGTCGCCGAGTAGGACCTAAGGAGAGAACATGACTGATTCGCGTAACTCGCGTAAGGTCCGTACGGGTGTCGTTACCTCCGTCTCCGGTGCCAAGACCATCGTTGTCACCATCACCGAGCGTAAGCGTCACCCCAAGTACGGCAAGATGATGACCAGCTCCAAAAAGCTGCACGCTCACGACGAGGAGTGCACGGCTGGCGTGGGCGACACCGTCCGCGTTATGGAGACCCGTCCTATGTCCAAGATGAAGCGTTGGCGCCTCATCGAGGTCGTCGAGCGCGCTAAATAAGCAGTCGCTCTTACGACTTGTACGTTTCCGAAGATGTGCGTATGCCTGGCTTGCATACCACGGGCCGCGTAAAGGCTGCGCACCTCTCTTCGGTTCTTAGTTCGGAGGAACATCTACCATGATTCAGATGCAAACCATGCTGAACGTCGCCGACAACTCCGGCGCTCGCAAGATTCGCTGCATCAAGGTGCTTGGCGGTTCCAAGCGTCGTTATGCAGGCATCGGCGATGTGTTCATCGGTGCTGTCCAGGAGGCTACCCCTGGCGCCAACGTCAAGAAGAAGGACGTTGTCCGTTGCGTCGTCGTTCGCACCGTTAAGGAGATCCGCCGCAAGGATGGCTCCTACATTCGCTTTGATGAGAACGCCTGCGTTGTCATCAACAACGATGGTTCGCCCGTCGGCACCCGTATCTTCGGGCCCGTCGCTCGCGAGCTTCGTGACAAGAAGTACATGAAGATCGTCTCGCTCGCTCCCGAGACCCTGTAGTTAGGGGAGATATATGTATATCAAGAAGGGCGATAAGGTCCAGGTTCTCTCTGGTAAGGATCGCGGCAAGCAGGGCGTTATCCTGCGCGCTCTCCCCGCCGAGAACAAGGTCGTTGTCGAGGGCGTTTCGGTCGTCAAGAAGGCCGTCAAGCCCAACGCTGCCAACCAGCAGGGCGGCATCGTTTCGCAGGAGGCTCCCATCGACGCCTCCAACGTCAATCTCGTCTGCCCCGAGTGCGGTAAGGTTACCCGCGTCGGTCACGAGAAGGACGGCAAGAACAAGCTGCGCGTCTGCAAGAAGTGCGGCCACAAGTTCTAAGCTGCCCGCAACATCAAGTTGCTAGCAAAGGCCCGGATGCCCCACGGCACCCGGGCCTTTTTCTATCCCTACTCATTGGGGACAGACTTAAATGAGTGGCCGTTGAGGACGTTCTTAAACGGCTAGTCATTTGGGACAGCCTTGTGCTAAGTTGCGGTGAAATAGGGACTGATGAGGGGCTCTAGAGGGCCAAACAATCCCTATTTCACCGCAACTTAGGTGAGGTCTGTGGTAATGCGCGGCAATCGGATGAATGCGGCAGGAAAGGAACGTCCCCATGTGCCGGCATCCGGGGACGTTCCTTTCCTGCCGGCAGTTTGGGACAGTCCTTTGTGGTCAGATGATTCGTTACGTTCGTTTTCTTCTGGGGATCACTTGCTGCGCAATTCTGCGTACTTGAGTGCGCAGGATTGCGTGAACGTGCGCAGAAATGCGCCGTTTACGGTTGAATATTGACCGTTTGGCGGTAATACGCGCAGAAGTACGCACATACACGCGTATTTGTGCGAATATAGAGCCGTCAGAAATGAAAGACGTTCCATGACACAGGAGGCACTCATGGCAGATTCCAAACAGGCTCCGCTCGATGCTGCGGCGGCCGCAAAGGCTGCGTTCGCTTCGGTTCAGGACAAGCCGTTCCCTAACGACATCTTTACGGCTCCCGAGCTCCGTTGGGCCGTGATCGGTTGCGGCGTTATCGCCAACCAGATGGCTCAGTCCCTCGCCCTTGCCGGCCGCAAGCTCGCGGGCGTTGCCAACCGCACGGTGTCCAAAGCTCAGGCTTTTGCGGAGCAGTATGGTGTCGAGAAGGTTTACGACACCGTCGACGATCTCTACGCCGACCCGGACATTGATGCCGTTTACATCACCACGCCGCACAACAGGCACATCACTTATCTGCGCGCCGCGCTGGCCGCTGGTAAGCACGTGCTCTGCGAGAAGGCCATTACGCTCAACTCCGCCGAGCTCGACGAGGCCCGCGCTATCGCCGACGAGCACAACGTGGTCCTTATGGACGCCACCACGGTGCTCCACATGCCCCTGTATCAGGAGCTGCGTCGTCGCATGGATGCGGGCGACTTTGGCCGCATGAACCTTGCCCAGCTCAACTTTGGCAGCTTCAAAGAGTACGGCGACCTGACCAACCGCTTCTACAACCGTAATCTTGCCGGCGGTGCCATGCTCGACATTGGCGTGTATGCGCTTTCCGTCATGCGCCTGTTTATGGCCAGCCAACCCACCGAGGTCGTGTCTCTGGGCAACACCTGCGAGACCGGTGTCGACGTCGCGGGCGGCATCGTCTGCCGTAACGCCGAGCAGCAGCTGGGCGTTGTGAGCCTTACGCTCCACTCCAAGCAGCCCAAGCGTTCGGTCATCAGCTTCGATAAGTGCTATATCGAGGTTAACGAGTATCCGCGCGCCGATCACGCGACCATCGTGTGGACTGCAGACGGTCACCGCGAGGAAGTCCACGCTGGTATCGAGGCCTATGCCCTGTGCTATGAGATGGCCGATCTGGAGAAGGCCGTTGTCGGTGACGATTCGAAGTGCGAACTTCTGGACTATGCTTCTGATGTTATGGAGCTCATGACCAAGCTCCGCGCCGATTGGGGAGTCGTGTACCCCGAGGAGGAGTAAGCGATGCTTGCGGAAGATAGGCTCAACGCGATCGTGTCGATGGTGCAGCAGGCTGGCTCGGTTACCGTGCCGGAGCTTGCCGAGGCCCTGGGCGTGACGCCGTCCACCATTCGCCGTGACTTGCAGACGCTTGATCGCGCGCACCGCATTGCCAAAGTGCACGGAGGCGCCACGAGCCTTGAGCGCGCGCACGTGACGCGCGACCTGACGATCAGCGAGCGCAGCGACCTCCACAACGACGACAAGGAGCGCATCTGCGCCCGTGCCGCGGCTCTCGTGGAGCCCGATAGCTTCGTGTATATCGATTCGGGCTCGACGACGCTCAGGCTCATCGAGCATCTTCCGCATCTCGAGGGCGTCACCTATGTGACCGATTCTGTGCTCCACGCTCAGCATCTTGCCCTGCGCGGCATGCGCACCGTGGTGCTGGGCGGCGAGCTCAAGCCCGAGACTGAGGCGCTCGTTGGTCCCGATGCCCTGGCAACCCTGGACCGCTACAACTTTAACTGCGGTTTTTGGGGTTCCAACGGCATTGCCGCCGAGCAAGGCTTTACGACGCCCGATATCGAGGAGGCGCAGGTCAAGCGTATCTCGATGCGTCATACCGCTAAACGCTTCGTAATCTCGGACGCCAGTAAATTTGGCATGGTGGCGCCCGTCAAGTTCGCGGACTTCCGCGATGCAACGATCATCACCGCGGGCGAGGTTCCCGCCAAGTACCAGTCGATGGACAACGTCATCACGGTCTAGCGACAGGGGCAGGACAAGGCTAAAACCACCACAAAGGTGCCTGTCCCCATTGTGGTGGTTCCGATGGCCCCGCCGGGCATGGTTGCCCAGTACCCCTGTTTCCATACGACGTGATCATGTCCGTCAGAGCTATCGGCTCTAATCAAAACGCAAACACAAGGCAATACGCAGGTTTTGGCCCTCTGGAGGCGAGGGGTGGGCCTGCTTGTGCAAAAGGAGGAAACATGTCAGCTACGAACGAGAAAACGGGAGGCGGCGCCTACGACGTCGTCGCCATCACGGCGTGCCCAACGGGTATTGCCCACACGTTTATGGCGGCAAAGGGGCTTGAGGATCAGGCTGCCAAGATGGGCGTGAGCATCAAGGTCGAAACCCAGGGCTCGGGCGGTGCCAAGAACGTGTTGACGGCCGCCGACATCGCGGGTGCCAAGGGTGTCATCATCGCGGCGGACAAGAACGTCGAGCTCGACCGCTTTGACGGCAAGCCGGTCTATTCGTGTGCCGTCACGCGCGGCATCAACGATGCCGAGGAGCTCATCAACATCGCACTGGCAGGCAATGCGCCCATCCATCACGTAGCCGGCGGTGCGTCCGCTCAGCCTGCCGTTGAGGGCGAGTCCGAGGGCCTGGGCCGCAGGGTCTACAAGGACCTTATGAACGGCGTCTCGCACATGCTGCCGTTCGTCGTCGGTGGCGGCATCCTTATGGCGCTCTCGTTCCTGCTCGACCAGGCAGGACTGGGTACGAGCGCCTACGGTCACAGCACGCCGGTCGCGGCTTTCTTTAACCTGGCGGGTAACCAAGCGTTCAACTTTATGCTGCCCATCCTTGCGGGCTACATTGCCATGTCCATCGCCGACCGCCCGGGCCTTGCCGCGGGCTTTGTGGGCGGCTGGATCGCCAAACAGGGCTTTACGCTCGGATATCTGACGACGGCCATGGATGCCGACGCTCAGGCACAGCTGGTCTCCGCAGGCTTTTTGGGTGCGCTGCTGGTCGGTTTTGCCGCCGGTGTCATCGTTAACGCGCTCAAGAAGGCGGCAAGCGTGCTGCCCGAGTCGCTTGACGGCATCAAGCCCATGCTCATCTACCCGGTGTTCGGCATTCTTCTGACCAGCCTGTTTATGATGGCCGTCAACCCCATCATGGGCGTCATCAACACCGCCATCACCGGTGCGCTCAATGGCCTCTCCGGCACGAGCATCGTCCTGCTGGGCATCATCTGCGCCGGCATGCAGGCGACCGACATGGGTGGCCCCATCAACAAGGCCGCGTACGTCTTTGGCACCGCCGCCCTTGCCGAGCAGACCGTTCAGGGCAACATGATCATGGCTGCCGTCATGGCCGGAGGCATGGTTCCGCCACTGGTCATCGCCCTTTCCACGACGTTCTTTAAGAACCGTTGGACCGAGGCCGATCGCAAGGCCGGTCTGGTGAACTACATCATGGGTCTGTCGTTTATTACCGAGGGTGCCATTCCCTTTGCCGCAGCCGATCCGCTGCGCGTGCTGCCCTCCTGCATCCTGGGCTCCGCGACCGCCGGTGGCCTGTCGATGATCTTCGGTTGCGCCAGCCCCGCTCCGCACGGTGGCGCTTGGGTCATCGCGGTCATCACGAACCCGGTGCAGTACCTGCTGGCACTTGCCATCGGCGCCGTGGTTGGTTGCCTGGTTCTGAGCTTCCTCAAGAAACCTCTCGACAAGACTGCCGAGTAACGAAAAACCAGATTCATTTCTCAATAGAAAAGCGGCAACGTCCATCACGGGCGTTGCCGCTTTCGTTGTCTGCAGATTTGTCTAAGTCTGTAACAACTGGACCGTTAAAAGTGGGCTAGGTGTTACAGATTGAGATACTTCCGAACCGCGCCGTCCCTTTGTCTCAATCTGTAACAGCTGGGACGGATTTTGCCGAGTTACTGTTACAGATTGAGGTTTTTCCTTGAGGGGAGATTCGAATGTCTCGATCTGTAACAGATAGACCGGGAAATGGGTTCTAACTGTTACAGATTGAGATCTTTTGCGACACGGTAGAACCATCGCGGCCTAAACCACCACAAAGGTGCCTGTCCCCTATGTGGTGGTTTAGGGCTCCCAGGGGCAGGGGGCTTCGATGTGGATGTGCTCACCGGTTACGGGATGCGTAAAGGACACGCTGTGGGCGTGGAGCATGAGGCCGCAAGGACGCGGCGTGCCGTACAGGTCGTCGCCAACCAGGGGATGACGCTCGCTGGCCAGGTGCACGCGAATCTGATGCTTGCGGCCGGTGAGCAGCTCGACATCGATATACGAGCGCGTGGGCAGGCCACGACGGCTCTTAAGACGCTTGAGCACCTTCACGCGCGTCCGAGACGGCTTGCCGCTGGCGCCGACGCGCATCTTTCGGCTGTCGTGACGGTCGCGGGCGATGGGCTTGTCGATGAGCTTTTCGTTCCAGTCGATTTTGCCCTCGGCAAGCGCCAGATAGTGCTTTTCGAAGGCGTGATCGATGACCATCTGATCAAAAGCAGGCTGCGTCTGTTTGTCGAGCGAAAACAGCACCACGCCGGTGGTGTTGCGGTCCAGGCGGTTGAGCGGCTGCATGTCAGTCGCGGCAAAACCGTCGCCCATGGCCAGCAGCAGGTCGCTGGCGTAGTCGGTAAGTGTACGCTCGCCGGTGCCGTCACCGTGGACGATCATGCCGGCGGGCTTATCGATGGCCATAAGCCAGGCGTCGCAGTAGAGGACTTGAGGTTCTTCGTTCACGTGTAAGCCTTTCGGTTAGCTAATTCCCACAAACATGCAGCCCGAGGTCGCCCCGCGCAGGCGGGCGGCGGGCTTGCGGCCGGCTTGAGCTGCCTCAATGGCGCGGCGGACGCGAGCGACGGCACGGCCAATCTCATCGGCCTCGAGCAAGGTTCCGTCGACCATAAGACGGCGCACGCCGGCATCGAGCAGTTGTGGAACCTGTGGCGTGAGGTCGATAGGGTAGGCATCGTACAGGCGCGAACGGCCGTGGATGTCGGTACGCACCGGCATGACCTTGCCGTCGATATTCTTGAGCGACAGCTTGCGGGCGCGCAGACGGCAGCTGGCACAATCGTGGATGCAACCGTTGGCCACCTGCAGGATGCAGTGCTCGCTCGTCATAACGCGCGGGCGGCCGAAAACGGTGATGCCCAGGGCTGCGGGCGCGGAGGTGCCAAGCGAGACGATCTCGTCGAGCGTGATCTCGGGCGAGAGCCAAAACGCCCCGGCCCCGCGCTCGGCGAGTGCCTCCATGCAAGGCGTGTTGTGCACGGGCAGGCAGGATCGAATTTCGGCCGTGGCACCAACTTGGGCGGCCAGGGCGAGCTCAGAGATGTTGCCAATAGCGACCGTGGCACCGGCAACAATCCACGGGTCGACGCGTACGTGGTCAGCGGCGCGGCAGACCTCGTCGAGTACGGGTACGATGCCCTGCTCAAACGCATCGGCGGGGGAGAGCTCGGCCGCATCGAGCGCGTCGGTAGTCATGTAGACGCGCGTTGCACCCTCGGCACGAGCTGCCTCGGCGGCCTCGAGTGAGGTGACGGTGGCGCAGATCTGCGGCTCATCGCGGTAGTGCTCGGGCGCGGGGCGGGAATCACTGGTGACAATCGCCGGCAGCTCGAGTGTGCGGGCGCGCTCGTCATACGGCGCCAGAATGGCCTCCTCGAGCGCCTTGCAAGCGGCGGCGCGCACTTTATGTACGGCGGAGAAACCCATGCCGCAGCCCTCATCGAGGGCCACGTCAAAGCTCGCGGCCTCAAAGGGAGAGGAGCCCATGCGGCCTACATGCTCAACCAGATCGGACGCCTCGACGGCGCGGGTCTTGGCACCCTCGACGGTAAAGCCCGTGGCTGTAGCCGTAAGCGAAGGGTCGTCGCAGCAGGTGAGCGTCACGGTAAACGGCTCGCCCAAACGCGCCGCAACGGTTACATCAACGGCGCGGCGGCGCAGCACATCGCGCTTGAGCGCGGCGCCGGCGGCGTCGATGGCACGCTGGCTGCGAATCACGCGGACGCGGCAGCCCTCGGGCATACTGCGGGGCACGCGGCACTCAATGATATCGCCGGCTGCGGCATCATCGGCGGCAATGGTGGTCAGGAATTGGTCGAACTCATCGTCGTGGCGAAGCTCCAGCAGGTCTCCCTTGCCCACGGGCTCAAACAGCTCAATGCGGGCGATGGCGGCACGGCGACGGCGGTCGTCGGGCTTGAGGCCGCGCACATCGCGGTTGGCCGGGCGGCTGCCCAGCACCGTGCCCACGATCTGGCCGCGGTTGTTGGAGCGCTCGTAACTCATCATCTCGTCGCCCGAGGTGCCGTCCTGATAGGCGTGCGTAAAGTCACGGTTGAAGCAGCGCTTGAGTTGGCGCTGGCGAGCAGCGTCCTCGTCCTTATCCACGGCGACCCCGGCCAGCATGTCATCAATCTGATGACGGTACACGTCGACGATGGAATACACGTAATCGGGGGCCTTCATGCGGCCCTCGAGCTTGAGTGATGCGGCGCCGGCGTCATACAGACGGCGAACGAGCTGCGACGTGTTGGTGTCGCACGGGCACAGCGCGCGCTCGCGACCGGCAGGGGAGAGCGAGCGGCCGTTCTCGTCAATCAGCTCGTAGGGCAGGCGACAGGGCTGAGCGCACATGCCGCGGTTGGCCGAGCGGCCCGCCATGGCAAAGCTCGAGAGCAGGCACAGGCCCGAGTAGCAAAAGCAGATGGCGCCGTGGCTAAAGACCTCCAGGTCAACGTCGGGCGCGGCATTGTGAATGGCGGCGATCTCGTCGATGGAGAGCTCGCGCGAGAGGGTCACGCGGTCGGCGCCCTGCTCGCGGCACCAGATAGTCCCGCGGTCATCGTGGATGTTCGCCTGGGTCGAGATATGCGTCTCGATGCCGGGCATGGTGCGCTTGACCTCAAAGAACAGGCCCCAGTCCTGGATAATGAAGGCATCGGCGCCCAGCGTGGAGCAGCGGCGGATGAGTTGCAGCGCATCGCCCATCTCGGACTGCTTGATGACGATGTTGACCGTGACGTAGACGCGCGAGCCGGCCAGGTGCGCGGCGCGGCAGGCCTGCTCAAAGGCCTCATCGGTAAAGTTGGTTGCCTTGCGGCGGGCGTTGAAGCTGCCCATGCCGCAGTAGATGGCGTCTGCCCCGGCAGCGAGTGCGGCGGCAAAGGGCTCCGGGCCTCCGGCGGGCGCCAAAAGCTCGGGTCTGCGGTTGGTGGTTCGACTGGCGGTTGCGGTCATATCCTGCCTTTCAAAATGCTCAGATACTCAAAAGTATAGTGGTGCTGTTGCGGCGGACGAGCCCTGTGGCCCAAGCAGGATAAAGTCTTCAGCAGCCCTTGCAGCAAAAATGATCCGTTTCCCTCTGTCCCCAGCGGATCAGGTGATCCATAGGGGGCGGAGGGAAACGGATCATTTTGAGCTTCACCGTCCGGTCGTGCCGTTCAGCGGTCGATAGGCGCCGTTGGGCGATAAAATATTCTCGCAACGTGATAATAATCTTGCATCGCGCGGAAACCTTGAGTACTATCCCAAATCAAGCGCGGTGTTCAGACCGAACTGTGCCTCCCGGTGTGAACACCGCGCTCACGCTCTCTCAATTGATCGTAAGGAGATAAACATGAGCAAGACCGTCGTGTCTTCCGATAACGCACCTGCAGCCATCGGCCCGTATTCCCCCGGCATCCAGACCGGCAACATGGTGTTCCTGTCCGGCCAGCTGGGCATCGACCCCGCAACCGGCAAGATGCCCGAGGGCGTCGAGGCCCAGGCTAAGCAGTCCCTTGCTAACGTCGAGGCCCTGCTGACCGCTGCCGGCACCACCTTTGCCGATGTCGTCAAGACCACGGTCTACCTGGCCGACATCGCCGACTTCGCTGCCGTGAACGAGATCTACGCCTCCAAGTTCGAGGCTCCGTTCCCCGCGCGCAGCGCTTTCCAGGTTGCCGCCCTTCCGGCCGGCGGTCTGGTCGAGATCGAGGTCGTCGCCGCTCTCTAAGGTGTTGACAACAACTAAACATGACATGCAAAAAGACCCTGCAGTGCGTGTGAACTGCAGGGTTCTTTTGTCACGTGACGGATCGCTTGCGGAGCCACCAAGGGCAGTCTTTTTACTTGTTAGCCTTCCTTGCGGACTTTTTGCAGGTAGCGGTAGACGCTGGGCTCCGAGATGCCCAGCGCGGTGGCGGCGCAGGCCACGGCACCCTTGAGCATGAACACCCCGTTGCCGTTGAGGTGGCGAATGACGTCCACGCGGTCGCTTTGACCAAGCGATGCTACATCCAGCCCGCGCGCGCTCAGCAACTCGGCAATGCTGCGGTCGATGAGCTCCTGTGTAGACTCCGAAAGGCTTTCGACCTCGATAGACGCGGGCTCTGCCTGTCTAGGCGCCGCGTCGAAGCACGTCATGAGCTGCTGCGCCATGGCGTTGATGGAGCGCACGGTCGAGAGGTCGGTGTTGACGCAGAGCATACCGACAATCTCGTCATTCTCGCGGATAAAGTACGTCGCCGACTCCAACGTCTTGCCACCGGCACCGCGCCCCTCGTAGCCCGTAATAAACGGCAGGTCGCGATACTTGGCGTCGTGCATGATCTTGAGTGCCAGGTCGGTGGCGGGACCGCCGACCTTGCGGCCGCTCACGATGCCGTTGCGGATATCGACGATGGCGTGGTCGGGATCCGAGAAATCGTGCAGCACGATTTCGCTGTTTTTGCCGAGTATCTGCTCCAGGAAATCGACCATCGGCAAAAAGCGACGTACGGTCTCGTTCACGGGCAACTCCTTTTGGTTCTATCGAAGTGTTCATAACAATTTTTTATCATGGTAACACGCTGCTCATCATCTCGTATATCCGCAGGTACATTGCGTAATACAGACGAACGGTAGGAATTTAGCGGTAAACGGTCGACCAAAAGAAAAGTAAGATGTTATTTTGACAAGACACTTTCCTGACCTGCGGAAATGCATTATCTCAGCTGAAGAATAGTCTGATAACAAAAAATTATTATTGAGAATGAGAATCATCTTTAATACGATATGCAACGAAGGCACAACCTCAACCCCGCACTGCGTCACAATAGAGCGTTAGATGCGAAAACAACTATTTCGAGGATTGGTGGTCAAATGACCCAGGAGACGGTTAAGAACGGCACTGAAGCCCTGTTCACTCGTGAAGGCATGCCTCCCGTTAAGGAAATGATCCCGTGTGCCCTTCAGCACGTACTGGCTTCGTTTGCCGGTATCATCACCCCGGCTGTCATCATGGCCGGCGTCTACGGCTTTAATAGCCAGCAGAGCACCGACATCATCCAGGTCGCGCTCATTCTTTCGGCAATCGACACGGCCCTTCAGGCCTTCGCTCCCTTCCGTCGCATCGGCGGCGGCCTGCCCATCGTCATGGGCGTTTCGTTCGCGTTCCTCCCGGCCCTCCAGGCCATGGGTGCCTCGGGCTTTAGCTTTGGTGCGCTGCTGGGCGGCGAGATCGTCGGCGGCGCCGTCGCGGTCCTCTTTGGTCTGGCTTACAGCAAGATTAAGTGGCTATTCCCGCCCGTCGTGACCGGTACGGTCATCTTCTCCATTGGCGTCTCTCTCTATCCCACGGCTGTCAAGTATATGGCCGGCGGTATGGGTACGCCGCTGTGGGGCACCCCGCAGGCCTGGTGCGTCGCTCTTATCACCTTCGCCGTGGTCTTTGCGCTCGCCAACTTTGGCAAGGGCACGCTCAAGCTGGGATCCGTGTTCTTTGGCATGATCGTTGGCATGATCGTTTCGATTCCCTTTGGCATGATCGACTTCTCCAGCGTCGCCACCGCTCAGGTCTTCGCCCTTCCCAAGCTCATGCCCTACGCGCTCGAGTTTGATCCCGAGGTCTGCATTACCCTCGCTGTCGTGTTCCCCATGGTTGCCATCCAAGTTATCGGTGACGTTTCCGCCGCCTGCCTGGGCTCCATCGACCGTATGCCCACCGAGCGCGAGCTCTCCGGCGCTATTGTGTCCCAGGGCCTCACCTCTATGGTCGGCGGCCTGCTGGGCGGTCTTCCCACCAGCGCCCTTGGCCAGAACGTGGGCATCATCTGCTCCAACAAGGTCGTCAACAAGTGGGTCTTTGTGATCATCGCGGCCGTCTTTGCCATCGCCGGTCTGTTCCCGCAGCTCTCTGCCGTCCTTTCCGCTATCCCGCAGCCCGTCATCGGCGGCGCGACCGTCGGCGTCTTTGGCACCATCACCATGAACGGTGTGCGCATGTTCACCCGCGAGGGCCTCACGCAGCGCACCACCACCATCGTCGGCACCTCTGTTGTCTTTGGCCTGGGTATTTGGATGGCCAGCGGCTGCCTCGCCGGCGAGGGCATGCCCACCTGGGTGTCCACCGTCATCGGCTCCAACGCCGTGACCCCCACCGCCATCATGGCCATTGTCCTTAACCTGATCCTTCCGCAGACGCCGGTCGTGGCTCAGCACATCGATGCCGCCAAGGATGCCGCTGTGGATCTGGTCCTGCCCGAGAGCAAGAAGTAGCCAATTCGGTGCTATTCGCCGGCGGACGCATCGCCTCGTCCGCCGGCGCCATGCGGCGCCAAGCCGCACTTCAAAGGGCTTGTCCCTTTGGTGAAGCGTTGACGGGAGAGGGCCCGTTTCCGGTGTAGGCCGGCGCTTCGCACTTCCGCCATGTCAGAGGTGTCAAACCCCGCCTCTGATGTTGAAGGGAGCATTTATGCTTCTGGTCGCTAACGGTTCCGTCTTTACCCGCAACGCTCAGACTCCGTTTATTCCCAACGGTGCGGTCGCCATTGACGGAGATACGATCGTCGAAGTGGGCCCCGAGCGCGAGCTCAAGGCCAAGTACCCGGATGCCGAGTACGTCGACGCCCAGGGCAACCTCATCATGCCCGGACTTATCAACTGCCACACCCACATCTACTCGGGTCTGGCCCGCGGCCTTGCCATTAAGGGCTGCAACCCCACCAACTTCCTGGAGAATCTTGAGCAGCAGTGGTGGAAGATTGACGACAACCTGACGCTCGACGGCACCAAGGCCAGCGCCTATGCCACGATTCTGGATTCCATCCGCGACGGCGTCACCACGATCTTCGATCACCACGCGAGCTTCTGCGAGATTCCGGGCAGCCTCTTTACCATTAAGGACGCCGCTCAGGAGCTGGGCATGCGTTCGTGCCTGTGCTACGAGGTTTCCGACCGCCGTGGCCAGGAAAAGTGCGATCAGGCTATTGCCGAGAACGCCGAGTTTGCCCAGTGGGCCGCCAAGGAGCGTCGCGATAACGACAACCACATGATCGCCGCAATGTTTGGCGGTCACGCCACCTTTACGCTGTCGGATGAGACCATGGATAAGATGGCCGAGGCCAACAACGGTCTGACCGGCTTCCACATCCACGTGTGCGAGGGCATGAACGATGTGTGGGATTCCCGCCTCAACCGCGGCGGCATCAGCCCCGTCGAGCGCCTGCTGCAGCACAACCTGCTCGGCCCCGACACCATGCTGGGCCACTGCATCCACGTGACGCCCGCCGAGATGGATATCGTCAAGGAGTCCGGCACCTGGCTCGTCAACAACCCCGAATCCAATATGGGCAATGCCGTGGGCTGCGCCCCCGTGCTCGAATTCTTCCGCCGCGGCATCCCCGTGTGCATGGGCACCGACGCCTACACCCACGATATGCTCGAGAGCCTCAAGGTCTTCCTGATCATCCAGCGCCACAACGCCGCCATGCCCAACGTGGGCTGGTGCGAGGCCATGACGATGCTGTTCGAGAACAACGCCAAGATGGCGAGCAAGTACTTCGATCGCAAGCTCGGTGTGCTTGAGCCCGGCGCTGCCGCCGACGTTATCGTTATGGACTACAAACCCTTTACGCCGCTGAGCGAGGAGAACATCGACGGCCATATGCTCTTTGGCATGATGGGCAAAAACTGCCGCACCACCATCATCAACGGCCGCGTCCTGTACAAGGATCGCGAGTTCGTTGGCATTGATGAGGACAAGATCAACGCGTGGACCATGGCTGAGTCCAAGAAGCTCTGGAGTACGCTCAACGATCGCGTGTACTAATTCCAATTGGAGATTCACGCGCGTCGGATGTTTCGCCGCATCCGGCGCGCGTATAGGCGGCCTCCGCGGGGTCGCCGGCGCTGTGCTAGCGCTACACCGTATTTGCGCCCGCCGCGCGGTCTCGCCGGGCGTTACAGAGAGGAGCTCATTATGAGCGACATCATGAGGCCGATCCCGTTTTCGCAGCTGATGAACTGGATCATCGAGGAGCACAAGACCCAGGACGCCATCTTTGGCGTGCGCAAGATGGTCACGACCAACCAGGAGGGTGCGCTTCCCATTTTTGACGAGCGCATCGAGACTCCGTTTGGCCCGGCCGCCGGCCCCAACACGCAGCTTGCCCAGAACATCGTGGCATCCTACGTGGCCGGCTCCCGCTTCTTTGAGCTCAAGACCGTTCAGGTTATGGACGGCGAGGAGCTCTCCAAGTGCGTCAACAAGCCCTGCATCGTGGCGCAGGACGAGTGCTACAACTGCGAGTGGTCGACCGAGCTCGAGGTTCCGCAGGCCTTTGCCGAGTACGTGAAGGCATGGTTTGCCTGCCACCTGATCGCTCGCGAGTACGGCCTGGGCAGCCCGGACGGCTTTGTCTTTAACATGTCCGTGGGCTATGACCTGGAAGGCATCAAGAGCCCCAAGGTCGATGCCTACATCGAGGGCATGAAGGACGCCAGCGGCTCTGACGTCTGGAATGAGTGCCGCGCATGGGCGCTTGCCAACCTGGACAAGTTTGAGCATGTCGACGCCGCATTTGTCGAATCCATCCCGGCGCGCGTGTCCAACTCCATCACGGAGTCCACCCTGCACGGCTGCCCGCCGGCGGAGATCGAGCGCATCGCGACCTATCTGATTACCGAGAAGGGCCTCAACACCTACATCAAGTGCAACCCCACGCTGCTGGGCTATGAGTTCGCCCGCCAGCGTCTGAACGAGCTGGGCTTTGACTACATCGTCTTCGACGATACGCACTTCCGCGAGGACCTGCAGTGGGCCGACGCCGTGCCCATGTTCGAGCGCCTGATTGCCCTGTGCGCCGAGCGCGGCCTGGAGTTTGGCGTCAAGCTCACCAACACCTTCCCCGTCGACGTGACGAGAAACGAGCTGCCTTCCACCGAGATGTACATGTCCGGCCGTTCGCTGTTCTCGCTGACCATCGAGGCCGCCCGTCGCATTACCGAGCAGTTCGATGGCAAGCTGCGCATCAGCTACTCCGGCGGTGCCACGGTCTACAACATCCGCGCCCTGTACGATGCCGGCATTTGGCCCGTCACCCTGGCGACCGACGTGCTCAAGCCCGGTGGCTACGAGCGCTTTAGCCAGATGGCCGGCGAGTTTACCGACCTGGACGGCAAGCCGTTCGCGGGCGTCTCTCTCGAGGCCGTGACGGCGATCCAGACCGACTCGCTCACCAACCCGCTCTACAAGAAGCCGCTGCGCCCGCTGCCCGACCGCAAGGTTGCCGGCAAGAGCCCGCTTTCCGACTGCTTTACCACGCCGTGCCGCACGAGCTGCCCCATCCAGCAAGATATTCCCGCCTACCTGGCGGCTGTTGACGAGGGCCGCTACGAGGACGCACTCAACATCATCATCGAGCGCAACGCCCTGCCGTTCATTACCGGCACCATTTGCCCGCATCCTTGCGGCCGCGCCTGCGAGCGTGCGTTCTACGAGCCCGAGGGCGCCCAGATTCGCGCCAGCAAGCTCAAAGCCGCCCGCGAGGCCATGACCGCCGTGCTGCCCAAGCTGCGCGCCCAGGCCATCGCCAGCGACAGCGAGCGCAACGTTGCCGTTATCGGCGGCGGCCCGGCCGGTCTGGCGACGGCGTTCTTCCTGACGCGCGCCGGCGTGCCCGTCACCATCTTTGAGGCCCGCGATTCGCTCGGCGGCGTGGTCCGTCATGTCATCCCCGAGTTCCGCATTGCGAGCGATGGCATCTCCCACGATGCCGAGCTCTGCCTGGCCTTTGGTGCCAAGGTGCAGCTCAATGCCCGCGTGGAGTCCATTGACGAGCTCGAGGCCCAGGGCTTTACCGACGTGGTCGTGGCCACCGGCGCCTGGATGCCCGGCTCTGCGGGCCTGGGCGAGGATGCCGAGCTCGACGTGCTGGAGTTCCTCGAGGCCGCCAAGAGGGGCGAGAAGCTCGAGCTGGGCGAGGACGTCGTGGTCATTGGCGCTGGCAACACCGCCATGGACGCGGCTCGCGTGGCCAAGCGCCTGGCTGGCGTGAAGAACGTGCGCCTGGTGTATCGCCGCACCAAGAAGCAGATGCCCGCCGACGAGGAAGAGCTCGATCTTGCCGTTGCCGACGGTGTTGAGTTCTGCGAGCTGCTGGCGCCCAAGGCGCTCAACGGCGCGGTGCTGACCTGCGATGTCATGGAGCTTGGCGAGCCGGATGCAAGCGGCCGTCGCAGTCCCGTCGCCACGGGCGAGACCGTTGAGCTGCCCGCCACCACGGTAATCTGCGCCGTGGGCGAGGGCATCGACGCCAGCCTGTACGACGCCGCGGGCGTCGAGCACGACCGTCGTGGTCGCCTTGCCGCCACCTCGACCGGTGTCGAGGGCGTCTGGGCTGCCGGTGACTGCCGCCGCGGTCCGGCCACCGTGGTCGAGGCTATCGCCGACGCCGCCGAGGTCGCCCGCGCCATCGCCGGTGTGGACTTTAACAAGTACGCTGACCAGAACGCTCAGGCCGGTCGCGAGGACACCTGCTACGAGCGCAAGGGCACCCTGTGCCGCGACAATCGCAACTGCACCAAGACTCGCTGCCTGGGCTGCGGCTCGGTGTGCGAGGTCTGCTGCGACGTGTGTCCCAACCGCGCCAACGTGGCCATTAAGGTTCCGGGTCTGGACAAGCATCAGGTCGTCCATGTCGACGGCATGTGCAACGAGTGCGGCAACTGCGCCGTGTTCTGCCCCTACCAGGAGGGTCGTCCCTACAAGGACAAGCTCACCTTGTTCTGGAGCGAGCAGGACATGGAGAACTCCGAGAACGAGGGCTTCCTGGCCGTGGGCGAGGATCACTTTAAGGTCCGCGTCGCCGGCACGGTCCGTACCGTCTCGATTGATGCCGTCAACACCGGTCTTCCCGAGGCCGCCCGCCTGACCATCAGGGCCGTGCGCGACAACTATTCGTACCTTCTTAAGAAATAGGCGAGTCTCTTATGGCCAAATCCATTCAACATAACGTGGCCTACGTTGCCTGCGGAAGCGGTTGCGCCTCCGCAGGCGGCGACGCCCGCTGCAGCGAAGGCTGCATTGGCTGTGGCGCCTGCGTCACGGCCTGCCCTCACGGTGCCATCGAGCTGGTCGATGGCGTCGCCCGCGTGGACCGCTCCAAGTGCACGGGCTGTGGCCTGTGCGGCATGGCGTGCCCGCAGCGCGTGATCGCCTTTGTTCCCGGCTATCAGAACATTCTGGTGCGCTGCAACAACACCGATAAGGGCGCCATTGCGCGCAAGATCTGCGACACGAGCTGCATCGGTTGCGGCATGTGCGCCAAAAAGTGCCCCGCCGGCGCTATCCGTATCGAGGACAACTGCGCCCATATCGACGGCACGGATTGCCTGTCGTGCGGCATGTGTGCCGTCGTGTGCCCGCATGGCGCCATTCACGACCGCACCGGCATCGCCGCTGGCGTGTAGAAGGGAATCACCATGGCACAGGAATTCACTTTTACCGTTAACGGCGTGGAGCGCACGACGACGGAAAACAAACCGTTGCTGCGCTACCTGCGCGACGACCTGAACATCCACTCCGCCAAGGACGGCTGCTCCGAGGGCGCCTGCGGCACCTGCACCATCCATGTGGACGGTGCGGCCGTGAAGGCATGCGTGCTGACCACCGCCCTTGCCGCCGGCCGCAACATCGTGACCGTCGAGGGTCTGCCCGAGGACGTGCGCGAGGCCTTTGTGTACGCCTTTGGCGCCGTGGGCGCCGTGCAGTGCGGTTTTTGCATCCCCGGCATGGTCATGGCGGGTGCGGCGCTCATCGCCGAGGATCCCGAGCCCACCGAGGAGCAGATCAAGTACGCCATCCGCGGCAACGTCTGTCGCTGCACCGGCTACAAGAAGATCATCGAGGGCATTTCGCTGGCAGCTGCGGTACTCCGCGGCGAAAAGCAGATCGACGAGGACCTGGAGCGCGGCGACGATTACGGCGTGGGCAAGCGTGCCTTCCGTATCGACGTGCGCAAGAAGGTACTCGGCGAGGGCAAGTATCCCGACGACATCGACGAGCATGATCAGCCGGGCCTGACCTATGCCAGCGCGGTGCGCTCCAAGTATCCGCGCGCCCGCGTGCTCTCCATCGACACCTCCAAGGCCGAGGCCCTGCCCGGTGTGGTGGGCATCCTGCGCGCCGAGGACGTGCCGGTCAACCAGGTCGGTCACCTTATCCAGGACTGGGACGTCATGATCGCCCAGGGCGATATCACCCGCTGCGTGGGCGACGCCATCGTGCTGGTGGTTGCCGAGGACGAGGCGACGCTCGAGAAGGCCAAGAAGCTCGTAAAGATCGATTACGAGCCGCTGGAGCCCGTGCGCAATATTGTTGAGGCTAGGGCTGCCGACGCCCCGCGTCTGCACGACAGCTTCTTTGCCTTTGGCAATACCGTGGAGCTCAAGGACAACGTGTGCCAGAGCCGTCACGTGACGCGCGGTGACGCCGCCAAGGCGCTGGCCGAAAGCGCGTTTACCGTGACGCAGCGCTTTACCACGCCCTTTACCGAGCATGCCTTCTTGGAGCCCGAGTGCGCCGTGGCCTTCCCGTACAAGAACGGCGTCAAGGTGCAGTCGACCGACCAGGGCGCTTACGACACGCGCAAAGAGTGCGCCCACATGTTTGGCTGGGACAACGAGCCCGAGCGCGTGGTCGTCGAGACCATGCTCGTGGGCGGCGGCTTTGGCGGCAAGGAGGACGTGTCCGTCCAGCACCTGGCCGCGCTTGCTGCCTATAAGCTCCAACGCCCTGTGAAGTGCAAGCTCACGCGCGCCGAGTCGCTCGCGTTCCATCCCAAGCGCCATGCCATGGACGGCACCTTTACGCTGGGCTGCGACGCCGAGGGCAACTTTACCGGTCTGGACTGCGAGATCAACTTTGACACCGGCGCCTACGCGTCGCTGTGCGGCCCGGTGCTGGAGCGCGCCTGTACGCATGCCGTCGGTCCCTACAAGTACCAGAACACCGACATTCGCGGCTTTGGCTACTACACCAACAATCCGCCCGCCGGTGCATTCCGCGGCTTTGGCGTTTGCCAGTCTGAGTTTGCGCTCGAGAGTCTCATCGACCTGCTGGCCGAGAAGGTCGGCCTGGATCCGTGGGAGATCCGCTACAAGAACGCGATTGAGCCGGGCGAGGTTTTGCCCAACGGCCAGATTGCCGACTGCTCCACGGCGCTGAAGGAGACGCTGCTCGAGGTCAAGGATGCCTACTATGCGCATCCCGGCCATGCCGGTATTGCCTGTGCCATGAAGAACGCCGGCGTGGGTGTTGGCCTGCCCGATGCCGGCCGCTGCAAGATCCGCATCGAGGATGGCCGTGCCGTGGTCTACGCCGCCACGTCCGACATCGGCCAGGGCTGCAACACCGTCTTTTTGCAGGATGTTGCCGAGGCCTGCGGTCTGCCGCTTCGCTGCATTGCCAACGGCGAGTGCTCCACCGAGAACGCGCCCGACTCCGGTACCACGTCTGGCTCACGTCAGACGGTCGTGACCGGCGAGGCCGTGCGCGGTGCCGCCTTCCTGCTGCGCGATGCCATGTTTGGCATCGAGGCCGGCAAGCCCGCCCCCGCCGCCCCGGTTGCCGCCCATGGCAACGGCGTCAAGATCGAGTACGACGACGGCCGCGCCTATCAGCTGCGCTCGCAAGAGTTCGTCGCCGGCCAGGGTATGCATCCTCAGGATCCCGCGGCTGCCATCAAGGCGCTCGAGGGTTGCGAGTTTAGCTATGTGTACCTGGAGCCGACCGACAAGCTGGGCGCCGACGTGCCCAATCCCAAGAGCCACATCTGCTACGGCTTTGCCACGCATGTGGTTATCTTGGATGACGACGGTCGCGTGAGCGAGGTCTATGCCGCGCACGATTCCGGCAAGGTGGTCAACCCCATCTCGATCCAGGGCCAGATCGAAGGCGGCGTGCTCATGGGTATGGGCTATGCGCTTACCGAGGACTGGCCGCTCAAGGACTGCGTGCCCCAGGCCAGATACGGCACGCTCGGGCTGTTCCGTGCGCCCGAGATTCCGGATATCCACGCCATCTACGTGGAGAAGGACGAGCTGCTGCCCGTGGCATACGGTGGCAAGGGCATCGGCGAGATCGCCACGATTCCCACGGCGCCTGCCGTGCAGAATGCCTACCGCGCGTTTGACGGCAAGCTGCGCCCGGATCTGCCCATGGTGGATACCCCGTACAGCCGCGCTCGTCATCGCGGGTAGGGTAGAGCGCGGACGGCATTGCTGACGGGTCGTTCGCGCTCACCATCAACTGCATAAGCTGCGCCTTTGGCCCCGACTCCATCGCGAGCCGGGGCTTTTTGTTTGGAGCGGAAGCTGCGCTTCGGAATTGGTGCTCGGAATGGGATGCACTTTCCGGTTGGTCCCTCAGCGGAAACTGTATCCCGGAATACGGCTCCAGAATGGGATGCCGTTTCCGATTGAGCGTCTGGTGGAAAGTTCATCCCAGAATATGGCTCCAGAACGGGACGCGCTTTCCGAAACAGCCCTCAAGCGGAAACCATGTCCCAGAATTCCGCCTCAGAACGGGATGCGCTTTCCGCTAGCCGCTTGTTTGGAAAGTGCGTCCCAGTTTGAGCGTCTATTCCGGGATGTGATTTCCGGTTGAAGCCTCAAACGGAAAGTCTATCCCGTTCTGGGCCTCGATTCTGGGACACGCTTTCCGCTAGGCATGCCATTTGGAAAGAGCGTCCCGTTTTTGAGCACTCATTCCGGGACATGGTTTCCGCGGGCGGAAACTGCATCCCGGAATCGAGCCTCAGAAAGGGGATGCCGTTTCCGGTTGGAGTCTCGAGCGGAAAGCGCGTCCCAGAATCCGGGCAATTCGGTGATCCGGTGGTTGAGTAAGCGTCGCGCCAAGGATGCCGAGCGTAAAACCTGCATTGAAAATGGCGTAAAAACTGCATTGAGAATGGCGTAATTTCGCAGGATGACGTCGCCCGCTGGTGCTGCAGGGGCGGTTGGCCTGCAAACCTTGGGCTTTCGGACGAGCTTGCGCGAGAGACAACAAGCCAGTACGTGCGCTCGAGGGCCCGCGTTCTCGTGTCCTTTCCACCTACGGCGGCATCGACAACAGCGTCCATTATTTCCGCGACGAGAAGGGCCTTGAGGTCGATCTGGTCGTCGAGCACGACGGGCGCTGGGGAGCCATCGAGGTCTAGCTGAGCGATACGAAGGCAGGCGACGGAGCGAGAAATCTCAAGGCGTTGGAGAAGAAAGTGTTCTTCAATCCTACCGCCCAGAATGCCGCGCCGGCGTTTTTGGCGGTCGTGGTTGGAAGGGGGGCATCGCCTACACACGCGACGATGGCGTGGCAGTGATCCCCATGACGGCACTTGGGGCGTAGTGGTTTTGCGGGCGTGAAGGGGCGTGAGGTGGCCGAGGTGGCCGAGGTCTCGCTACTGAAAATCCATTTGTTAAACTTGGCGCCCGTGGGTAGAATAGAGTCGACGGCAGCCCAAGTTCTGGTAAGCTGGGCAGCGCCGTTGCTTAGATCAAGGGGTCAATGCCTTAGCGGCGTCGACCCCTCTAATATGAGAAAGCCATTGTCAATAGGCGTGTTTGTTCGAGCCCGGTTTAAAACC
>CABUBZ010000014.1 GCA_902489945.1 uncultured Collinsella sp.
CCCGGTTCTCGATCTCGCGCGGCGTGGACCTCGCGAGCCTGCGCGGGCGGCTACTGCGGTCGGACATGGGCTCTCCGGACCTGCTGCGGCGCAGCCACTTGCTCGCCGTCTGGCGGCTGACGCCCATCTGACGCGCGGTCTCGGCGACGCCGAGGCCGGACTCTATGCGCGAGACGAGCGTCTCGCGCCCCCTCGGGGTGAGCCTTGCGTTAGGATGTTGCTCCATGGGAGGGCTCCTCTGCTGTTCGTCTAGACAACTCACAGCATGTGGGAGCCCTCCCTATTTGTCACTACCCGGGTGTAAACAACCTATTGGCACAGAACAGCTAGAACAACCGATGCCGCCTCACTGC
The DNA here is from genome assembly GCA_902489945.1 of uncultured Collinsella sp. Lineage (GTDB taxonomy): Bacteria > Actinomycetota > Coriobacteriia > Coriobacteriales > Coriobacteriaceae > Collinsella. The sequence continues at coordinate 354 of CABUBZ010000014.1, forward strand.
GCCGAGAAACCCCCGGCGCCGTGAGGCGGGCGGCGGAGTGAGCCAACAGCAAAGCCATGCCGCTATTAGTAGCCTGTCGCCAGCAATCTGCAAGTCACTAGCACCCCACAGCCGTGCCGGCAGCATCCCTTGGTCGCCATATCAGCCGCACGGTATAATCTATCCATCGATATATTGGTTGAACCATGGTGTCTCTGCTGTGACCATAAACTTCCGCAAGACGCTAGGACCTTGTTCTAAGGAGATCTGGTGGAGAAAGGTCAAGAGAACCCACCACAAGACCAGGCGCTTGCCCATAGAGTCAGGTGGGCTGACCTCGACAGCGTATTCGAGCACATGGGCGACAATGCTAGCGTTGGAGAGGCAAGTAACGGCATCCACCTCATAAATGACCGGGAGCACGTCGCCGTGCGCCAGGACCACGAGGTTCGCATCCCCAATGAATACCTGCAGGAATCATACGTCGGACAGCGCGACAGCGACCTGAGAAAAGCAAGGGAGATGCTCCTTCAGGCCAAGCAGGAGCGCCCTTCCTACAAACCTGACATCCTTTTAGGTCTTGCGACAACGTTCCTGGGCTGGTTTCTCGGGGGTTTGTCGTCATCTGTCAATCTCGCATCTTTGCCCGGTATCTTGATGCTCTGCGTAGCACCGTGTGGCGCAGTAGGACTCTTTGTCGCTTTTATCTTTATCCGAAAAGAAGAGAAGCAGGGCAAATCTGATCTGGCCGAGCGCGTCCTAGAACACCTGGCGGATCCCGATGACAAGGAGACCAAGACCGATGAACATTAATGATACGAGCACGCAGCTGCTCTTTACCACGGTCCCCATCGTGGGCATTACTACCGAAGGCACGGGCGTCTCGGGTACAGGATTCTTCTTTTCCTATGACCTTGAAGACGGGCGAAAAGTGCCCCTGCTCATTACCAACCACCATGTCCTCAAGGATGTGATTCAGGGTCGCTTCGTCATCAATCTAGCCGAAGGTGACGCCCCGTCATGCGAGACCATCAGCGTGAACTTCGACAAGTCATTCATCGAGGGGAAGAAGCTCGGAGAGCTCGACTTGGTTGCGATGCCGGTGGCCCCTGTTCTCAGCATGCTTGAAGAAAACGGGAAGAGGCCCTTCTACCGATCCATCGACTCTGGACTCATCCCGAAGAAGAGTGTGCTGGACAATTTGGCGGCGCTCGAGCAAATCACCTTTATCGGATACCCCAGCGGGCTCTATGACGACTACAACAAGACCCCCCTCATCAGGCAAGGCTGGACTTCCACGCCCGCTTGGAACGACTACAAGGGTAAGCGCGAGTTCCTCGTTGACGCATCTGTATTCGAGGGCTCCAGCGGCAGTCCCGCCTTCATCCTCAACCAGGGCAGCTATCCCACGACCGACGGAATTGCCATCGGCTCCAGGCTGCTGTTCATGGGCGTAATCACTCAGACGATTACGAAGGAGAAGAGTGAGCACCTCGATTTAGGTACAGTCATCAGAAGCGACGCGATGCTCGACAAGCTCAAACCTTTCGTGGAAGGTCTACTGTAGCTAAGAGCACCGTCAAAAGCAGTGACGCCCCTTTGCTCCTTTCCCTAGGATGAGGTGACTGAGCTCGGCATGCTGGTTGACATCTGGTTCCCCAACGGCTCATAGTACAGACGCATGGAAAGCCTTCGGGTTTTGTAAGGGCGGGACCCACTGGGCCTCGTTCTAGTTTTACTGTTCGGTTAACGCTGCGGATCGTTTTGGAAGGCTTACGAGCATGGTAGTCCCGTTCTCGGAACTTGCTTCGACCTCTACCGTGCCGCCGTGTAGGACTGCAATCTCCCAAACAAGCGCTAGCCCGAGCCCTGCGCCGCCGTATGCCCTGCTGCGGGATTTATCCAGGCGAAAGAACGGTTGGAAGATGCTCTCACGGTACTGCTTGGGTATTCCCGGGCCCCGGTCCTCGACTCGCAGGAACACGTGGCTGTCGCTGTCGCTGATGGAGACGTTGACAGTCGAGCCGGAGCGGCTGTAACGGATGGCGTTTTCGACCAGATTAAACACCAGCCGATAGAGGAGCGTGTCGCTCCCGATTGCTAAAGCGTCTCCAGCACAGTTGAGGGCTATGCTCCTATTTTCGGCAAGTGGCGCAAGGTCAGTGAGGACCTCTTCGGACAAGGGACCGAGTTCAACATCGTCCTCGCAAGGAACGCTGCGGAGCTCACTCATCTCAAGCAATACCTTGGTCATTCGAGACATGTGCTCGGTTTGTTCTTGTAGCAGGCCGAGCAGCTCGGCTGTTTCGGGTTGCAAACCGGAGTGCTCGGAGATGAATAGTTCAATCTGTGCTTGCATAAGGGCGAGCGGGGTGCGCAGCTCGTGTGCGGCATTGCCGGTAAACTGACGCTGTGCAGAGAATCCTTCGCCAAGACGGGCGATCATGTCGTTGAAAGAGGCGCTGCATCGTTGTAGCTCGGTGGGCACATCTTCACTGAGTCTGATTTCGCTTAGGTTGTCAGGCTGCACGCGCTCTACCTGGGCGGCGAAATCCCGTAGCGGTTTGAGTGCACGGCCGCTCACAAAGTATGCCAGCACGCCGCCAAGGAGTGTGACTCCAGCCGTGATGTACCAGGCTGTCGTGCCAAAAGACTCCTGTGCGTCGTTTACGACGATCGTGACCCTGTCATCGGGGACCGCTTTCGTCGGGTCGAACGCCTGGGGCGAATCTTCGCCGGTTGCGTTAAAGGCCGAGATGTTACTGCCGATGGCATCCATGTAGCGCATGCCCGTATAGCCGACCAGGCAGTTCGTCAGCACGCACGCCGCACACGTGAGCAGTGCCGTCATAATCGTTATGCGCCATTGCAGCGAAAGCCTTTTCATTCGTTATCCTCCATAACGTAGCCCTCTCCAATCCGATTGCGAATCGGGTCGTATCCCAAAGCGCTGCGCAACTTTTTTCGGAGCGACGAAATATGAACGCGGGTTGCGTTGCTAAAGTTGTTCACGCTGCTATCCCAAACGTGCTCGATAAGCTCCTCTTGGCTTACCGGTCGCCCCTGATTAAGCATCAGGTATTCCAAGATTCCCGTTTCCTTGCGCGTAAGAGATAAAGCCTCGCTGTCCACGGAAGCGATGCGCGCCTTGGTGTCAAAGCTGAGCTTTCCGCAGGTTAAAACTACGTCGCTTTGTGTAAAGCGTCTTAGGGTAAGGCTGCGAATCCTTGCCGCAAGCTCGTCCAGATGAAACGGCTTGGTGAGGTAATCGTTGGCGCCGGCATCGAGTCCGGCGACTTTATCTGATACTTCGCCACGTGCGGACAGAATCAGTACCTTAGTCTCGCAGTCAGTTTTCCTAAGTTCCCTGAGTACGGTCATGCCGTCGATGCGGGGAAGGTTGAGGTCGAGTACCACGAGGTCGAAGGCCTCAACGTCCAGTAGGTCGAGCGCCTCCTGTCCGTCGTGACAGCAGTCGACACTGTACGCCAAGTTCCGCAAGCTGCGCGCGATTGCGTCGCACAGCGCCCGCTCGTCCTCGACGATCAAAATACGCATAACAGTCTCCTTGCACATTTCAAATCGCGCTTAACACGGATTTTATAGCCGATATGGTCCAATGGTCGCGTAACGAAAGGAGTGGTCAGGTTGTTCAAAGCGGTAAAACCCGTGGTACAGGTCGCTTTGTTGATCGTCGGAATTGCCATGGTGTGCTTTGGCGTTATGCGTGGCGAGGCAGATGCCGTGCTGGCCAAAGCGATTAGGCTGTGCTTGGAGTGTATCGGAATTGGATAAAAGAGAAAACACTGCGTCGCATGTTTTGGCTCGATTTCGCGGATTCATTCAGGCGGCGGCAACACTTATTACCAACATTCACCTGCCAAACTTTGCCAAAGGCGGCATCTATCAGGGCGCGGGAAAAACAGTCTGCGTACCCGGGCTTAACTGCTATTCGTGCCCCGCGGCATCGGGTGCGTGCCCCATCGGGTCGTTCCAGTCGGTAGTAGGTTCATCCAAGTTCAACTTTTCTTACTATGTTACCGGTACGCTCATTTTGCTCGGCGTGCTGCTGGGACGCTTTGTATGCGGCTTTCTGTGCCCGTTTGGCTGGCTGCAGGAGCTGCTTCACAAGATTCCCGGCAAAAAGTTCTCCACGAAAAAGCTCAAGCCGCTCACGTACATCAAGTACGTCGTGCTGCTGTTTGCCGTGGTGCTGCTGCCCGTCTTGGTGGTTAACGACGTGGGCATGGGCGACCCGTTCTTTTGTAAGTACATCTGTCCGCAGGGCGTGCTCGAGGGCGCCATTCCGCTGGCCATTGCCAACGCCGGCATTCGATCTGCGTTGGGACATCTCTTTACTTGGAAACTTGCCGTTCTCATTGCCGTGGTAGTGCTGAGCGTTTTGTTCTACCGCCCCTTCTGCAAATGGATTTGTCCACTCGGCGCATTCTATGCGCTCATGAATAGGGTGTCCTTGCTGGGGATTCAGGTTGACGCGTGCAAATGCGTCTCGTGCGGCAAGTGCTCAAAGGTTTGTCAGATGGACGTTGATGTGGTCCGCGCGCCCAATCATGCCGAATGCATCCGGTGCGGAAAGTGCATCGGGGCCTGTCCTGTCGATGCCATCAGCTATCGCTATGGCCTGGATGTGTCAGCGGAAAAGCTCCCCTTGACCGCCGATAAAAAGTAAACAAGCTTCGACAAAACGGAGGAATGACTATGAAGCTTTCTAAGATTGCGGCCCTGTTTATGGTGCCGGTATTGGCCTTGTGTCTTGTGGCGTGCTCGGCACCTGGCGGCAATGCGAGCGAATCTGCGAGCTCCGATCCTAAGATCGCAGAACTCACTGCGCAGAAGCCGGCCAATGCCGACGAGGCCGCCGAGCTGTATGCGAAGCTCATGCAGAAGGAGAACGAGATCTTTTCGAGTGATAACGCGCTGTGGGAAAAGGTATTCAATGCGGCAAATAAAGACTCGGCAATGATTGAGGACGGCAGCAATTACGGCGATTTCCTGCTCAAGACCATCGACGGCGCCAAGGATGAGTTCACGGCGGATGAGCTCAAGACGCTCAAGGCCGGTGCACAGCAGATCAAGGAGATCGAGGACAAGCTCGAGAGCCTGGAGAAGGAGTTCCCCGGCTGTGGAAGCACGCCGAGTGCAGGCGAGAGCGTCGACGCTTCGACCGCTGGCATGACGGCTGGTGCCAATGCTTCGAACGAGGCGACGAAGTTCCCCAGCTTTACGGGCAAGGACCTGGATGGCAACGACGTGAACAGCGACGAGCTGTTCTCTAAGAACAAGGTCACCGTCATGAACTTCTGGTTCACTACTTGCAAGCCGTGCGTGGGCGAGCTGGGCGATCTTGAGAAACTGAATCAGGAGCTTGCCAAGAAGGGCGGCCAGGTCGTGGGCGTCAATTCCTTTACGCTCGATGGCAACAAGGGCGAGATTGCAGATGCCAAGGACGTGCTGAGCAAGAAGGGCGTGACGTATAAGAACATCTGGTTCAAGTCGGATAGCGAGGCCGGTAAGTTCACGTCAAATTTGTTCTCGTTCCCGACAACGTATGTCATCGATCAGAATGGCAACATCGTAGGGGAGCCCATCGTGGGAGCCATCAGCTCCGCCGAGCAGCGCGCTGCACTCGACAAGCTGATCGATCAGGCGATTGCGAATAGCGAGCAGTAGAAAACGCGTAAAGCATGGCGATGATCGTGCGCCGCTGCGCGGAGTAGTCCGCTGCCTTTCAAGATAATCTCCACCATATAGAGGTCCCGCTCGGGGCCTCTTCTTTTAGGCGCCGTCCCGTTCGTTTTTTGGCGTGCTTCGTTACATTCCTCACTGGTGTCGGTGAAAAATGGGGATAGAGTAGGACAAACGCGTCGAATACGAACGGCGGGGGAGAGCGGGCAGGGTGCCTGCGCAGGAGAGGTTGCCGTCCATGTTGGAGCTCAAAGGTATTTGCAAAAGGTACGTCACTCAGTCGTTTACGCAGGTGGCGCTCGACAGCGTAAGCCTGGCTTTTCGCGATAACGAGTTCGTGGCCATTCTGGGTCCCTCGGGCTCGGGCAAAACTACGATGCTCAACGTTATCGGTGGGCTCGATCATTTCGATTCTGGTGACTTGCTGATCGACGGCATATCGACCAAGGACTTTCACGATCGCGATTGGGATGCCTATCGCAACAACCGCATCGGCTTTGTGTTCCAAAGCTATAACCTCATTCCGCATCAGACCATTTTGGAAAACGTGGAGCTGGCGCTTACGCTCACGGGCGTGGGGCATGCCGAGCGTCGCCAGCGTGCGCGCGAGGCGTTGGAGAAAGTCGGCCTGGGCGAGCACGTTAACAAGCGCCCGAGCCAGCTTTCGGGCGGGCAGATGCAGCGTGTGGCCATCGCCCGCGCCCTGATTAATGATCCCGAGATTGTGCTGGCAGACGAGCCGACCGGCGCTTTGGACTCAACGACATCCGTACAGGTCATGGATCTGCTCAAGGACGTGGCGCGCGACCGCCTGGTTATCATGGTCACGCACAATCCCGAGCTGGCGTACCAATATGCCACGCGCATTGTCAACCTGGCGGACGGCAAGATCACCGACGATTCCGATCCCTTCGATGTCGCTGACGCCACGCGCCGCGAGGCCAAGCCTACGCGCAAAACCTCGATGAGCTTTGTGACGGCGCTGGGGCTTTCTGCCCGCAACCTTATGACCAAGAAGGGTCGCACGGCCATGACGGCCTTTGCGGGCTCGATTGGCATTATCGGCATTGCGGCGATTCTGGCGCTGTCCAACGGCGTAAACGGCTACATCAAAAAGATCGAGGAGGATACGCTTTCGAGCTACCCGCTCACCATTTCCAAGCAGGATTACGACCTGTCGTCCATGATGGGCGGACAGGGGGCTGCGGATGACGAGGCGTCCAACGGCGAGGATTTATCCGACGGTACTGGTGGCAAAGCTAAGGGAACCGATAAAATTCCCGTGGTCACGGCCGTAAAGGATATGTTTGCGAGCGTTAAGTCCAACGACATGACGAGCTTTAAGGCATGGCTTGACGACGGCGGCGATGGTATCGACAAAGAGGTCAACGCCATCCAGTATGGCTACGGCGTGACGCCAGTTGTCTATCGTTCGAGTAAGGGTGACGAGAAGCCCGTCCGGCTGGTGCCCAACGCTATGACCGAGGCCATGAGCGGAGGCGCAAGTTCGGCGGCAACGGTGAGCATGGAATCCATGGGAACCTCGGTCTTTAACGAGATGATCGACGACCAGAGTCTGCTCGACAGCCAGTACGATGTCGTCGCTGGCCATTGGCCTACGTCCGCCAACGAAGCCGTGATGGTGCTTTCGAGCCGTGGCACGGTGGGCGATTACACGCTCTACAGCATCGGTGCGCTGGATATTGATGAGCTCAATGACCTGGTTAACAGCGCCATGGCGGCCGACGGTGGGGTCGAAACGCCCGAGACCGGCACCGACTTTACCTACGACGATGCGCTGTCCACGACGTTTAAGGTGTTGTCGCCGGCCGATGCCTATCGCAAAAACGAAGAGACCGGCATGTGGACTGACATGTCTGGCGACGCCGACTTTATGACGGCCAAGGTTGCCGACGGTATTGACGTGCACATTGTGGGCGTGGTGCGACCTAACGAGACCGCCAACGCGAGCGCGTTGTCTCCGGGCATTGCCTATACGCATGCTCTGACTCGCCAGCTTATGGAGCGCGCCGCCGATTCGCAGATTGTGCAAGAGCAGCTTGCCCACCCCGAGACGGATGTCTTTACGGGCAAGTCTTTCGATGAGCTGCAAGGCGAGGCCAAACAAGGTGTGGATCTGGGCAGCATGTTCAGTGTGGACGAGGCGGCGCTCAAGAGCGCGTTCTCGTTCGATGCGTCTGCGCTTTCGGGTGCGGCCGGCGGCATGGACCTTTCTGGTATCGACTTATCCGGGCTGGACATTGACCTTTCGGGCGTTGGGAAGGACATCGACTTCAGCGACATCATGGCAAAAGCGCCAACTCCAGATTTCTCGGGTATCTTTGACGGCCTGGAGCTCACACCCGAGCAAATGCAGCAGGTGGGAACGCTGGCCAACCAGCTGTTTGAGGGCTTTTTGCAGTCTGATCAGTTTAAGGCGCTGACACCCGATGATCTTAAGGACGCGTCAAAGCTTGCCGCCGCGTTCTCGACGTATCTTGAGAGTGATACGGCAGCCCAGCAAATCCTGGCCCAGCTCAAAGCGCTCGGCGGCGATGCCCTGGCCGAGCGCCTGCAGCAGGCGATGACCGACTATGTGCAAAAGCAGCTGGCTCCGTATCTGCAGCAGGCTATGGACCAGGTGATGAAGACAATCAGCGAGCAGATTGCGACGACCGTATCGTCCCAGCTTAAGGCGGGCGCGGCGGGGCTCATGGACCAGATGGCGACGCAGATGTCTTCGAGTTTTGCCAGCCTGGCGAGCGCCATGCACGTGGATGCGAGCGCCTTTGCCAATGCCGTTCACTTCAACATGGACGCCGAGGACCTGAGCTCGCTCATGATGAGTTACGCCAAGGCGTCGAAGCTCACCTACGACAACAATCTGACCACGTTGGGCTATGCGGATGAGGCCGACCCCATCTCGGTCAAGATTTTCCCGCGTGACTTTGAGGCCAAGCAGCGCGTACTCGACCATATCGATGCGTACAACAAGCAGGTCAAAGCCGCCGGCCACGACGAGCGGGCAATCTCGTACACCGACTACATGGGCATCATCATGGGTTCGGTGACCGACATCGTGAACACCATCAGCTTGGTGCTCATCGCATTCGTGAGTATCAGCCTGGTGGTGAGCTCCATCATGATCGGCATCATCACCTACATCAGCGTGCTGGAGCGCAAAAAGGAGATCGGTATCCTGCGCGCGATCGGCGCGTCGAAGCGCAACGTGGCCAACGTATTCAATGCCGAGACCTTTATCGAGGGCCTCATCGCCGGCGTCTTTGCCATTGTCGTCGTGGTGCTTGTGAGCTTTCCGGTTAATGCCTGGGCACTTGCTGCCAAGCAGGTACCCAATCTGATGAGCCTGCCCGTGCAGGACGCGCTGGCGCTCATCGCGATCTCGGTGGTGCTGACGGTCGTCGCTGGCTTGCTGCCGGCCCGCAGCGCGTCTAAGAAAGACCCCGTAGAGGCTCTGCGCTCGGAATAATGTGACAAAGGGGCTGTCCCTTTGCCACATGGGGGAAGGGGCAGCCCCCCTCCTGCGCCTAGCTCGTTTTACCCATCAACGTGATACGGATGCTTGGATGGGTGTACTCGTCAAACTCGTCCTCGGGATCCGTGTCAAACGAGTAATACGCTTTGACGGGGTCGTCGCTCGTCCTGATGGAGATTCTCTCGTAGAGCGAACCGTTCAAGAAAGCCTGCCTAAACTCTTCGGGGAGCTTTTGCGGTGCTAGGAGCTCGGGGCTCACGGTCTTGACGTCTGCGGTTTGGACGACAGAGGAAAGCTCGTCAAAGTCGAGCTCGATGCGGGCGAGGTTGTCCTCAAGGCTCGCATCGGGGTCGATTTCTGCTACGTAACTCACTTCCTTGAGCGTTCCCTTGTTGTCGAAATCCAGGTACGTATAGGTCTTCTGGGTATCGGAGTCGCCGTCGTGCAAGTAGCCGCGGACGTGATAGCCGTAATCTTGATATCGCTCGTAAGGGTCATCGGCAGACACGTACTCGCATGCGGGCTCTAACGTCTTGCGGGCGATGGCGATCTGCTCGGCCGCGGCCGCGGCGTTCTCCTGCATCTCGGTGTTTCCCTGCGCCAGCTGCGGGATATAGGCACCGCATACGATTGCGAGGGGTAGCGCCACAAGCGCGATGATCCACTTTTTTGCACGGGGGATAGGCAAGCCGCAGGCCTCCGCCATGGCCTTTGCGTTAGCGAAGCTCTCGGTAAGCACGTCTGCTGCGGTGGCAACGGCGCCTACGGCAGCGGCGACTTCTGCCGCGCTGCCCAGATTGCGTGCGGTCTCGTTGTCGCTGTTCTTGAGTAAGCGCGCGGCGGCCTGCGTACCGACAACGCCTGCGATTTGTGCCGAGCGGTCTTTCTCGGTCTGCTCGACGACGAGTCGGCGCTGCATTTTCTTCCACTGCTTGCCGCGCATACCAAAGCGTGGCGCGAGCGTGCAGTAGCAGAATATGACGAGCTCGATGGCGGTGAGCACCAGGGCGGTCATCATACCCGTCTCTTGGAAGCCTTCGTGATGAAAGACGATGTCGTCAATCATTTCGAAGGGAATGATCAAAAATGGCAGCACGAATGCCATGGCAAGCGCCGCACCGGCAATCTTGGGGTAGATGCAGTATCGCCGGATGCGCTTGCGTTCTTGTTCGGAAAGTGTAGCCATTGCCGGTCCTTGGTGTCGTGGCGGTCGTTGCGGCGCGCTGGGCGCGTCAGTCTGGGCTAGCGTTGGATAAGAGCATAGAGCAAGATACTCACCGCAATGAGCAGAAGGCCGATGTCCCCAACCAAGATGAGCGCGAGCAAGGATATCTGCGACGTGGTCACGGCGTTTTTGAGCGGCAACTGGAGCGTAGGCCTGCTCTGCAGCTCCTTCACTGTTTACCCTGCATCCCAAGTGCGGCGCAAGTGAGCAATAGCAAAACTTTGTCACGCGTAAAAGCAAGGAAGTCGCAAGGTCTGGGGCGGGGATGCTGGTATACGCCTCGGATACAATCGAAGCCATGCTAGAAAGAGGCTTCGATGATTAAAAAATCGTTCTTTAATCCGTTTTCGTCGCTGCTGCTTGCACTTGCCGGCTTGGCCTTTTTGGTCGACGTCGTACCGCAGGCGCAAGGCCAGACAGGAGTGTTCGCACCTGCCGTGCTGTTTTTGATGTGGCTGGTCGGCGGCCTGGTGCGCCTGTTCTACGAAAACGAAGCCAAGCGCAGCTTCGACCGGCACATGTTTAAGGCGAACCATGCGGCCGTTTGGAAACGTGTCGACGCTTGCTGGATTCAAGTCGATTCCGACCAGCTCGTGCCTGGCGATGTGATTCGCCTGTATGCCGGTATGCTCTGCCCGGTCGATGCGGTCCTTGCCAAGGGCGACCACATCCTTGTCTCCGAATCGTCGCTTACGGGCGAGAGCGGTCAGACCGTCAAGCGAGAAGGGGAGGCCGTCCGTGCTGGAACGACCATCATTGACGGAAAGGCTTCGGCAACCGTTCACGCTCGCGTTTCCGAGGAGCCGCCCACATCGCCGCGGCGCGCTCGGCTAGGCACGCAGTTTGGCGCTGGTGCCAGGAGCATCTGTGCCGCCCTGGTGAGGTGCATGCTCATCGTGCTGCCGTTTGTCATTATGATTCGAGGTTTTGTGCTGGGCGACTGGCCGCAGGCCCTGCTGTTTGCCCTGGGCACGGCCGTTGGCCTGGTCCCCGAGATGCTGCCAGTCGTCACAAGCGTGTGCTTTTCGGGCAGCGCGCATCGCCTTAAGAACAAACAGGTCATTGTTAAAAACGTTGACGCCATGGAATCACTGGGCTCCATGGACGTGGTGTGCGTGGACAAGACGGGCACGCTCACCGAGGACGCCGCGGTGCTCGAGTACTATACCGATATCCTGGGCAACGAAAGCGAGCAAACGCTCAACCTGGCGTATTTGGAGAGTACGAGCCAGGGGGCGGCCGCCAACCAGCTCAACCGGGCCATTGCCGACGCGTGCGCCGCGCCCGAGTTGCGTCTCGCCGCCAAAGACCTCGCAGGCGCATTTACCCTGCACGCATCTGATCCTTTCGACCACGTCACCAAGGCTTCGGGTGTTAAGCTCGATGCCATGCCTGGGGCGCTTGGTTGCCTGGGGCTGCAGACTCGCCCTGGCAATCACTTGACCATCGTAAAGGGCGAGGTCGAGAGTGTTTGCGCTCGTTGTGCCTGGGCCAACTTTAAAGGGGAACTCGTCCCCATGGACGCCGCGGGCCGCCAGAGCGCCTATGAGGTTGCCGAGGACATGCGTGCCGACGGCATCAAGGTCCTCGCCGTTGCCTACAGCACAACGTCTTCGGACTGGGGTGACCTGGTGCTCTGCGGCTTTTTGGGCTTTTTCGATCGGCCCAAGGCAAGCGCTCGCGCCGCCGTGCGCGCGCTGTCCGACCTTTCCGTTGAGGTGCGCGTGCTTACCGGCGACTCGGCTTCGGTTGCCCGGTCAACCTGTTCGCGCCTGGGCATTCCTGCCGATAGCGTTATCACCGGCAGCATGCTCGATGCCATGGAGGAGTCCGAGGCGCTTGTTCGCGTGGGGCGTACTCGTGTGTTTGCCGAGCTCACGCCCGCGCAAAAGGCTCATGTTGTCAGTCTCATTCGACTCTCTGGCCATACGGTCGGCTATATCGGCGATGGTGTGAACGATGTGCCGGCGCTTACGTCGGCAGATGTCGGCATCGTTGTGGACTCGGCGGCAGCGGAATCCAAAAAGCTTGCCGATCTGGTACTGCTCGAGCGCGACCTGGGCGTGGTCGCCGAGGGCGTCAGCGAAGGCAGGACTTCGTTCGCCAACGCTTCCAAGTACATTCGCATCGCGTCGAGTTCCAACTTTGGCAATATCTGCTCGGTTGCCGCCTCGAGTATCTTCCTGCCGTTTTTGCCGGCAACCGCCGCTCAGCTGCTTTTGCTCAACCTGTGCTATGACGCCACCTGCCTGGCGCTCTCGTGGGATAACGTCGACGATGCGGAGATCGCCCGTCCCAAGGCATGGTCGGGCAAGGGCCTCGGCAGCTTTATGCTTCACTTTGGCTTCGCGAGTTCGGCGTTTGACATCATCACGTTTGCCATTTTACTCCTGGGCGTTTGCCCCGCGGTGTGCGGTGGGTCCTTTGTCACGTTGAGTGCTGCGGGCCAGGCGGCCTTTATCGCGACCTTCCAGACCGGATGGTTACTGGAGTGCGCTTGGACCGAATCGCTCGTGCTCCTCGTCTTGCGAGCGCGGAACGTTCGCGACGGGGACCGGCCGTGTCGTCCGCTCGTGATAATGGTCGCCACCATGCTTATCGCCTCGGCCCTTCTCGCGCTGAGTCCTGCCGCGCAACTGCTCGGCCTTGTCACGCTGCCCATGTGGTATCTGGGCATCGTTGCACTGCTGAGCGTGTTGTATCTTGTTGTTGTTTCGACGATCAAGCGGGTTTACCTGTCCCGCTCGAGCAGTCTGTTCTAGGGCGGTTCTATGCGTACCAACAGAACCAACATAGCGATTACGCCGGCAGAGGCCGCCGAGCTCAGCAACGCGCCGTTCTCGTCCGGTAGCGCCGCCGCTCTCGAACTTGCACCCGTGTTTGCCGATATCGCATCGGGCGGGCTGACCGCCATAGAACTGACAGTTGCCGGCTCGCAGACAAGTGCCGCTGCGGAGCCCATCGTTATCGGCGATCTTTCCATCGATCTGGCTTCGCGCACCGTTAAAGTGTCGGGCGCGCCCGTTTCGCTCACGCCCAAAGAATTCGATATCCTGGCCTTTTTGGCGAGCAACCGGGGCACAGTCTTTAGCAAAGAGGAAATCTATCGCGCTGTATGGCAAGACGAATATCTGCTCGATGACAGTAACATCATGGCCTTTGTCCGCAAGATCCGAAAGAAGATTGAACCCGAGCCCGACAATCCCCGGTACCTGCTAACTGTTTGGGGTGTGGGCTATAAAATAGCCGAGTAACGCGTTGAATCGTCCGCTTCTATCGACCCCAAAAGCCACTCTGACAATCCTTGCCAAATCGCAAGAAAGCCGCAAGAAACCAGCCATGTGCCCGGTCTTGCGGCTTTTCTATTCTAAGGACAGTCGCAGACGCGAAGGGAAGGTGAGGACCGTGAGCGGCAGTGACAGTACCAGCAAGGCAGGGCGATGTCTGCCGGCGCAGGTCCACCTTAATGGCGGGCGTCGCGGCTAGACGGCTCTGCATCCGATCGACAGAACGGAGCAAGGCAATTGAAGAAGCTGAATATGCGCCATACGCCATCTGCAGTCCAGGCGCAAAACGAACTGATCAGGCATCGTGCAGAGGGCCGCATCCAGCATGCGGCAACTATCCCGCTGATGGACGCCATGTCCTGGGTGGGCTCGAACCTGGGTGGTCTGGACCGCGACGAGGTCGCGCACAGCGAGGCCGATAACGGACGCAACGTGGTCACGCGCGGCAAGAAAAAGTCGCTTGTCCGCAAGCTCGCGGATGCATTCGTCAATCCCTTTACGGCAATCCTGTTTTTCCTAGCCATTATCTCGGCAACGACGGACATGATATTCCCGGCGTTGTCGATGATGGGCAACACGCCGGAGGACTTTGACCCGCTGACGGTGATTATCATCACCACGATGGTGGTTCTTTCGGGCACGCTGCGCTATGTCCAGGAAGCGCGTAGCGGCAATGCGGCCGAAAAGCTGCTCGACATGATCACGACCACCGTGACGGTCACCCGCAAGGATGTCCCCAGGACCGAGATTCCCATCGACGACGTGGTGGTCGGCGACATCGTGCATCTGTCCGCCGGTGACATGATTCCCGCCGACGTGAGGATTATCGAGGCCAAGGACCTCTTTGTGGGCCAGGCCAGCCTGACGGGCGAGAGCGAGCCGGTCGAGAAGGTCCCCACGACCTGCACCGAGTCCGATTCGGCCACGTCGTTCGAGAACATTGCCCTCATGGGCAGCAGCGTGATATCGGGCAGCGCGACGGCGCTCGTCTTTAGCGTGGGCGAGCAGACCCTGTTTGGTTCCATGGCGTCGAGCCTGTCCGACGACGCTGCGGAGACGAGCTTTTCCAAGGGCGTCAACAGCGTCTCGTGGGTGCTCATCCGCTTTATGATGGTAATGGTTCCGTTTGTCTTTTTGATCAACGGCGTCACGAAGGGCAATTGGCTCGATGCCGGCCTGTTCGCCATCAGCATTGCCGTGGGTCTGACGCCCGAGATGCTGCCCATGATCGTTACCACGTGCCTTGCCAAGGGCGCGGTTGCCATGAGTAAAAAGCAGACGATCGTTAAGAACCTCAACTCGATTCAAAACTTTGGCGCGATGGACGTGCTGTGCACCGACAAGACCGGCACGCTTACGCAGGACCAGGTGGTGCTGGAGTATCACTGGAACATCGACGGCCAGGAGGATTCGCGCGTTTTGCGCCACGCCTACCTCAACAGCTATTTCCAGACGGGCTACAAGAATCTGATGGATCTGGCGATCATTAAGTGCACGGAGGAAGAGGAGCAAAACGACCCGAGTCTCACCGATCTTTCCGAGGCCTACGTGAAGGTCGATGAGGTGCCGTTCGACTTTACGCGCCGTCGCCTCACCACGGTGGTGCGCGATCGCAGCGGCAAGACCCAGATGGTTACCAAGGGCGCGGTCGAGGAAATGCTGTCGGTGTGCTCGCATGCCGAGATCGACGGCGGCGTTCATGTGCTGGACGACGAGGTGCGCGAGCGCATTCTGGCGACAGTTTCCGACCTTAATGACGACGGTTTCCGTGTGCTGGCGATTGCTCAAAAGTCCAACCCGTCACCCGCCGGTGCCTTTAGCGCCGAGGATGAGCGCGACATGGTCCTAATCGGCTACCTGGCCTTTTTGGATCCGCCCAAAGAGTCGACGGCCGATGCGATCGAGGCGCTGCGCAATCACGGCGTTGCCACCAAGATCCTGACTGGCGACAACGAGAAGGTTACGCGTACCATCTGCAAACAGGTGGGGCTGCAGGTCAACAACATGTTGCTCGGCAGTGACATCGCTGACATGGATGACGCCGAGCTCGCTCGCCGGGCCGAGGATGTGCAGGTCTTCGCCAAGCTCACGCCCGACCAAAAGTCGCGCGTCGTTTCCGTCCTGCGTGCGAACGGGCATGTGGTGGGCTATATGGGCGACGGTATCAACGACGCCTCAGCCATGAAGTCGTCTGACATCGGCATCTCGGTCGACACGGCCGTCGACGTTGCTAAGGAGTCCGCCGACATCATCTTGCTCGAGAAGGATCTGATGGTGCTCGAGGAGGGCATCGTCGAGGGGCGTAAGACCTACGCCAACATGATCAAGTACATCAAGATGACCGCGAGCTCCAACTTCGGCAACATGTTCAGCGTACTTGCCGCGTCTGCCCTGCTGCCGTTCTTGCCCATGATGAGCATTCAGCTGATCTTGCTCAATTTGATTTATGACTGCAGCTGCCTGGCGATTCCCTGGGACAACGTGGACGAGGAGTTCCTGCGCGTGCCACGTGCCTGGGATGCCTCGAGTGTCGGCAGGTTCATGATCTGGATTGGGCCCACCAGCTCCATCTTCGACTTTATGACCTACATCTTTATGTACTTTGTCTTCTGCCCCCTGTTTGTGAGCCACGGTGTACTGTTCAACGAGCTGGCGAGCGTCTACTCGGGTGCCGCGCTGGAGCAGATGCAGCTGGCCTACATCGCGCTGTTCCAGGCTGGTTGGTTCGTCGAATCCATGTGGAGCCAGACTTTGGTTATCCATATGATTCGCACGCCCAAGTTGCCGTTTATCCAGAGTCGTGCCTCGGCTCCGGTGATGCTGCTCACGATGACCGGCATTGCACTGCTCACGCTGATCCCGTTTAGCCCGCTTGGCCCCACGCTGGGTCTGGGAGCACTGCCCATCGAGTACTTCTTGTTCCTGATTCCGTGCATCTTGCTGTACATGGCGCTGGCGACGAGCCTTAAGAAGGCCTATGTCAAGCGTTACGGCGAGCTGCTGTAGTGACTTCGATGTAGAGAGGAGCGTTCACATGAACTGGGCTCAGATTTGGATCGATTTGTTTGGGACTACGGAGTGGCTTGGGCTCAACATGGGCTTTTGGGTGGCCAATGGTGTTGTCCTGGTGATTGTCATCATTATGAACGTCATCTTTTGGAGCATGAAGCCGCTGCCCAAGGACGAATAACATGCATGGGATTGCCTGCGCCGCTGTGCCAAAATAAACACTCGAATGATGTACAAATGTGACAAAGGGACGGTCCCTTTGTCACATTGATTTGAAAGTTGATGTTGATGATTCTATCGCTGGCCCCCATGGAGGGGATTACCGGGCATGTGTTCCGCCGCGTGCATGCAGAATGCTTTGGTGCGCTCGACTGCTGCTACACGCCGTTTTTGCCGCCGCCGCGGGTGGGCAATCGCTTTGGCGGCAAGGCGTTTAAGGAGGTCGATCCTGCCAATAACCAGGGGCTTAACGTGGTGCCTCAGCTCATGTCCAAGAACGCGGATGAGTTTGTGTGGGCGGCACAGGTGCTCGCCGACATGGGATACCACGAGGTCAACCTCAACTTGGGATGTCCCTCGGGAACAGTCGTTGCCAAGGGCAAGGGTTCGGGTTTCTTGCGCAACCTGGATGAGCTCGAGGTGTTTTTGAGCGACGTGTGCGAGCGCTCACCACTGCCGGTGTCGGTAAAGACCAGGCTGGGGCTTGAGAGCGATGCTGAGTACGAGCGCGTGCTCGATCTCTACTGTCGTATGCCGCTTGCCGAGCTGATCGTGCATCCGCGCGTGCAAAAGGATCGCTATACGGGCTCGCCGCGCAAAGAGTATTATGGCGAGACGCTTGAGCGGGCGCCGTTCCCGGTAGCCTATAACGGCGACATTTTTGACCTCGAGGACATGGATGCGCTGGTTGCTGCCTATCCCGACACGCGCCATGTAATGCTAGGCCGCGGTCTGCTTGCAAACCCTGCGCTGGCACGCATGGTAAACGGCGGCCCTGCCGCCACCGTCGCCGAGCTGCAACGTTTCCATGACACGCTGTTCGCGGCCTATGCAGAAGAGATTGGCGGCAACGCGGTCTTTCGCATGAAGGAGTGGTGGTTCTACGCCAAGTGCGCTTTCGCCGATCCCGCCACCGTCCATAAGATCGTGCGCAAGACCAAGAAGGTCGACGAATACCGCGCCGCCGTCGACCGCGTCTTTCGCGAGCAACCGCTCGCATCCGCAGCCCGCTTCCGCGGCTAGTTAGACATCGGGGACGTTCTTTAGCGACTAGGCATTTAAGAACGTCCCCGATGACTACCCGCAAAAGCTGTACACCAGCATCCAAAGATGTCGAAAAATGTCGACTTTGGATGCTGGTGTACATGTTTGGGTCGTATAGGTTGGGGCGAGCCGGTCGCAACGCGAGTGTTAGAGCAGGTTCTCCTGTGCCCACGCGATGATGTCGCTCGATTCGTAGAGTGGTTTGCCGTCGATGAACAGGCAGGGAACCTGGCGTTTTCCGCCGACGGCGATGAGCGTCTGCTCGGCTTCGGTATCGGTCGAGATATTGCGCTCGGGAATGGTCACGCCGTTATCGGCAAGGAAACGCTTGACCTTTATGCAATACGGGCAGCCGGTCATAACGTACAGCTCGAGCTCATGATCAGTAGCCATAGGTCTCCAATCGGTTGAGGTTTTGATTGAAATACCCAAAGCCGCCGCGGTCTATGCGCGCGTCAACGACGACTCGATGGCCTGTACCAGAAACGCCGTGGCTCCGGTGCCGCAGGGCTTGTCGTAGTAGTCGATAAAGCGCTGATCGGCAAGATAGCCGTGGGCGAGGCCCAGGTGTGCTTCGTCCTGGGGTTCGCGTCCCCAGTTGAGACCAATCCAACGACGATGCATCGCGACAAGCTTGCGAGCCTCGTTTCCGTCCGCATCGCCGTCACTCATGGCAATCGAGAGCTGACCCAGAATAGCGCGTTCAAGTTCCTTCATGTCGGTCCATGTCTGAGGATCCATGTCCAGTAACGTTTCGTTTGCTGCATCGATAGCCTCATCGCCATAGCGCGCCCGCGCCTCGGCGCCGTAGCGCTCTTCGTTTTCCTGCACGGTGTGCCAGCGCTCCAGTTGCGGCAGGACGGCGCCCATGAGCGAGACGGCTTCGTCGAGCGACATGCCGGTGTTTTGCGCCAGCCGCGGGGCACAATCCTCAATCATCGCCTCCATGGTGGTGTCGTAGGTGTACTTGCCGTGGTCGTAGCACCACTTGCAGTAATGGTCGGTCGTGGTGCCCGTGGCGTCGGTGCCGCAGTCGTCGGGCGTGAGTATCATGCCGCAGCTCTGGCAATAATGCTCGGGCATTTCGAGCAGGTGAGACAGGGGTTCGCCGGTTACGGCGGCGATGAGCTTCATCATGTCGATGCCCGGGGTGACTTCGCCGCGCTCCCAACGGCTGACGGCTTGGCGTGTGACGAAGAGCTTGGCGGCGAGCTGCTCTTGGGTAAGGTGATGGGCGCGACGGATGGCAATGAGCTTTTCTGCAAAGGCCATAGCGGCTCCTTTCTGCTGGTTGATAGCTTAAGCATACGCGGCGGCAGGCACCCTTCCAAGCAACCGTTGGTTGCACGACTGCGGACCGCGGCGAAGAATTGCGCGCAACGCCCCGCGCCTCCATGCCGTACAATGACCGGCATGGAACCTATCGCACACATACATACCGACCTGCCGCAGAAGTTCGGCATTCCGCGCAACAGCTTTTTGGCGCCCCATCTGCAGGGACGCATCGTTTTTGAGCCGGAATTTGCCTCCAATGCAGCGGTTGAGGGTTTGGACTCCTTCTCTCACCTGTGGCTGCTGTGGCGCTTCGAAAACGGAACGCCCGGCGGCACGGCTAAGGACATAGCTGCCGATGCCAAGTCGCAGGACAGGTCCGGCACCAACGTCAAGTGGTCGAAGACCGTGCGCCCGCCGCGTCTGGGCGGAGCCGAGCGCGTGGGTGTCTTTGCCACGCGCAGTCCGTTTCGCCCTAATCCCATCGGGCTTACCTGCGTCAAGCTCGATCGCGTTGAGCTCACCGGCAACGGCCCCATCATCCATGTGCTGGGGGCCGACCTGCGCGACGGCACGCCCATCTACGACATTAAGCCCTACATTCCGTTTGCGGACTGCCACCCGGATGCAACGGGCGGCTGGATTGAGGACGCTCCGTGGCAAGAGCTCGACGTCGAGTTCCCGCAGACGCTGCAGGATATGGTCCCGCCTGCAAAGCTTCCTGGCTTGGTCGAGGTTCTTCGTCAAGATCCGCGCCGCGCGGGCAGCAAGCACGAGCCAAACCGCATTTACCATTTGGCTTACGCCGGGCTTGACATATCGTTTACGGTCGACGGAGCCAGGTTGACGGTAACCGCCATCAACGCGCCATCAACGACGCGCGGGACTAGCCGGCCATCTATCCGTATCCGTCAAAATCAACAGCAAACCTCATGCCAAAACCGCCCACGCTGGCGGACAATAACGCCTACCAAAACAATCACTTTGCATGGGAGCTCAGCATGAAATACGACTTTAGCTCGCTTATCGACCGCCACGGCATGGACTCCATTGCCGTTGACTCTTGGGGCGAGATCCCCGGTATGGCCCCGAACGCACCCGACGAGGGCTTCGACCGCATACCCATGTGGGTGGCGGACATGAACTTCGCCACGGTGCCCACGGTCCAGGAGCACATTATTCAGCGCGCCCAGCATCCCATGTTTGGCTACTTTAACCCGCGTCCCGAGTACTTTGACCGCATCATCGAATGGCAGAGCCGTCGCAACGGCGTTGAGCGCTTGGCGCCTGAGCATATCGGCTACGAAAACGGCGTGCTGGGCGGTGTCGTGTCGACGTTGCGCGCGTATGTCCAGCCAGGCGATGCTGTGCTGGTCCATAGCCCCACCTACATCGGTTTTACCAAGTCCATCGAAGCCGCGGGCTATCGCATTGTCCACAGCCCGCTTAAGCTCGACGATCAAGGCGTGTGGCGTATGGACTTTGAGGACATGGAGCGCAAGCTCGCCCAAAACCACATTCATGCCGCGGTGTTCTGCTCGCCGCACAATCCCTGCGGCCGCGTATGGGAGCGCGACGAGATCGAGCGCGCTATGGACATTTATCGCCAGCACGATTGCGTGGTGATCTCGGACGAGATTTGGTCCGATATCATCCTGCCGGGGCACAAGCATATCCCGACGCAGTCGGTGAGCGAGGACGCCCGCATGCGCACGGTTGCCCTCTATGCGCCCAGCAAGACGTTCAACCTGGCGGGCCTGGTCGGCAGCTACCACATTGTCTACAACGAGACGCTGCGCGACCGCGTGTGCGCCGTGTCCAACAAGACTCACTACAACGAGATGAATGTCCTCTCCATGCATGCGCTTATCGGTGCCTACCAGCCGCAGGGCTACGAGTGGGTGGACGAGCTCAACCAGGTGCTTGCCAGCAATATCGAGTACTTCTGCGATTACGTGGACGAGCATTTTGAGGGCGTGTCCTATTCGCGTCCGCAGGGCACGTACATGGTGTTTCTGGACTGCACCGAGTGGTGCCGCGAGCATGGCCGCGATATTCAGTGGTTGCTCGACGAGGGGGCGCGCGTGGGCGTGGGGTATCAGGACGGCCGCCCGTTCCACGGGCCCTGCCACATTCGCGTGAATTTGGCGCTGCCGCTTTCGCGCGTAAGGGAAGCGTGCGACCGCTTGGACCGCTACGTTTTTAATGCACGGTAAGTGAGCACTGCATGCGGGGCCTTCTGCCAAGCCGGCTGGAAGGTCCCGCATGGTAAAACGTCTGTAACCATTGGGCGCAGACCTGCTGCGGAGGTTTATTTTTCTTGAATCTGCTTGCCGCAAAGATGCTCAATCGTAATCTCGTAGAGCTGGACGCCCTTAATGTCCTTGGCGATTTCCTCTTCGACTTCTTCGGCAGAAGGGTAGTACTTAAGCGCGAGCTGGCGAACTTTATCCTCGATAAACGCGGGGGTGTCATTCGCCAGGCGACAACGGCCAAAGACTACGGTACTCATAACGTAGGGAGCCCAGTCACCGTCCTTGTACCACTCGTTGCCGTAAACGGTAAAGCAGACCTTGTCATCGCGCTTGAGTGCGTCGACCTTGTGGCCAGCCTTGGCGCCATGGAAATAAATCTTGTCGTGCTCGGCGTCAAAGAAGTAGTTGACGGGAATGGCGTACGGGTAGCCATCGTCGCCGTTGACGGCAAAGACGCCGCGCTTGCAGGTAGCGAGCAGTTCGCGCGCTTCCTCGTCAGTGATGGCGCGTTTCTTTCGACGTAAGGGCCTAAACATCGTTGGTTTCCTTTCTGGTCGTGCGTGGTGGTTGAGCACAAACTATAGCGAAACGGATCCGTTTTTCTTGATGCGGGCGAGTATGTTTTTGAGCTTGTTAAAGTCGAGCGGTTTGGACAGATGGGCGTTCATGCCGGCATCGTGTGCCGCCTTGGCGTCCTCGGCAAAGGCGTTGGCGGTGAGCGCGATGATGGGGATATCGGCTGCATCGACCTTCTCGCTCAGACGAATCGCGCGGGTTGCCTCATAGCCGTCCATGCCCGGCATCATGATGTCCATCAGAATCGCATCGAAGCTGCCGGCGGGATGTGACAGGTACAGATCGACGACTTCGTTGCCATTGGCGGCGCAGGTGACCACGACGCCCTCGGATTCTAGCAGCGTCTGGGCAATCTCGGCATTCAATTCGTTGTCTTCGGCGAGCAACACGTTCATGTCGGCGAGCGAGCAGTCGAGCACCCTCTCGACCGTATCTGCCCGCGCCTGAGGGTTCTTGTCGATATCGAGCGGAATCTGGACGTTGAACGTACTCCCCACGCCAACCTCACTCGAAATCTCAATCGTACCGCCCATCAGTTCAATAAGCGACTTGACGATTGGCATGCCCATGCCGGTTCCTTGGAACTTGCTGCGCGCATCGTCACCTTCTTGGGCAAACGGCTCATAGATATGCTTTAAAAACTTGGGAGTCATGCCAATGCCGGTATCCGAAACGCTAAAGCAAAAGAGCGCGCGCCCGTTATCGAGTGGCTTGGTCTTTGAGCTAAAGGTGACGGAGCCGCCGTGCTTGTTGTACTTAATGCTGTTGTCTAATAGGTTGATCATGATCTGTCGGATATGGGTGGGACTGCCGATCATGTATGGCCCCGTGGCGTACGGCAGACTATTGTCCTGCATGGTGATGCCGTTACTGGACGCGCGGAGCTTGCACAGAACCAGCGTATTGTCACAGAGCTCTTTGAGGTTAAAAGGCGCATGCTCCAGTGTTAGCTTGCGGTCTTCGATTTTGCCCATCTCGAGGATGTCGTTGATCAGCGAGAGCAGGTGATTGGCGGCAACGCGCGCCTTGGCACGGCTCTCGCGGGCGACCTTGATATCGCCTTCCTTCAATTCCTCGATTTCGATAAGGCCCAGGATACCGTTGAGCGGCGTACGGATGTCGTGGCTCATGCGCGTGAGGAATGCCGTCTTAGCGGCGTTGGCAGCGTCGGCTTTTTTGCGCTCGGTTCGAGCGCGCACGAGCGCCCAGATGAGCAGCACGATGCCGACCGACAACATACCGATGAGGGTAGCGGCAATGGCGGTGCGGTTGCGAAAAAGGAATTGAAGCGTGTCTGATTCCTGGGTCGTGTACGACGTGGAGGAGTAATTGCTTGCGGAGAGCGATTCTCCGGCATTGATGATGCCCTTGTTGATGATTCCCAGCAGCTCGGGCTTTCCGCGCGAAATCCAGCACGAGAGCTCACAGGTGTCAGGGAGCTCGACCGTCTCGTAGTCCTTGAGATCATGACGGTCGCCGATAGTTTTTACACGTGAACTGGGAGCGAGGATGCAGCGCGCCGTTCCCTTCCTGAGAGCGTCGAACGCTTCATTGTCGGATTGGTATTCGGTCACGGTCGCTGTGGGGAACAGATTTTCAAGTGCATTTTTGTTGACAAATGATGATTTGGTACAGGCGATGTTCTGAAGGTCTTTGTTCAGGTCGCTGCCGGTGTGGATGGCGGTGAGGGATATGGTCCCCAACGATACCGACTGCGCAACGCCTGTTTGCTCGGCAAACCAGTAATCTCGGTATACCGGCAGCGCAACGTCTATGCTTCCCTTTGACAGGGCCTTTGACATCATCTTGTAGCTATCAAAGGGGACGGTTTTGACCGTAATGCCAAATTTATCGTGCAGCGTCGTCGCAAGCGATGCGAGCGAGCCTTCCATTTTGCCGTCTTCGTCTTCGTTGCAGTAGGGGAGTTTGCCCGTAATGTAGCCGAGCGTGATGGTGTTGTCATTTGCTTTGAGCCAGGAACGTTCGGGGCCGTTGAGCGATGATGAACCGCTGTTTTGGGCCGAGTAGTTAGATTTGACTTCGTCGATATAGCGTGGGTTGACGCGGGCGATTGCCGACATGGCGGCATTGATGTCGTCCATCAGGTCGGAGCGGCTTTTGGGGACGGCAAAAAAGTAGTCGCTCGAACCAATGTAAAACATGGGGGAGGCGCTGGGCGACGAGGTCGTGTCGTTCATGATGATGGCATCGACCTCGTTGTTTGCGAGCGCGTCAAAGAGGGCACCGCCAGTGTCGATTTCTTTATAGGTGCAGGTAATGCCTTCGTTGGCGAGCCACTGCTGGCCAACGAAGGTTTGCATAACGCCGGGGTTGCAGCCGATGGTAAGGCCTTGGAGCGCTTGGGGGTCACCCTTGGCCAGATCGTCTCGATCGGGCTTGGCGTAGATGAAGTAGCGCTCGGTGCCCTCGGGGTTCGAGGAAAGGAGCAGCTTTTGGGCGCGTTCCTCGGAGTAGGAGATGTTGGGCATGAGGTCGATTTCGCCTGCCTCGAGCATGTCCATAAGCTCGGTGAAGGTGCCGGAGACGTATTCGTACCGCCAGCCGGGCGTGTAGTACGACAGAGTCTGGAGGTACTCGTAACCCCATCCCGAGAGACGCTCGCCGGGGGTGCCGTCCTGGAAGCCCTCGTTGTTGACGAGCCAGCCGACGCGGACCGTTTTGACCTGCTGATCGGAGTCGGCGGCAAAGACAGGGGCGGGCGCGACGGCGCTCAGTACGGCGAGCGCGGTAAGCGCGGCGGCCAGGGTGCGACATATAACTGAACGAAGGACAGCGGAAGCTCTCACGTGCAATCCTAACGAATCGAGACAATACCGCATAAGGACACCAGCTCAGCCTGCCCAGTCGGCAGCTGGTGGTCATTGGGGACGTTCTTAAACGACTAGTCATTTAAGAACGTCCCCAATGACTAGTTCCGTTTGCGGGGGAGGCGTGGGACAATACCGAGCGAACGTGATTGGTTGTCCGTGGAAAGGGTCGCGATGAAAAAGCTCAGGACGCTTGCCGACGTGTTACGCCAGGCTGGCTTTGCGCGCATCACGGGCCTGTTTCTTATCTTCTATCTGCTGTGCTCAACGGCTGTCTGGCTGTCCGAGCCCACGACCCTCACGTTTGGCGATGGTCTCTGGTTTAGCTTTGAGACGGTCTCGACCATCGGCTTTGGCGATATCCCGGCCGAAACGCCGGTCGCCCGCGCTATTACCGTCGTCCTGAGCGTCATCAGCATCTTCTACATCGCCATGCTCACGGGTGTGGCGGTGAACTACTGCAATACGCTCATTAAGCTGCGCCAAAAGGACACCATGGCGCGCTTTATGGACGATCTTGAGCATTTGGAAGAGCTTGATCGTGACGAGCTCGCCGACCTGTCGCGCCGTGTGCGCGAATATCGCCGCCGCCAACGCTAGAGCGGGCGCCGTGCGTCACGACGAGGGGGATTGAATATGAATATCACCGTGTATCTGGGCGCCAGCGTTGGTAACGACCCAGCATTTCTGCCTGCGGTGCAAGAACTGGGCAACTGGATTGGCTCCAACGGGCACGCGCTGGTATACGGCGGGTCCAAATCGGGCCTGATGGGCGCGCTTGCCGATAGCGTGCTCGGGGCAGGCGGACGCGTGACGGGCGTTGAGCCGAGCTTTTTTATCGAGGCGGAGTTCCAGCACGAGGGCATCGACGACCTTATCGTTACAAGTGACATGGCCGAGCGCAAAGCCAAGATGATCGAGCTCGGTGATGCGTTCATCGCCTTTCCCGGTGGGACGGGCACGCTCGAGGAGATTGCCGAGGTCATGTCCGCGGTATCGTTGGGGCACCTGAGTGCTCCGTGCATTCTGTACAACCTGGGTGGGTACTACAACGACCTCAAAGCCCTGCTCGGGCACATGATCGAAAAGGCATTGTCGAGTCCGCAGCGCCAACAAGGCATCTACTTTGCCGACGATTTGCGCGAGATTGCCTCGATTATTAACGGATAAGTCTTGAGCCTGTTCCGCTATGACTCCCAATGGTGCCGTTTGCAGCGCGGATGGTTGGCTTGTCTGGGCAACGCTCGCTCTACAATAAAACGTATCTATGTCGACTTTGACCGCGGGAGGACCCGATGGATAGCCTTGCCAAACCCAAAAACCGCGCGCTGTTTTTAATGAGCGTTGCCGTGACCGGTGCGTTCGCAGGTGCCGCAGTCTGGCTGTTCTTCTTTGCGATGGAGCACGGTGTCGACTATCTGTGGACCGAGATTCCGCACATGCTGGGCGCGGCGTCGCCCGAACTCGCCAGCGGCCCGTTCGGTTTTCTGCCGTATCCGTTTTTTGTCTGCCTGCTGGGCGGCCTGCTGATCGGTCTGTACGAAAAGCTTACGGGCACCAAGACCGACGACCTCAACCAGGTGATGGCTAAGGTTAAGCAAGATGGGCGCTACCCGTATGACAATCTGGGCAGGCTTTCGCTCGCGGCATTGCTGCCGCTGCTGTTTGGCGGAAGTATTGGACCGGAGGCCGGCCTGACCGGCGTTATCGCGGGTCTGTGCAGCTGGGTCGGCGACCGCATGCGCCGCTTTGGCGCCGAGTTTAGGGAGCTCACGCTGCTGGGCACCCAGGCCGCGCTGACGGCGCTCTTTACCGCGCCCGTCTTTGGCTTTGTGGCGCCGCTCGCCGGTAGCGCCGACGGCCAGGGCGAAGACGCCGACGATGGGTCCGCGTCCGGCGAGATCACCATCAAGCTGCCCAAGGCACAGAAGACGGTGGTCTACGGTATCGCGATCGCTGGCGGTCTGGGCACCTACCTGCTGCTTGGCCAACTTGTGGGCGGCTGCATGGGCATGCCCAGGTTCGAGTCCGCCGAGGTGGGCAATCTGGAACTTGTCTGGCTCATTCCGCTGGCGTTGGTTGGCACCGTTTGCGGCTGGCTGTACTTTGTCTCGGAGCACGCGAGCGAGGCGCTGTCCCATGCAATAGGGGAGCGTCCTGTCGTCAAGGCCATGCTGGCCGGTCTGGCGCTCGCCATCTGCGGCACGGTCTTGCCCTACACCATGTTTGCCGGCGAGACCCAGGCCGATGTACTTATGGAGACCTACCTCACCATTCCCGCCGGCGTGCTTATCGCGACCGGTCTTGTTAAGGCCATGCTGACGCCCGCCCTCATCAACCTTGGTTGGCGCGGCGGCCACTTCTTCCCCGTTATCTTCTCGGGCGTAAGCCTGGGCTATGGCCTTGCCATCCTCACCGGCGCAGATCCGGTCTTTTGCGTCGCCGTCTGCACGGCATCGACGATGGGCGCCGTCATGCGCCAGCCTGTCATGGTTGTGGGCCTGCTGCTTATGTGTTTCCCACTCAAGGGTATCGTCTGCATGATCATCGCCGCAGCCATTGCCGCTGGCATTCCACTGCCCAAGCCGCTGCGCAAGTAGCGCGGCAGCGCGCGGTCAGTACAAACATCTCAAGTCCGGTGCGGGCGCTGTGTCACGGATTTGCGGGTGGACTGGATTTCGTTCGGTATCGGCGCTACTTCCAAATTGCAAGCGCGGCGGTGCCCAGGACGATGAGGGCGAGACCGATGGCGCTGCGTCGTGAGAGTTTTTCGTTGAATGCCAGGCGCGCAAATAGTACCGATACGACAATCGATAGTTTGTCGATCTGCACCACGACACTCACCTGGCCTGCAGCGATGGCATAGTAATAGAGCAGCCACGATGCTCCGGTCGCGATGCCCGATGTTGCGAGAAATGTGAGTTCGCGCCGGTCAGCGTGCGCGACCTGCTCCAGTTTTCCCTTGGCTGCCACGATTGCCCATGCCATAACCAGTACCACACAGGTACGGATTGCCGTGGCCAGGTTGGACTCGACGCCTTCGATGCCAACCTTGGCAAGGATGGACGTGAGCGCCGCGAACGCGGCGGCACCGAGGGCGTAAGCGAGCCAGGTCCGGTCTTGCTGCTGCTCGGGTCCGGCGGACTGCTTCTTCTCGATCATTAAAAATGTGCCGAGGGTGATGACAGCGGTTCCCACGAGCTTAACCGCAAGGTTGCTCGTCTCGCCAAAAAGCACGATGGCGATCAGTGCAGCGAGTACGGTGCTCATCTTGTCGACTGGTACGACCTTATTGACGTCTCCGATGCCCAACGCCTTAAAGTAACAGATCCACGAAGCACCGGTGGCGAGTCCCGAGAGGACGAGAAAGAGCCAGGATCTGGATTCGATGCTGCCAATGGTTCCAATGGATCCAGAAATGCCCGCCATTGCCCAGGCGAAAACGAGCACCACGCAGGTGCGAATGGCCGTCGCGACATCGGAGTCGGTCTGCTTGATGCCGCATTTGGCCAGGATAGATGTGATGCCGGCAAAGAAAGCCGACACAAATGCTGCTGCGACCCACGACACGGGTGAAATGCCTCCCCAAAGAACGACCGCGCCAGATTACGGCGCTCGTCCGATGATACCGTCCCGCCATGAAGCTTTGATATCGCTGTGGTGAGACAGGGGCCATAGTTCGAGAGGGCATTTGGTTAAGGCTCGAATCGAAGATATGCTGTCGGCTTCTCTTTGGTTGCCGAGATCTAAACGGCATGTCGTGAAGGGTGGTAGCGACGTTGTTGCTGCTTCTTCTTATCTAGTAAATGAGGTGGGGTGCCGCCCAAGCCCTTTAGCTGTCGATTACAGGTCGCGTGCTCGATAGACCTTGATGCTGATGGTGCAGCTGATTGCACATAGCACGAGGGCCAGTACGGCAATTCCTGCGCACAGACAGCCAAGGACGGCGGGATCGGGATTCGCTCCGGCAATCGACATGAGCCAGTTGCTGATGGGGTTGGAGGAACTCAACGTTGCCATGGTAAGGCACCCGAGCATGGCAAACAGGCCGACGGATAGGCGCAGCGCCTCCATGTGTCCAAATCGAAAGAACAGCGGCTGCGCCAAAAACACCATCATGAGGGAAATGAGCATCGAGGCTGCCGAGGCGATTGCGATTTCAAAGACCGTCTGTCCCGTCGAAGGAATGCCCGCGCTGTTGAAGAGCGGGATGGCGACGATACTCAAAAGCGTAGCTGCACATGCCATGACGGCGGAGAAGACAATAACGCTCAGGTAGCGTGCACAAATAATGTCTTTGCGCGAGAAGGGCAGCGTTGCCCGATAACGCTCCCAGCTATTTTGATTGTCGAAGCCGGCCAGCGAGCTCATGACCATGATGGGCGACATGGCACTGACCGCACAGGCGCCGGCACTTGTGCCAGAGTCGCCGACCGACGTGTTGGCGAGGGACAGCACGACGAATAAAAACAGGCCGACGCCCGCGATGCTCGGGATGAGCGTGCGAACGATGGCGAGTTCGGACATAAAGGCGCGTTTCATTTCGAAGCCCCTTTCAGCATGAGACGCAGATAGTCATCAATGGTTGCCCGATCGCAGGGAATCTCGGGGAAGGCCTCGAGTGTTTCGCGACGGTTGGGTACGAGTACGTCCACGCTGTAGGCATGGCGGGCGGCGAGGGCACCTTTGACGCAAGCCATAAGCTCGGCGGCCTGTGCTTGGGTGCAGTGGACGATGCCGGTAATGTCCTCGCGCGGCAGGTCAAACACAATCGAGCCGTTATCGATGCAGATGACGCGGTCGGCAGCGCGATCGAGGTCGGACGTAATGTGGCTCGAGAACAGCACGCTGTGCAGGCCGTCGGAAACAAAGGCGAGCAGCTCATCAAGCAGCTCCTCGCGCGCCATGGGATCGAGGCCCGCGGTGGCTTCGTCCAAAACGAGCAGCTTGGCCTTGTGGCTGAGTGCGCAGGCAAGCTGCAGTTTCATGCCCATGCCGCGGGAGAGGCCCTTGACCTTTGTCTTGGGATCGAGGCCAAATCGGTTGATGAATCGGGCGAACGTTTCGCGGTCCCACGTGGGGTACGCCGGGCCTACGAGCGACTCGATCTGGCCCACCTTGAGCGTGGAGGGGAAGGGGCACGTGTCCAGGACAAGACCGATGTGGGAACGCAGGCAGCGCTGCGCCTCACCGGGTGCGTCGGCGCCACAGTGCTGCCCAAACAGGTGTACCTCGCCGGCATCGAGTTTGATAAGCCCAAGCGCGGCTCGAATCGTCGTTGTTTTGCCGGCACCGTTGGCACCCACAAAGCCGACGATCTGGCCAGGCTCCACGGCAAGCGTGACGTCGCGCAGCGAAAAACGGTCACTCACATGGCGTGAGATGCCTTTGAGTTCTAAAAGGTTTTGCATGGTATAGCCTTTCTTGCAGATGGCTACTGCATGGTTTCGGGGGCTACCAGGTCGAGCATCTCGTGCAGCTTGTCGCGCGTGACGCCCAGGGCCTCGGCCTGGCTTGCCGCTTTCGCGAGCAGCTCTTCGATATGGCAGAGCTGGTTTTCACGCAAGAGCTCTTGGTTGCCTTCGGCGACAAAACAGCCCTTGCCC
Organism: uncultured Collinsella sp.; assembly: GCA_902489945.1. Taxonomy (GTDB): domain Bacteria; phylum Actinomycetota; class Coriobacteriia; order Coriobacteriales; family Coriobacteriaceae; genus Collinsella. Next base: position 30,856 of record CABUBZ010000014.1, read on the forward strand.
TGCACGGTGCAGATAAACCCGAGCTGCTCCAGGTCGGCGTAGGCGCGCTTGGTGGTGATGACGCTCACGCCAAGATCGCTCGCGAGCGCACGGATGCTGGGGAGTTTGGCTCCCGCAGTGAGCGTGCCCGAAAGGATTTGAGCTTTGACCTGCGAGGATATCTGTTCGTAGATGGGCTTATCGCTCGAATTGGATAGGATGATGTCCACAGCGGCTCCTTAGCTGTTGGGCTACACGTGTATATAACCGGTAAGCACAGTATATATACACTATGCACAGTTATGCAAGAGCTAAATGTGGAATAGACCATCGGCGCCGCGCTTGCTCCAAAACAATCTCAATCTGTAACATCTGGGTCCGTTTTTGGTCGCCAGCTGTTACAGATTGAGATGTTATTTTCCCGCCTGCCTATTTGTCTCAATCTGTAACAGTAAGAGTCGATTTGCGCGGCTAGATGTTACAGAACGAGACATTGGCTGCCTGCCTTTCCGTTTATCTCGATTTGTAACAGCTAGACCCAATTTGGGCGGTCAGGTGTTACAGATTGAGATTGTGCCGGCGGACAAGTTCGTTTGTCTCAATCTGTAACATCTGGGTCCGTTTTGAGTCGCCTGCTGTTACAGATTGAGACAGTCTGCTGCAGAATACTTTCGATAACTAGCCGTTCACGTTCTGACTGATGAATTTGTCCTGATAGGCGCCCTAGAGCGGGATTTCGCGGCTACAATAGTACGGTTACATCGACGTAATGCACTTAATGCAAGAAAGGATCCGCATGGCAAGCCTGTCGGATGAAATCTCGTCGCGCCGCACATTCGCGATCATCAGCCACCCGGACGCCGGTAAGACCACGCTTACCGAGAAGCTGCTGCTCTATACCGGCAGCATCCAGACCGCCGGCTCGGTCAAGGGCAAGAGCTCGGCCAAGCATGCCGTTTCGGACTGGATGGACATCGAGAAGGAGCGCGGCATTTCCGTTACCTCCTCGGTGCTGCAGTTCACCTACAACGGCGCCTGCGTCAACATCCTCGATACCCCCGGCCACCAGGACTTCTCGGAGGATACCTACCGTACCCTTATGGCCGCTGACGCCGCAGTCATGGTCATCGACGGCGCCAAGGGCGTCGAGGCCCAGACCAAAAAGCTCTTTAAGGTCTGTACGCTGCGCCACATTCCCATCTTCACCTTTGTGAACAAGCTCGACCACGAGGCTCGCGATCCGTTTGAGCTCATGGAAGAGATCGAGAACGTCCTGGGCATCAATACGTATCCCATGAATTGGCCGATCGGCAGCGGCCGTAACTTCCGCGGCGTGTTCGACCGTCAGACGCGTCGCGTTATCGCCTTTGAGGGCGACGGCCACGCCAACGCCACCAAGAAGGTCGCCGAGGTCGAGGCCGAGCTGGGCGATCCTTCCATGGACGAGCTCATCGGCGAGGAAAACCATAAGAACCTGATGGACGACATCGAGCTGCTCGATGGCGCCGGCGACGAGCTCGACTTGGACGCCGTGGCCTGCGGCAAGCTGAGCCCGGCGTTCTTTGGCTCGGCGCTCACCAACTTTGGCGTGGAGCCCTTCCTCAAGGAGTTCCTGCGTCTGGCCCCGACGCCGCGCGCCTATACCGATACGCTCACCAGCGAGCCGGTCGATCCCTGCCGCGACGACTTTAGCGGCTTTGTGTTTAAGATCCAGGCCAACATGGACAAGAACCACCGCGACCGCATCGCCTTTGTGCGCATTTGCTCGGGCAAGTTCGAGCGCGGCACGGACGCCTTCCACGTGCAGGGCAACCGCAAGCTCAAGCTCGCCACGGGCACGTCGATGATGGCCGACGATCGCGCCATCGTGGACGAGGCGTACGCGGGCGATATCGTGGGCCTGTTCGACCCGGGTATCTTTAGCATCGGCGACACCGTGTGCTCCGGCAAGCGCCACGTGCAGTATCCGCAGATCCCGACGTTCGCCCCCGAGATGTTCGCTCGCATTACGCAGGTCGACACGCTCAAGCGCAAGCAGTTCGTCAAGGGCATGGAGGAGCTTGCCCAGGAGGGTGCCATCCAGATCTTCCGCGAGCTGGGCGCCGGCATGGAGAGCGTCATCGTGGGCGTGGTCGGCGTGCTGCAGTTTGAGGTACTCGAGCGCCGCCTCAAGGCCGAGTACCGTGTTGAGGTTCGTCGCCAGCCACTGCCCTATACGGACATCCGCTGGATCCAGAACGACCCCGACACCATCGATATCCCGGGCCTTTCGCTCACGCGCGACACGCTGCGTGTCGAGGACATGCGCGGCGGTAAGCTGCTGCTGTTCACGAGTCCGTGGAACGTGGATTGGGCAACCGATCACAACCCCGATCTTATCCTGTCGGAGTTTGGCAACGTAGCCTTTTAACGCATCGGCGCGGTGGTCCTGCGGGGCTGCCGCGCCGTTTGCTTGCCTGATGCCGCGTGAGCGGCTATCATACCCACCGTCGTCTCAAGACCGGGGCGTCCGAGCAGTTCGGGTCCGATATCCTGCTCGTTAAACCTAAAACCAAAGGAGTACACAATGATCAAGAAGGTCATGGAGGACTACAAGGTCCTGTTGCGGAGCATTCCCGCGGCAACGGTTTCGCTGTTTTTCGTGAGCGTCATCATGATGAACCTGCTGGCCAACAAAGAGCTCATCAGCCTGCCGTATCTGGCACTCGACTGCGGCTTTGTGGTGAGCTGGGTTTCGTTTTTGTGCCAAGACATGATCTGCAAGCGCTTTGGCGCCAAGGCATCCATCAAAATCTCTATCCTCGCGCTGCTGGTTAACCTGGCCGTGAGCCTGTGCTTTTGGGCATGTTCGCTCACGCCCGGCATGTGGGGCGCCTACTACGACACGGGCATGATCGAGGTCAACACCGCCCTTAACGCCACCATCGGTGGCACCTGGTACGTGGTGCTGGGCTCTTCGCTGGCAATGCTCGTTTCTGCCGTGGTTAACTCCACGCTCAACCAGTCGCTCGGCCGTATGCTCAAAAAGAATAACTTTGCGAGCTTCGCCTTCCGTTCCTATGTGTCCACGGGTGTTGGCCAGTTTATCGACAACCTGGTCTTTGCCATTGTGGTGAGCCACACGTTCTTTGGTTGGACCTGGGTGCAGGTCCTTATGTGCTCGCTGACCGGCGCTGTCGCCGAGCTGCTGTGCGAGGTCTTCCTGAGCCCCGTGGGCTACAGGGTCGTGCGCGGCTGGGAGCGCGAGAATGTGGGTTCCGAGTACCTCGAGCGCCATGCAACCGCCTAAGGAGCAAGTATGCGGGTTTTGATCACGGGCGCTTCGGGCGGTATCGGAGCCGCGTGCGTGCAGCGCTTTTTGGACGAGGGCCACGAGGTCGTGGGCTTTGATCTGCTGCCGGCGGCGATCGAACACGAGCGCTACCGCCATCTGATCGTTGATGTCCGCGAGCCGGAATCGTTTCCAGGTGACCTTGAACCCCAGGTAATCGTGAACGTTGCCGGTACGCAGGATTCGGCTGACGACATCGCCGCCAACCTGTGTGGCACCATCAATGTGACCGAGCGCTACGCCTTTGTGGGGGAGGGGCTTGCCGCCAAGCCGGCGCCGGCTATCAAATCCGTGGTCAATGTGGGGTCGGCGAGCGGACATACGGGATCGGAGTTTCCCGCCTATGCCGCCAGCAAGGGCGGCGTTATCGCCTATACCAAGAACCTTGCAAACCGCCTGGCGCCGCAGGCCATCGCCAACAGTGTGGACCCGGGTGGCGTTATCACGCCGCTCAACCGTTGCGTGATGGAAGACGAGCACCTGTGGAACCAGATTATGGAGCTCACGCCGCTTAAACGCTGGGCCACCGCCCAAGAGATCGCCGAGTGGATCTACTTTGTGGGCGTGACCAACCGGTTTATGACCGGACAGAGTCTGCTCATCGATGGCGGCGAGGCCGGCCGCACGCAGTTTGTTTGGCCTGAGTAGCAGACGC
>CABUBZ010000015.1 GCA_902489945.1 uncultured Collinsella sp.
AGGAAAGCACTTAATGTGCTTTCCGTCTTGCGCAGGACTGTAGAGCAGGAAACTTAATTACGCGCCGCTCCCCGCCCACGCCGGGCAAGCTCTCCCTTGTACTCCATCTCACTAAAGTGTATGATTCTGAACGTTATATGACTCACTTTAGCTAACTAAAGTGCCATCAAGGGGGATACCATGAATGCCGATATGTCTCGTCGTCAGTTTGTTGGTCTAGCCGGTTCGCTTGCCACGGTGCTTGGCCTCGTCCTGGTAGGCTGCGGCGGTGGTGCCGATAAGGGCTCTGCTGCCGGATCTACCGCAGCCAAGGACGTGAAGGGCGCTGCGGAGTCCAAGAAGCTCATCGTGGGCTTTGACAAGTCCTATCCTCCGTACGGCTTTGTGGGCGACGATGGCGAGTACACCGGCTTTGATCTCGATCTGGCCAAGGCTGTTGCCGATAAGCAGGGCTGGGAGGTCAAATACGAGGCCATCGACTGGGACGCCAAGGATACGCTGCTTAACTCGGGCGCCATCAACTGCATCTGGAACGGCTTTACCATGGAGGGCCGTGAGGACGACTACACGTTCTCCGAGCCGTACATGCTCAACGAGCAGGTGCTGGTGGTCAAGAAGGATGCGGGCATCAAGGGCTGGGACGATCTTGCCGGCAAGACTGTGATTACCCAGACTGATTCCGCTGCGCAGGACGTGCTTGAGGGTGACCAGAAGGATCTGGCAGCGACGTTTGCCACGCTCGACACGATCGGCGAGTACAACACGGCCTTTATGCAGCTCGAGAGCGGCGCGGTCGATGCCGTGGCGTGCGACCTTTCGATTGCCCAGTATCAGCTTGCCGCCAAGCCCGATGCCTATATGCAGCTTGATGAGCCGCTGTCCAGCGAGCACTACGCCGTTGGCTTTAAGAAGGGCGACACCAAGTCGGCCGATGCTGTAGCCGAGTCGCTCAAGGCGCTCTACGAGGACGGCACGGTCAAGGACCTCTGCGATAAATATTCAAGCTATGGTTTGTCTTTCGATAATTGGGTGCTCAAGTAATGTCTATTCAGGTCATGATGCAGATGCTTGGCCAGGGGTTCTTGGTCAGTTTGCAGCTGTTTGTGTTGACGCTGCTCGGGTCGATTCCGCTGGGAATTCCCGTGGCGTTTATGCGCATGAGCAAAATCGCGCCGCTTCGCTGGATTGCGCGCATCTATATCTCGGTCATGCGCGGCACGCCGCTCATGCTGCAGATGTTTGCCATCTACTTTGCCCCGTATTACGTGTTTGGCATTTCGCTCACGCCCGATTCCAAGTGGACGGCGTGCGTCGTGGCGTTCATCATCAACTACGCCGGTTACTTTGCCGAGATCTATCGCTCGGGCTTGCAGTCCATTCCGCGCGGTCAATACGAGGCTGCCGAGGTGCTGGGCTATTCGCGCGTGCAGACGTTTCTGTATATCGTGATGCCGCAGGTCGCCAAGCGTATTCTGCCGGCGATGGGCAACGAGATCATCACGCTGGTCAAGGACACGTCGCTGGCGTTTGCCATTGGCGTGGGTGAGATGTTCTCGACGGCCAAGGCGCTGGTCGCCTCGCAGGTGAGCATGGTGCCGTTTGCGATTGCGGCGCTGATTTACTGGGTCTTTAATTTCGTTGTCGAGATGCTGCTGGGCGCCGCCGAGAAAAAATTGGATTACTACCATGATTAATTCGGTAATGAATATATCGAACGCTCGCAAGGCGTTTGGCGGCAATGAGGTGCTCAAGGATATCTCGCTCGAGGTAAAGCGTGGAGAGGTCGTGGCGATTATCGGGCCTTCGGGTGGCGGCAAGTCCACGCTGCTGCGGTGTGCCACGCTGCTCGAGACGCTCGACGGAGGCTCGCTCTCGTTTGGCGACCTTGCCGTTGCGACGGATGCGGGTTCGGGCGCGGTCTATGCGAAGGGCGATGTGCCCAGGCAGGCGCGCTCGCGATTTGGCCTGGTGTTTCAGAACTACAATCTGTTCCCGCACTATACCGTGATGAAAAACATCACCGATGCGCCGATCCGCGTTCTTAAGCGCCCGCGCGAGCAGGCGGAAGCTCGTGCGCATGAATTGATTGCTCAGATGGGGCTTGTGGGCAACGAGAACAAGGTTCCGTGTGAGCTTTCGGGCGGTCAGCAACAGCGCGTGAGTATCGCCCGCGCCTTGGCGCTCGACCCGGAAATCTTGTTCTTTGACGAGCCGACCTCGGCGCTCGATCCCGAGCTAACGGCCGAGGTGCTGCGTGTCATTAAAGACCTTGCCGCGCAGAATATGACGATGGTGATCGTGACCCACGCGATGCAGTTTGCGCGCGATGTTGCCGATCGCGTGGTCTTTATGGACGGAGGCCGCATTGTCGAGGAGGGTCCGGCCGAGCAGGTTATCGACCATCCGCGCGAGCAGCGCACGCGTGAGTTTTTGAGCCGTATCGAGGGATAGGCTCAGGTATTTGCTCAACTATTAATTGAGGCGAAGCCGCCGCAGGTCTTACGGTCTGTGGCGGCTTTTTGTTTGCATCGGCGGGGTTCAATAATCGCCTCACAAGCTTGTCTCTTCCTCTCGCCGCCTGTATTCATACGTGTGCCGAAAGGTGTGCATGGACGGTCGCCCGTGAGGGTAGGGTGGTGACATAGGACATTTGGAGGGTGAGTCGGCTCGGCTGCCGACCATGCTGCTCCCGGGATGGCACCGACCGCGAACTCTCCCCGTTGGCGTCGCGCAATGCGCGCGGCCCTGCAAGGAGGTCATCATGGGTGCTCCCAAGACCGGCAATGTAAGGAACGTGGTGCTCGTAGGCCAAGGCGGGGTGGGCAAGACTTCACTCGCCGAGGCCATGCTCCACCTTTCTGGCAAGACCGCCCGCCTGGGCGGCCACGACGGCACCAAGCCCACGCTCGACTATGACCCCGAAGAGGTCAAGCGTGCATTTTCCATCTCGACGACCATTGCACCGATCGACTGGAAGGGCGCGCGCATCAATGTGCTCGATGCCCCGTGTTACCCCGATTTTATCGGCGACGCCTTTGCCGCGATGAGCGTCTGCGAGACGGCTCTGTTTGTGGTCGACGCCGAGGCCGGCCCGCAGCCTACGACGGTTAAGCTCTGGTATGCCGCCGAGGACCTGCGCTTGGCGCGTGCGGTGTTCGTAAACCGCCTGTCGCGCTCCGAGGCCAGCTTTGCGACCACGATGGACCTGCTGCAGGAGCGCTTTGGCACGCGATTGGGCGCCGTGACCCTTCCCTGGGGCGAGGGCGAGGACTTTGACGGCATTATCGACCTGGTGCGCATGAAGGCGCGCCATTGCAACGGCACCGAAGCCGTTGAGTCGGAGATTCCCGAGGAGTATCGTGCCCAGGCCGAGGAGGCCCATGACCATCTGTGCGAGTTGGTGGCCGAGGCCGACGATGAGCTGATGATGAAGTACCTGGAAGGCGAGGAGACGCTGACGCAGGAGGAGCTTGAGGGCTTGCTGTCGAAGGCGATTGCCGAGCGCATCTTTGTGCCGGTCTTTGCGGGCGATTGCATCAAGGAGCAGGGCGTCAACTCGCTGATGGACGACATCGCGACGTACTTCCCGGCGCCGACCGACTACGGTGAGATGCCGCTTATCGACGGCGATTCGCTTAAGATCTCGAGTGACGATGACCGTCCGGTGGCGTTTGTGTTTAAGACCTTGGCCGATCCGCAGCAGGGTCGCATCAGCTTTATCAAGGTGCTGACGGGTACGCTTGAGCCGGGTCTTGAGCTGATCAACGCGCGTACCCGCAAGGGCGACCGTCTGGCTCACCTGTATGTGATGTGCGGCCGCGACATGACCGAGGTCGGTCACGCCTATGCCGGCGACATTATCGTGGCACCCAAGCTGGCGGCCGAGACGGGCGATACGCTCTCGATTACCGGCAAGGTCGAGGCTGCGGCGTTTAAGTTCCCCAACTCGCAGTACCGCATTGCCATCGAGGCCGAGAATCGCGGCGACGAAGAGAAGCTCTACACGTTTATCGAGAAGGCCTGCAAGGCCGATCCGACCATGAGCATCGACCGCGACGAGGAGACCGGCCAGACCATTATCTCCGCCGTTGGTGAGGCGCAGGTTTCGGTGCTGCTCAACCGTCTGGAGGACCGCACCAAGGTCGTTGCCAAGAGCGTGCCGATCCGCATCCCGTATCGCGAGACCATCCGCCGCACGGCGAGCGCTCAGGGCCGCCACAAGAAGCAGACCGGTGGCGCCGGTCAGTATGGCGACTGCTGGCTGCGCGTTGAGCCGCTCATTGGGCCCGACGGCACGAGCGATGGCTATGAGTTTGTGGACGAGGTCGTAGGTGGCCGTATTCCGCGCTCGCTGATCCCCGCCGTGGACAAGGGTGTCCAGGAGACCATGAAGGACGGTATTATTGCCGGCTATCCGCTCACGGGCATTCGCGTGGCTGTGTACGACGGCTCGTATCACAGCGTCGACTCCAACGAGATGGCGTTCCGCGCGGCGGCTCGCATCGGCCTGCGCAAGGCATGCGCCGATGCCGATCCGGTGGTGCTGGAGCCCATCGAGGAAATCACGGTGACTATCCCCGAGAGCTACGCCGGCGCCGTGATGGGCGACATCTCGGCATCGCGCGGTCGCGTGACGGGCATGGAGACCGATGAGCGCGGAGACACCGTGGTCATCGCCCAGGCGCCGCTGGCCGAGCTGACGGATTACTCGACGCGCCTGCGCTCTATCACGCGCGGCACGGGTGACTTTACCATGAAGCCCGCTGGCTATGAGCAGGTGCCTTATGACGTTCAGGCCAAGCTGGTCGAGCGCTATGAGGAGGGCCGCGCCAAGTAGCGTATGGCTTTGCCTGTAACATACATGCCGATGCAAGGGCCGCTCTGGGTAATCCGGGGCGGCCCTTTTTGATCCCTAGGGGACGGAGGAAAACGGATCATTTTAGGTTCGGGGGCAGCTTGGACGGCCCTAGTCCCCCGAGGCCTGGTTGCGGCCGGTGGCGTAGTCGATCTGCACGTGCGGCTGCAGGTTGTAGCAGTACACGTGGAAGCAGAGGGTCTTGCCGTGGTCCTCGACCGATTGCGCCTCAAGGCGCACGCCGCGGCAGACAAGCTCCTCTTCGTTATACATGGGCGTGACGCGGTAGAGCACATGGTTGCCCGTATCGCGGATGTAGCCGAGAATCTGCTCTTCAAACGGTAGCATGCCCGTCTCGTTGAGATAGCGCGTGCCGGTGAGGAGATTCTTGCGGTTGGCGTTTTCGCCGCAGAGCGACCAGGCGATGAGGTGGCAGCGATTGTAGAGGCTCTGGCCTGGAATAAAGTCGTAGCGCTGCTGGTGCCAACCGGCAGGATGGATACGCGAGATATCACCGCGCTTGCCCTGGCCGAGCGATTCGGGGCCTACGCAGACGAGTGCCTTGCGGGTGCGACCCAGGCTGTCGAGTTTGGAGAATTTCTTAAAACAGCCCTCTTCGGTGGCACGCTCATACTCGTCGAGCGTGAATGACGGTGTACCTAGCGGGTGCGTGCTGTCGGCGCGCAGGGCGACATAGGGGTTGCCGGCGTAGTCGGGAATGCTGCTGAGGTATACGCCGCGGGCGCGGTCGAGATCGGGGTTTTCGACCTCGTCGATGGGGGTGGCGGCGCTGTCCGCGGAGGCAACGTTGCCGTTGGTGTTGGTCGCGGTGGATTCGGAGCCATCGCCGGAGTCCTCGGAGCTTGCTGTTCCCGATTCGAGCCGGGCAACCAGGTCTGCCTCGTCGTCGGTGCGGCTGGGGCTCTCGTTTTGTTTTTCGGCCAGAGCCGTCGCCTGCTCATCGCTTTGCGGCGACAACAACTTGGGCGCTCCGTCGAGCGACCCTGTGAACAACGCAAACCCCAGCACCACGGCGGTGCCGATGGAAAGTACTTGCTTGTAGGCGGACTTGCGCGACATTGCGGCTCCTGGATGGACGGTTGGGAATCTACCAGTCTAGCAGGAGCCGGCAGGGGCCGTTCTGTCGAACAAATACTCAAGATTTGGGATAGACGTTACTGATTCATTTGCCTCATATGGAGCTGCGGCGGTTGTGTACATGGAATCAGTCGGCGTTTCTCCAGATAAAACCTGCCAAAATAAGCCTGTCCCTTTTTGGTAGGTTAATCGTGAGCTATTTCACCGCAACTTAGGGCACGGTTAGGATGTGTGCACTTTAAAAAGAAGAACCCATGATTAGAGAGGTCGCGCTCGTCTCTCTAAATGTCTCTATAAAGAGAAAGTCAGTTAAAGAGATAACATTGGGCAATCTAACAGTGAATTCGGTACATCTCTCTAAATGTCTCTCTAAAATAAGGTGCTTATCTCTCTAAAGTTAGAGAGATATACTATACTTTAGAGAGATAAATCTATCGTTTTAGAGAGACGGAATGTCAATGCTGCTGGATGAACCCCTTGGCCTTATCGTTGAGCGCCTTCGCAGGCGAGGGACTGATGACGCATCGGTAGAAGTTAAAGCCTGCACGAATAAATTGAGCGCAGACGTATGGGAGACAGTGAGCGCTTTTGCGAACACTGCGGGTGGGCTCATTATTTTGGGCCTGAACGAAGCCGAAGGATTTGTTCCTTCGGCTAACTTTGCTATCGATAGGGTGCGCGATCAGTTTGTTTCGGGTATCGGAGACGGAGGCTCAGCGGCAGTGGTGACCCATGCGCCGCGGTACGAGCTTGATCGAGGCGAGGTCGACGGGCTCCAGGTGCTTCTGGTGCGCATCTTTGAACTTGAGCTTAAAGCGAAGCCTTGCTATATCGGCGCGCGCGGCGTGCAGAACGGTAGCTACAAGCGCGTGGATGATAAAGATATCAAGATGTCACCCGCTGAGCTATATGAGTTGCAGAGTGCGTTGCTTCCGAGCGATGCAGACGACACGGTGGTTTCGGAGGCAACGGTCGAGGATTTGGATCCAGATGTCGTGCGGTCTATTATCGCAAATCGCCGGCTGCAGACCCCGCGCGTTTTGCGCGGGGCCGATACGCTGGAAAAGCAGCTGGTCAGACTCAATATCACTACAAAGGATGGTGCCGTGAAGCTCGCGGGGCTTCTGTCGGCGGGAATTTACCCCCAGCAGTTCTATCCCAAACTGATGATCGATGTCGCCGTTCATTCCGATGTGGAAAAATCTGCACCCGGGCAACCCCGGTTTATTGACCGCCAGTTGTGCGATGGCCCGATTCCGGCTTGCATCGAAGATGCCCTTGCCGCGATTGGACGAAACTTGCGCAAAGCGGCGATAGTGCAAGGCGCTGGCAGAAGGGATGATTGGGAAGTTCCCCAGGAGGTTTTGCGCGAGGCCTTGGCAAATGCCTGCATCCATCGAGAATATTCGCCCATGTTTGTGGGGCAGGCCGTGAGTGTCGATATCTATCCAGACAGAATAGAGATCAAAAACCCTGGCGGGCTTTGGGGCGGAAAGACGGTGGACAATCTTGCAGACGGGGAATCGCGCTGCCGAAACTCAAAGCTCATGAGCCTAATGGGGGCGACGCCGTTAGAGCATGCCGAGGGGGCCGTTGCGGAAAGCCAGGGGTCTGGTATCCCGGCTATGATTCGCGAGATGGAGTCTCGTTCGCTTGGCAGGCCGAAATTTATCGTTAAGGCCGATTCGTTTACGGTGCTGCTTTCCCGGCACGGGGCGGAGCTTGCTGAAAACCGCACGTGGATTCAGAGCCATGTGGGCACCGAGCTGACGGATCGCGAGGAAACACTGCTCATGTTTATGCGGGAGCATGGGTGCGTATGCGATGTTCAAAAAATACGAGAGGCCCTGAAGTGGGATTCGGATGACATTCGCCTGATCTGCGGGGACCTTGTGGATAAACATGTCCTGTCAAAATGCGGCAAAGACACGTATGAAATTATCGATATGAACAGAGAATCGTCAGCTTCGACGGCGGATAGGATCCTGGAGGCTCTCAGCGCCGAAGTGGATATGACGGCGCGAGAAATAGCGGTTGCATCGGGGGTCAGAATTTCGTCTGTCCGTTACCATCTGCCAAAAATGGCAGATAAAGGACTCATTGAGGTAATGGGTTCATCGACGAGCCACAATCGCCGATATCGGAAGAAGTAGATGCAGCCGGACCGCCCCTCTAGTGTCTCTCGAAGTTAGATGGGCGCTAGAGGGGCGACTGCCTCGCGATATTTCCCCAGATAAAACCTACCAAAATAAACCTGTCCCTTTTTGGCAGGTTGTAAAACGGCGTAACCTAAAGATTCATGTTGCCGTGGATGTAGGGGGTGACCTCAGGGGAGATATGGTCGCAGCCCAGCTCGCGCAGCGCGGACTCGATAACGGCGGGCAGCGGGGTCTTGCCCTTGTCGTCGACGGCGGCACCGCCGAGGGTGGCAATCTTGGCGACATCTGCGGGTGCGGCCTCGATATGCATGCAGCCGCCGACCAGGCGCGCGCGTACCTGTGCCAGATCAAGATCGTGCAGGTAATCCTCGCAGGCGCGAATCAGGGAGACCTTCTCGCGCGTAAGCTCCTCGCCCGTGGGGACGCGCGTGGCAAGACATGCTCCCGCCGGCAGGTTCCAAACGGGATAACCCCATGCGCGCAGCAGCTCGCGCTCTTCGTCCTTGGTAAAGCCGACCTCCATAAGGGGTGAGCGTACGCCGAGCTCTTCTGCCGCACGCATGCCGGGGCGGTAGTCACCGCGATCGCTTGCATTGCTGCCATCGATGACGGTGGGAAAGCCGAGCGACTTGGCGTGGTTGACGATGGCGGTAAAGCCAGCGTGCTTGCAGTGGTAGCAGCGATTGGCATCGTTGCAGGCTACTTGGGGGAGCTGCAACTGATCGACCGAAAGATTGAGCACGGGGAGCTTAAAATGCGCCCCTTCATTGGCTTGTCCATCAACGGACTGCTCAAACGAAGCCTGCTCGGGCGTGCCGATGAGCGGCGTGGTGAGATGGACGAGGAGGGTATTGGTAGGCATGATGCGGGCGCATACGGCGGCCAAAAAGCTGCTGTCAACGCCGCCGGAAAACCCGATAGCCACGCGCCCGTATGCCAAAAGCAGCTGTTCGAGCGCCGATAGCTTGTCTTGAAGCTCCTCTGCGGGTGCCGTGGTGTCTAAAATCATGAAACGTTCCTTATCGTTGAGTACTCGGTCGAAAACTATAATTCTAATGCGTTACTTGTCATAAGACTTCTATCTGTGTAACGAAAGTGCAATATGGTATATACGTTATATACAAGTTGCCAAATGCGGTAGAGTTGCAGCAACGCGACAGCGAGAGTCGATGGGGGACCGATATGATCAAGGCTGCTATTTTTGACATGGATGGAACGCTGGTCGATACCGAGCGTTTGGGGATTAAGGCCTGGAAGGCAGGCGCCGCTGAGCTGGGGCTCGCGATTGATGAAGCGCTGATCCATCAGTTTATCGGCCGCACGCTGCCCGATGTTATGGACATCCTTGAGGCGCATTGCGGCAGCAGAGAAACCGCTGAGGCGATCTATCATCGCCACAAGGAGATTCGCGACGAGATGGTCAAGACCGATCTGGAGCTTAAGGCCGGCGCCGCCGAGTGCATAGACGAGCTGCTGGCTGCGGGCTATCACGTGGGCCTTGCAACGTCATCGCGCCATGTCACGGCCGAGCGCAACCTTAAGATGGTCGGTCTCTTTGACAAGTTTGAAACGGTGACCTGCGGCGAGGACGTCGTGCACGGCAAGCCCGACCCCGAGATGTATCTGCTCGCCTGCGAGCGCGCGGGCTTTGCCCCCGAGGAGTGCGCCGTGGTCGAGGACTCTCGCAACGGCTGCGTCTCGGGCATCACGGCCGGCTGCCACGTCTTTGCCGTTCCCGACATCGTGCCGCTGCCGCAGGACGTGGTGGATGGCTGCGAGGTCGTGCTCGATACGCTGTTCGACCTGACGGCGGCGGTCAAGGCTGTGCTCTAGACAATTGCGGTGTTGAAACGAGCAATTACCCACGTTTGCGCTTAAGCAAAAGGGGCCCGGCAATGGTCGGGCCCCTTTTGCTTAAGCGGCGACTTGGCATACTTGCGCGCGTGCTATAGATACGCGCCCAGGTTGATGGCGGTGGCTTCGACGTGGTTGCTTGCCTGGGTGCTGGCGCGTTCCAGCAGGAACGGCCGCACGAGTTCTTGGCGGTTGATGTCCTCGATGGCTGTGACCGCGGTGACGGTGCGCGCTGCAGAGCCGATGCGGACGTGCTTGGTCTTTGCCGGCGCCTTGTTCTCGATTTGCTCCATGAGCAATTGAACACCCTTGCGGCCAATTTCGTAGCCCGGTGGCGCCACGGTGGTAAGGGGGACCGACCCGCTCCAGGCAAGTGGATTGCCGTCGCAGCCGGCCACGCGGACCTGCTCGGGGACGGAGATGCCTTTGTCTATCAGCGCCGAGATAACGCCCGACGCCAGTACGTCGGTCAGGCCGATGACAAAATCGGGGCGCTCGTCGCCGGAGCGCTCGGCAATCTGGGCGCCGATGCTGTAGCCGTCGGCAGCGGTATTCCATTCGCCGGCGTCGATGACTTCGATCTTGATATCGGGGTGCAGGGCAAGGGCCTTGTGGATGCCAAGTACGCGCAGGGTGAACTGCATAAATGCCGCTCTGCCCACAACGGTGATATGGCGTGCGCCACGGGCAACGGCGAGCTCGGCGATAATGCGCCCCTGCGCCTCGTTGTCGGCGGCCACGTAGTAACCGGGTTCGGAACAGTGGATGTCCAGATGGACGATCGGCACGGGCATCTTGGTCATAGCGGGGTGCCAGTCGGGGGACGCCATGGGCTGAACCATGACGCCGGACATCTGCGTGCCCATAAAGTAGCGCAGGTAATGGTCCTGGAGAATGTCGTCGTTGTCGGCGTTGGCGATGAGCAAGTCATAGCCGTGCTTGCGTGCCTCGTTGTGGGCACCGCTGGCAATCTGGAGCGAAAAGCCGTGATCGAGACGGGGGAGGACCAGGCCAAAGGACTTGGTGGTGCCGCCGGCCAGCTGGCGAGCGCTTTGGTTGGGCAGGTAGCCAAGGCGATTGATGGTCTCGTTGATGAGCTTGAGGGTCTCGGGGCGCAGCTTTTCGGGATGGTTGAGCGCGTTGGAAACCGTGCCCAACGAAACCCCGGCCTCGCGCGCGACGTCGCTGATTTTTACCTTTGCCATAGCGGCCCCTTTGATGCGTTTCAAGTACAAGCCAGATTGTAGCATCGCCCGCCCCTGGGGTGTCAAAGCCCACCATGTTGAAAACCACCACAAAGGTGCCTGTCCCCCTTTGTGGTGGTTTGGGGTGTGGCTGTTGCCGTAAAAACGGCAATCCTTCTGGTCAGCGGGCGTGATGCGTGAGGATACACTGGCCCCACTCAAATGACACTGCGAAAATGGGGAGGGCATATGGCCGCCGCAAAGGACTACCAGAGCTATCTTAAGAACAAGTGCATCGTCGGTTACGGCATCGTCAACGGCATCGTTAACGCGCTCATCTTTATGGGCATGCACGCGGGGGACGCCGATATTACCTTTGCCGCCGGTAAGGTTGTCGAGGAGATTGCGCTGACAGGCGCCCTGCTTGGTCTCATTTTGACCTGGTGCGTGGTGCCGCTGACCAAGATGGATTTCAACAAGGGCGTTTACCCGGGCAATTCCGAAGGCTATGGTTGGCTGGCCAAGCTGCCCAAAAAGTCGATTCCCCTGTCGATCGTCGTTGGCATCATTGCCCTTGTAGTTGCCACGCCCCTTGCATGGCTTTGCACTTTTGTGCTCCCGCTGCCGCTTTCGCGCACGGGCATGATGATCTTTAAGGGCGTTATGTGCGCTGTTGCCGGCTGTGTGAGCGGCTACGTCGTCATCGGTGCCACCACCGCGGGCGTCGACGCTGGGGAAGTCGCCGCGACTGCCTAGGATTTTCCAACAATCAAACTTTCTCTTCAAAACGGTCGGCCCGAGCAAAGGGGTCGGCCGTTTTGCTTTTCACGAGAAAAAGCAGATGCCCTTTAGGCCCGCCGTCAGAATTGCCGTATCTACGGCAATGGCTCTGATGCCGTCCGTATTGCGCTCCAGCCTATATTTGCCTCGACAAGACGCGCGGGCTCAAAGGGGTTCAATGCCCGCGTGAAACGGAAAAGAAAGGAACCAACACATGGCTAAAGCTAAAGCTGTGGCAGAGGAGAAGGGTGCCGAGAAGTTCATGCTTCTCCCCGTTCTCGTTCTGATCCTGGCCCAGATGGGCACTTCGGGCGATAACGGCGCCCTTTCGCTCGCCGCAACCGCCCTGACGCAGGACCTCGGCGCCACCACCGCCGACATCCAGCTCGCCAACATGGTCTACTCCCTCATGGCCGGCGCCTTTATGATCGCCGGTGGCATGATGGGTACCATCATCGGCTGGAAGAAGAACTTCCGCATGGGCGCCCTGCTGTGCGCCGCCGGCGAGGTCGTCCTTGCCGTTTCCCCCAACATGACCGTCTTCATTTGGGGCGGCCGTACCCTCGTGGGCTTCGGCGCGTCGTTCATGATTCCCTCGGTTCTGGGCCTCGTTCCCAAGATCTATCACGGTAAGAACCGCGTGCTTGCCTTTGGCTGCATAGGCGCCGCCTCCGGCCTTTCCGCCCTGCTGCCGCTGCTGCTTTCGATCGTGCTCATGGCCGCCGGCATGCGCGTGACGTTCTTCGTCCTCGCCGCCTACTTTGTACTCGTGTTCCTGCTGTCCTTCAAACTGCCCGAGATCGAGCAGTCCGATGAGAAGCTCAAGTTCGATGGCGTCGGCGTTGCCCTTGCCGCAACCGGCCTGTTCCTGTTCCTGGTCGGCGTGTCCCGCATCTCCGCTTGGGGCCTCGTCGAGCCCTTCCCGGCATGCCCCTTCACCATCGCCGGTATCTCCCCCTGCCTGCCCATGGCTGTCCTGGGCGTGATCATCCTCATCGTTATGATCAACGTCGAGAAGAAGGTCGAGGAGAAGAACGGCTTTGCCCTGCTGCCCCAGTCCTTCCTTAAGACCCCGCAGGTCCTCGCCGGTCTCGCCGCCTCCGCCATCACGTTCTTCTTCATGGGTGTTCAGTCCATTCTGATGGCCCCCTACCTGCAGCTCGTTGCTGGCTGGTCTCCGGCTATCGTTGGTGTGCTCTCCATCGTCGTTGGCGTTCCGACCTTCGCCTTCTCCATCGGTATCCCCAAGTTCATGCCGAAGGCTAACCCGCGTCGCGTCATCCAGGTCGGCTACCTCACCCTTGCCGCCGCCCTGATCATCATGGCGTTCTCCGTTACGCTCGACGCTGCTTCCATGCCGGGCATTCTCATTGGCTGCGTTGTTGCCGGCTCGGGCGCCGGTATCGTTTCCGCCCAGGCCAACAACGTTGTCGCCCTTGCCGTGAACGAGCGCGACGCTTCCCAGTCCGGCGGCATTCAGACCACCATGCGTAACGTTGGCCAGGCCATCGGCATTGCCCTGCTGGGTGCCGTGCTGCTCTTTGGTATCACCAACTCCGTGAAGGATGCAGCCGCTAACGATTCCCGCATTTCCGAGTCCACCGTCGCCGCTATTTCCGAGCGCAATATCGACCTCGTCTCCGATGAGAACTTCCGCGCTTCTATTGAGGACATCGATATGAGCGATGAGGAGCGCGACGCCCTGGTCGAGATCAATGCACAGTCCCGCTTCAACTCCACGCGTTTCGCTTACTACGTGGGCGCTGCCATCATCGTGCTTGGCCTGGCCACCACCCCTGCTATCAAGAAGTTCTCCAAAGAGGAGGAGTAGGTCATGAAGAAGCTGTACTTTAACGGCGACTTTGTTCCCATGACCGGCGAGGGCGATACTTTTGAGGCCCTGCTGGTTGCAGACGACGGCACCATCGCGTTTACCGGCTCGCTCGAGGAGGCTCGCGCTCAGGCAGAGGATGCCGAGGAGATTGATCTCAACGGCGCCTGCCTTATGCCCGGTCTGATTGACCCCCACAGCCACATCTCTGGCTGCACGCAGTACATCGTGGCTGCCGACCTTAACGGCGCGGCGGATTTCGATGAGATCGTCGAGCGTCTGGCTGCCTTTGCCGAGCAGCGCGGCATTGGCGAGGACGGCGTGATCATGGGTGTTTCCTACGACCAGAATTCCCTGGCCGAGCATGAGCACCCTAACCGTCACGTGCTCGACCGCGTGAGCGAGACCATTCCGGTTATCGCCGTCCACGCTTCGAGCCACATGGTTGTTGCCAACACCAAGCTGCTGGAGCTTGCCGGCATTACCGCCGAGACTCCCGATCCCGAGGGCGCTCGCTACGGCCGCGAGGCCGACGGCACGCCGGACGGTTACTGCGAGGAGCCAGGCGCTTTGTGGCCGGTCTTTGCCGTGATTCAGCCGCGTCAGAAGATGGACATGGACGTCATGATCGGCGAGATGCAGGACATCTACCTGGAAAACGGCATCACCACCTGCCAGGAGGGTGCTACCACCGCCGACTTCGCAGCGCTGTTCTGCGGCCTTGCGAACAAGGGCCTGCTCAAGATGGACGTCGTGAGCTATCCCATGTACGGCGAGGATGTCGACAAAATCTTGGCCGACCACGAGCCTTTTGTCTCGCAGGACTACACCGGTCACTTCCGTATCGGCGGCCTCAAGATGTTCTTTGACGGTTCTCCCCAGGGTCGTACGGCGTGGATGACCGAGCCCTACACTCCCGGCGATGAGGGCGAGGGTTACTGCGGTTATGGCACCATGACCGACAAGGCCGCGTATGACTTTATGCGCAAGGCCATCGACGGCAATCATCAGCTGCTCGCCCATACCAACGGCGATGCGGCTGCCGACCAGTACCTGCGCGTGTACAAGCGCGCGCTGGAGGATTCGCCTAATCCCGATAAAGCGAGCCTGCACCCGGTCATGATCCACTGCCAGACTGCCCGCCGCGATCAGTACGAGCAGATGGCCGAGATCAACATGATCCCGTCGATTTTCGCCAGCCATATCTGGTACTGGGCCGACGTGCATCTTAAGAACTTCGGTCCCGTGCGCGGCGGTCGCGTGTCTGCCTGCCATGACGCTCTGGAGTGCGGCCTGCCGTTTACCTTCCACACCGACACGCCGGTGCTGCGCCCCAATTTCTTTGAGGCTGTGTGGTGCGCCGCCAAGCGCGTC
Source organism: uncultured Collinsella sp. (assembly GCA_902489945.1). Classification (GTDB taxonomy): domain Bacteria; phylum Actinomycetota; class Coriobacteriia; order Coriobacteriales; family Coriobacteriaceae; genus Collinsella. Next base: position 15,136 of record CABUBZ010000015.1, read on the forward strand.
ACCAAGGGCGGCGCTCAGCTGGACGAGAATCAGAAGATCAGCGTGTACGAGGGTCTGAAGGCCATCACGGTCAACGGCGCTTTCCAGTATGGCGAGCTCGACCGTAAGGGCACGCTCGAGGCCGGCAAGCTGGCCGACTTCTGCATTGTCGAGAAGAACCCGCTCAAGATCGAGCTCGACGAGGTGCGCAACCTGCGCGTTCTCGAGACGGTCAAAGAGGGCGAGACTGTCTGGACGCGCAAATAGCTTTGTCATGGCATAGGCCATAGACGCTAAAAAGAACCCGTGGCTGCAGGGGCGGCCACGGGTTCTTTGCGCTTAAGCGTATTTGAAGGCTTGCATGGGCACGCGCGATGGGCGCCCACGCCGTCTACCGTTTGAGACCGGCCTCGGATGCGAGCTTGCGGAAGCGCTGTGTGGCCGGAGTGAGGACGCGCTCATCGCTTGGGGCGACGCAGAGCACCAGGATGTGTTGCAGGCGGTCGCCGGTAAAGCCGACTCGTGTTTCCACGCGGTAATGCACGGCCCCGGTTTGAGCGACATCTTGGGAACATACGGTCAGCAAGAGCCAAGGTCCGTGCGTGAACGACAGCATCTCGAAGGTGTTCGAGAAGCCGGAGAGCGTGCCACGCCAGAGGCCGTCTTCGACAAGTGCAGCGTGAAGGGTGCGCGTGAGCATGCGCGCGTGCGAGATATCGAGCTCGCGCTCGGGAAGACCGCCGGCAAGCGGGGCGTCGTCGAGTGCGTGGGGGCATCCAAGCTTCATGAGCAGCAGCTCGATGCGGCTGCGATCGGCGTCATCGATGGCATTGCTCAGCACGCAGAGTGGAAGCGTCGTCTTGATGGGGTCGAATGAGACCAGGAAGTCGAGGCTGCTGTGCTTGGGGTCTGATTCAATCTCGGCGACTTCTGTTTCGGTCAGCACACGCGCGACCCGCATGCAGGGAATGAGCCGCTCAAGTCGATCGCGCGCATAGAAGACCTGCTCAATGCCGCAGTTGACCACGAGTCCGACACGCCATTGATCGTGCGAGGACAGGCCGTCCATATACGAGAGCAATAGCATCGCCAGGCGCGTCACGTCGGTCTGGTATAGATTCAGCCCAGATAGGCCGGGCGCGTCGCGCAGCACCTCGGACAGGCGCATAAACGAGGCCATGTTTTCGTATCGCACCGTCCAGGTGTTTTCCTGGGGCAGTGAGATGGCGCGTTCATAGCGCATGTGAGTTTGTCCGGCTTCGATGAGCGCGGCGCAGGGCTTTTCAAGATGAAGCGGCGGTCGCGTGCCAAAGCGTTCGCCGAGAGCGCAGAATAACTCCTCGGTGAGGCGCGCCGCCTCGGGTGTGGGCTGATATGTGCGCTGGAACTCGGGCGTCCAGCGGCGCGTGGAGACCGTAAAGAGGTCGCGGATGATGCCGCGCTCGTTGGCGGAGACCTCGATGCCAAAGTGCTGCTCAATGCGGTTGGCGACGTCGTCGTACACAACGGGAATCGCCGAGGTGTAACCACCGACCTCTTTGCCCTTAAGAATGCGCAGGACCATAATCTGCAGGTAGACGGCAAGCTGGTGGCGGGCGTTGTCGGTATAGAGCGTTCGGCTTTCGCGCTCGACGTATGCGATGAGGTCGTTGAAGAATTGCTCGTTGCCGCCAAAGAGCTGCGGCTCAATGCGGCGCTTCATGGCGGTCGACGCGAGCTCAAACAGATAATAGACGACGAAGAATCGGATGTACTCCTCGGGACCCTCGACCGTAATGCGGCGCCCGCGTACGATTTGGGCTCCAAACGGCGTCATGAGCTCGTTCCATGTGCGCAGGTCGTCTTGGGCCTGCTGTTTGTTGGTGAGGATGGCCCGCGCAAGCGATTCGGTGGTGTATTGGTGCCGGTAGTCGCAGGTGAGCAGCAACATGCCGCGATAGAAGCGGTCAAGACCGGCGTCCGTGGAAAGCGAACGTTCCTTGATGATGTCCGATATCTGACCGCGCTGCGTGCTGTCGCCATCGATGCGGATGCCGTTGCCGCGCTTGGAGACAATTGCCGCTTGGATGCCCATTTCGTCGAGGAAGGCGTTAGCGGCCCGCATGTCGTTGCGGATGGTGCGCTCCGAGCAAGCAAGGGCATCGGAGATATCGACTGTCGGGGTGTAGCCCGCCTGGCCGAGCAGGATTTTAAGCAGCTTTGCCTGTCGCTGATTGATGCTCATGGGGCTCCCTAGGGTCGCGAGAAAGTTCGATTTGCCGTATATCTGGAAAAGAGCGTGGCACCTGTCATGATACGCATTTTTTATGATGAGTAGGGGAAGGGTTGGTTTTAAATCCTTGCCGCATATACGGAATGAAAAAAGCGGATGGTGATGTGCATGAATCGCGCGGTTTCGAACTCGGGGATGGAGCCTGCGGCGACTTCTCGTTTGGCGCGACTGGCGCCGCTGATCGTGCTGGCATGCGCTCAGGTGGGTACCTCGGCAGACAACGGTGCGTTTTCGGTTGCCATGGCCGAGATGATGCGCGTGTTTGGATGTCCGCTCTCGGACGTGCAGGTGGCGAGCACGGTCTATTCGCTTATGGCGGGCACCTTTATGCTTGCGAGCGGTTTGCTCGGCATGGTTATCGGGTGGTGCCGCAACTTCCGTGCCGGATTGGTGCTTGCTGTGGTGGGAGAGCTGCTGTGCGCGTTTTCACCGAGCATTGAGCTGCTTATTTGGGGTGGCCGACTGATGGTCGGGCTGGGCGCAAGCCTCATTATCCCTTCGGTACTGGGCATGGTGTCCATGCTGTACGAAGGCGAGGAGCGCAAGCAGGCATATGGCGTGATTGCCGCATCGGCGGCGCTTGCGACGATTATTCCTATCGCGCTGGGCATTCTGGTCGATATCGCAGGTTTTCGCGTGACCTTCGGCGTGCTCGCCGCCTATTTTGTCGCACTGCTCGTTGCGAGCGCAAAGCTGCCGACGGGTGGCGGGCTGCACGCGGGCAAGTTTGACGCGCCGGGTGCGGTTATTGCCTCTCTGGGATTGTTCGCCGTTATGTGCGGTCTTTCGCGCATCTCGACCTGGGGCGTATTTGCTCCCTTACCGCAGGCTCCCTTCACGATCGCCGGTATTTCTCCCGCTTTGCCTATTGTCGGCGTCGGCCTGCTATTGCTGGTGATGCTGATTCCGGTCGAGCACTGGATGGAGCGCACCCACGGCATAGCGATTTTGCCGTCGAGCTTTGTGCGCAATCCCACCGTTCGCGCCGGCGTCATCGCCATTGCTCTGCCGTTTTTCTACATGGGCGCTCAGGGTCTGGTCGGCACTTCGTACTATCAGCTTGTAATTGGCCTTGGCGGCATGCAAACAGCGCTTTTGGGCACCATCTCGGGTGTGCCCATGCTGGTGCTCGCAATGTTTGTGCCGCGCAAGTTTCCGCAGCTTAAGCCTTGGTCTGTGGTGCGTACGGGCTATGTCTTTATGGCGGCGGCCTGTGTGAGCATGGCGTTTGGCGTGCGCGCGTCCGAGCTGACGCCCATTATGGTGGTCGGTACGCTCTTTGGTGGCGTGGGCGTTGGCCTGGTGAACTCACAGGCTAACAACATTGTCGCTTCCGCCGTGCCGCCGAGTGACGCCCAGCAATCGGGCGGCATCCAGGGTGCGGCGCGTAACCTGGGCCTCGCGTTGGGCTCTGCCGCCATGGGTTCGGTCCTGCTTATCGCCGTCAACACCGGTCTCGATGCGCGTATTGATGCGAGTAATGTGGTCGACACGCAGAGCAAGGCGGCGCTCGAAGAGGTTGTTTATACCTACGAGAGTGATGCCGCGTTTACGGCGCGCCTGGAATCGATGGGCGTTGCACCCGAGGCGCAGGGAGAGCTCTTGGCGGACAATGCCGAGGTTCGCGCAAAGTCGGCGGCCACGGCCTTCTACGTGGTGGCAGGACTTGCCGTCGTAGCGCTCGCAACGACCTTCCCCAAGCAAACCTCATAGACAAACGCCGCCGCCCAAACCGCCACGAAGGGGATAGTCCCCTTCGTGGCGGTTTTGCTGTTCCGGCCTTCAATTGTCTCGATCTGTAACATCTGGACGGCAAAACCGGCTCTACCTGTTACAGATCGAGACGAAACGCCGAGGTCGGACGGAAAATCTCGATCTGTAACAGCAAGCCCGCTTTTGGTGTCCTAGTTGTTACAGATTGAGATAAATCGCCGGGACAGGCCGCCGCCCCGGTCCAAACCACCACAAAGGTTCCTGTCCCCATTGTGGCGGTTTGGACCGGCTGGGCATGTGTGCATCGGGTGGTATCTAAGTTGAGATACCACTTCTGGTATATCAGCTTGCGTTTGCGTGAGTACAATACTCGAACGTTATACGTCTCAGCGCCCCCTGTGCGTGGACGTCTTGCAGTCACGCGAACGAAGGGATTTATCCTATGTGCGGAATCGTCGGCTACACCGGCTCTGATATTGCAAAGAACATCCTGGTCACGGGTCTTAAGCGTATGGAGTATCGCGGCTATGACTCCTCGGGCGTTGCGCTCGAGGTGGGCGAGGGCGCCGCGGCACACCTCGACGTCATCCGTCGCGTGGGCAAGGTTGCGGGTCTGGAGAGCGAGCTTTCCAACATCGATAGCGACGCTACCTGCGGCATCGGCCACACCCGCTGGGCCACCCATGGCAAGCCCTCCGTCGTCAACGCTCATCCTCACACCAGCTGCGACGGCCGCATCGCCATCGTCCACAACGGCATCATCGAGAACTTCGCCGAGCTGCGCGAAGAACTGGAGGGCCGTGGCCATCACTTTAAGAGCGAGACCGATACCGAGGTCTTCGCCCACCTGATCGAAGAGGCATATGCCGAGACACACGACCTGATGGCCTCCGTGCGCGAGGCCTGCACCCACGTGGTGGGCGCTTACGGCCTGGCTGCCGTGTCTGCCGACGAGCCCGGCGTGATCGCCGTGGCCCGCAAGGATTCCCCGATCGTGGTCGGCGTGGGCGAGACCGGCTCCTATGTCGCCTCAGACGTCATCGCACTTATCGACGCCACCCGCGACGTGGTGGTGCTCGAGGACGGTCAGTTTGCCAAGCTTACGCCCGCGGGTGTCGAGTACACCGACGAGGCCGGCAACGTGATCGAACCCAAGGTCACCCACATCGACTGGGACCTGGATATGGCCGAAAAGGGCGGCTACCCCGACTTTATGCTCAAGGAGATTCACGAGCAGCCGCGCGTCGTGCGCGACACGCTGGTCGGTCGTATGACGCCGGCCGGCGAGCTCGACATCGACGAGCTGGGCCTTTCGCTCGAGGAGCTCAACGACATCGACCGCGTCTACGTGATCGCTTGCGGCACCAGCTATCACGCTGGCCTCATTGCTAAGAATCTCATCGAGGGCTGGGCTCGCATCCCCACCGAGGTGGAGGCGGCCAGCGAGTTCCGTTATCGCAATCCCATCATCACGCCGACGACGCTCGTCGTGGCCGTGTCCCAGTCGGGCGAGACGGCCGATACCCTTGCCGCCATTCGAGACGCGCGCATTAAGGGTGCCAAGGTCTTCGGCATCACCAACGTGGTGGGCAGCCCCGTGGCGCGTGAGAGTGACGGCGTCATCTACACCAAGGCCAACAAGGAGATCGCGGTCGCCTCGACCAAGAGCTTCATCGGCCAGGTCGTGAGCCTCACGCTGCTGGCTTTGCTGTTGGCGCAGGTCAAGTACCGTCTGACCACCAAGCAGGCGCGCATGCTGTTCCGCGAGCTTTCCGATACGGCCGAGCAGATCCAGTGGATTTTGGATACCCAAACCGAGGCCGTGCATGAGGCCGCCCTGCTGTGCAAGGACGCGCAGTCCGCACTGTTCGTGGGTCGCGGCATGGGCGCCGCTATTTCCTACGAAGGTGCGCTCAAGCTCAAGGAGGTCAGCTACCTGCATGCCGAGGCCTACGCCGCCGGCGAGATGAAGCACGGCCCCATTGCCCTGATCGACCCGGGCTTCCCTGTCATCGCTGTGGCCACCAAGAGTGCCACCTACGACAAGACCGTGTCGAACCTCATGGAGTGCAAGGCGCGCGGAGCCAAGGTTATCGTCGTTGCCACCGAGGGTGACGAGGAAATCAACAAGATTGCCGACTGCATCATTCGTGTGCCGGCCGTCCGCGACGTGTTCAGCCCCATCACGGCGAGCGTCCCGCTGCAGTTGCTTGCCCGCGAGGTGGCCATCCTGCGCGGCTGCGACGTCGACCAGCCCCGTAACCTGGCAAAGAGTGTCACAGTCGAGTAGTTGGTTCCGCCGTTCTAACGACCAAGGCCCGGCTCCGCGTCATCAGACAGAGTCGGGCCTTTTTGTACGGAGAAACCACCGCAAAGGTGCCTGTCCCCTTTGTGGTGGTTTTGGCAGGTTAGCGGAGCTTGCTGGTCTCGAAGTACTCGGGGAACTGGTCCAGAACCTCGGTCTGGTTGCGGAACATCATATGCAGGTGCTTGCTGACCAAAAAGCTCGCTTCGATGGGGTCGCGACCGGCGATAGCGCGGCGAATCTGCTTGTGTTCGTTCACGATGTCCTGATTGTCGAGAACCTGCGTGGCAGCGCGCAGCCAGCGGAAGCGCTCCAAGTCGGCATTGGTCTCTTCGAGCCACGACCACACGGTGCTGCGACATGCGATGCTAAAAATCATGTGATGCATGAGGTTGTCGCTCAAAAAGAAGCCGATGCGATCCTCTTCGGCCATGGCCTTTTCCTGCAGCGCGATGGCGCGGTCGAGCTGCTCGATGCCGGCCGACGTGGCGCGCGCACAGCACTCCACGATCACCTGCTTTTCCAGATGTTCGCGGATGTAACAGGCACTCTCGGCAAGGGTGAGGTTGATGGGTGAGACGTAGGTGCCGCTCTGGGGCACGGTGCGCACCAGGCCTTCCTGCGCCAAGCGAACCAAAGCCTCGCGCACGGGCGTGCGACCCATATCCAGGTCGTCGCAAAGTTGCTTGACGCCCAGCTTTTCGCCCGGCTTGTAGTCCAGGTAGACGATTTTGCGTCGGATGGTGTGGTAGGACTGGTCCTGTAGGCTCGTTTCCTGCTCGCCGACGTGCATCGATTCTTCCATAGCGCCTCGCAACTGTTCTATCAAACTCATATGTCAGTTGTTAATTATGCCGCGAATCAGCTCTCCGCGGTGGGTAATTCAATTACCTGATGGATGCTTTTGCAGCGCTGTGCCCCGTTCGTTGCCGTATCATGAACCGTCGCAAAAAACAGACCGAAAGAAGGAATCCTCTATGCAATTGGCTCATGCCGCACGCGAGCGCTGGAAAGGCGTCCTGTTTTGCCTGGTCATTGCTATCCCCGCAACGTTGCTCGGCAAACAGGTTGAGGTGGTCGGCGGGCCGGTATTTGCCATCCTCATCGGCATGGTTCTGGCGCTTGCCTTTCCCAAGGACCGTCGCGAACCGCTCGCTGCCGGCGTCACCTATACATCCAAAAAGATCCTGCAGTATGCGGTCATTCTGCTTGGCTTTGGCATGAACCTCTCACAGATTCTGTCCAAGGGCGCCCAGTCGCTGCCGATTATCGTGGCGACGATCTCGACCTCGCTTGTCATCGCCTTTGTGCTCTGCCACGTTATGAACGTGCCGGGCAAGATCGCGACGCTTGTAGGTGTGGGTTCGTCGATTTGCGGCGGTTCGGCCATCGCTGCGACCGCGCCCGTCATCGATGCCGACGATCGCGAGATTGCCCAGGCCATTTCGGTCATCTTCCTGTTTAACGTTATCGCGGCGCTCGTGTTTCCAACGCTCGGCGGCATGCTCGGGCTGACCAACGAGGGTTTTGGCCTGTTTGCCGGCACTGCCATCAACGACACCTCGTCCGTAACGGCTGCGGCGAGCGCTTGGGACAGCATGCATCCCGGCGCCAATGTGCTCGAGAGCGCCACGGTTGTCAAGCTCACCAGGACGCTGGCCATTATTCCCATCACGTTGGTCCTCGCATGCTGGCAGATGTATCTGGCGCGCAAGGCTGGCGGCGACGCCAAAAGCACGTTCTCTCTTAAACGCGCGTTTCCCATGTTTGTGCTGTTTTTTGTGCTGGCGAGTGTGATCACTACGGTGCTTCAGCTTCCTGCATCCATTACGGCGCCCATCAAGGAGCTGTCGAAGTTCTTTATTGTGATGGCCATGGCGGCTATTGGTTTTAATACCGATATCGTCGAGCTGGTCAAAAAGGGCGGCAAGCCCATCGCATTGGGCTTTTGCTGCTGGATTGGCATTGCGTGCATGAGTTTGGGAATGCAACACGTACTGGGAATCTGGTAGAGAAGTAGCTTGTTTGCGTGCTGCGTGCTGGTGAGCGCATGCCTGCGGTGGAGCGATAGGAGCTCTTGCGGGTATGGCTTGTCCGCAGGTTTATAAGTCCCGAAGAGCTCTTATCGCCCCGCCAGGATGGCGATGCGGGGCAACACCTATACTCGCAGGACGGCGCTTTCTACCCTATAGTGTTTGATGAGCAATATCGTTCAATTTTGAAACACTCGGTCGTGCGACCGCCGGCGGTTGCACGTCGCTGCAGACAGGGGCAAATCATGGATAGCGATGCCAAGCTGAACATCTTGACCGATGCCCTGGCTGCTGCCGGGGCATCGGCATTGGCAATCGATGCGCGTGGGGGCGTCGCGATCTCGACCATGAATGACGCGGCGCTTGAGCGGGGTGTGGCGACTTTTGTCGCTGAGCGCCTCGACCGTATAGGAGACGGCGCGCGTCTGGTAATGGGGCGTGAGGGTACGCGCCTGAGCCTGACCGTTCGCCCCACCGACAAAGAGGGCGGGGGGCTTTGGGTCGTTGTGGTCCGCGAGGTGCGCGGCGCCGCGGCGCATGCGGGCATCGAGTGGCTCAACGCCGACGAAGTTGAGGCCCGCTACGAATCGAGCGCGTACGGCATCGTTGAGGGGGCGGCCTCGGTGGCTGCGCCGGTTGCCGAGAGCTACGCGCGCGGTGTGCCCCTTATGCTCGAGGGCGAGCTGGGAGCGGGTCAGGTCGAGATCGCCAAGCGCCTCTATCTGGCTGGCCCTTTTGTCGATCAACCCTTTGTTTCCGTTGCGCTCGATGAGCTCACCGAGCGCGGTTGGCGCCATGTGCTCAAAAGCGCCGAATCGCCGTTGTTCCAAACGGGGCTGACCCTTTGCATTGAGGGCTGGAACGCGGTTGTCCCCCAGCGCCTCCGCGAGCTGGTCTCCACGATGGCCGACACCGCGTTGGCGACGCGCTGTCATGTGGTGCTGACGGCGAATGACATGCCGTGCGGCAGCGAAAGTGATCAAGCCGCCTTTGTGACCGAGCGCTTCGCCTGTGCGGTGAGCGTGGCGCCGGCAATCGCCGAGCAGGGAGCCGCGTCGACGAAGGTCGCGCGCTATTTGGAATATCTCGCTGATGCATTTGGGACGGCAGCGCCCACGCTGTCTGCCACGGCGACGAAGACGCTCGATGCTTACCGCTGGCCGCGCAATTATCTGCAGCTCCGCGAGGTCTCGGAACGACTGTATATATTGGTGGGGGCGGGCACGGTGGACCGCGCTGTGGCGGAGGAAGTGCTCGCCCAAGAGGACGTGATTAAGACCGCAACCTTTGGCGTCCCGACACTCGAAAGCGACCTGTATATTCTGCGACCGCTGGCCGATACCGAGCGAGATATCGCGCATTTGGTTGTAGACCATCTCCACGGTAACCGAACCCGTGCGGCGGAGGTGCTGGGCATAAGCCGTACAACGCTGTGGCGCTTGCTGAAGGACGATGACCGTTGAGCGAGGCGCCCGTGACCGCGCGCGACGCGTGTGCTACAGTCCAAAGCGTTATTGTTTCGATTTGGTTACGGCGTGCGAGGGCATATGGCTGAGACTTCAAAACCGAGCCGCAGAAGGCGGAGCGCCGCGCCGGTTAACCGACGCACGACATCGGTGACGTGGGGTAAACACGCCTCGGGGTTTGATGGCTCGTTCAAGCGCACTAAATACGGCTATCCTTCGGCAAGCGCCCGCTTGGCAATGCAGGCAGAGTCCTCGCTGTGGGGCCGCAAACGCGTGGTGGGCTCAAAGCTCAAGCACGACGGAACGCTCGGTTACATCAGCCGCGGGGCGGCTCGCCGCAGTGGACTCAATCCGGCTGGTTGGCATCGTTATGTTCCGATCGTGGCCGTCGTTGCAGTGATCGTCATCGCACTCGCTGCGCTTGGCTACGCCGGCGGTGGCGCCAACTTGGACGCAGTGTTTAAATCGCCCGAGCTCGCGCATGCAGGCACAGAAGTTATCGAGGGCGCTCAGACCCAGACAGGCGTCGCGCCCCAGCGCGGCATCGTCGCGGCGGCCACCACCATCGCCGATGCTCAAAAGGACGAAGACAAGCAAGGCGACGACGCCGAAACGACCCAGACAAGCGAAGCGACGACAACTCAAATATCAACATAGCTTGCCGGCAGAAGGGGACGTTCCTTTTCTGCCGGCAGTTTGGGACACTCCTGCGCTACCTAACGTACACCACGTTGTCGCGGCGCGGCTTTGCCTCGGGTAGCGTGTCCTCGGCGTAGCCCAGAATGCAGTGACCGACACCGCGCAGGCTGCCGTCGGCGGGCAGGCCCCAGCTGGCCAGCAGCTCCAGGCCCTCGGGCGAGTCAAAGACCTCATGCGCGCGGTGAATCCAGCACGAATCGACACCCAGTGCATAGGCGGCGTTGAGCAAGTTGCCCATGGCGAGCGAGCCGTCTTCCAGATGTGTGGGCACGCTGCGGTCAACCAGCACCACCACAACGGTCTTGGCGCCATAGAAGGGGTCGCTGTTGCTGCCCATGACCTGAGCGTTGAGCTGTGAGAGACGCTCGACGGTCGCGGGGTCGGTGACGGCGACAAACGTCACCGGCTGGCGGCCCATGCCGCTCGGTGCATATTGGCCGGCTTCGATAATACGTGCAAGCTTTTCGGCCTCGACGGGACGATCGCTGTAGTTGCGGCAGCTGCGACGGTGAATGAGTGCTTCGATAGTCTCCATGGTGTCTCCTTGCGGTGGCGTTGCAGATGCCCCGTTCATACCCGTCGGGCTCAAACGATAGACGGTCAATTGCCTGGCCAAAAGGATAGATTCCAATTGGGAAAGTAGGTTTGCATAAAAGTACCTTCAGAATGTGACAAACCAATGGGATGGTTAAACGTTTTATCCCGTCTACCCTGCGGTTTTTTACCACTTGCCTAAATGACGAACGCATAACCTCTGATAAAGGTTTTACTAAAGGAGTACCAACGTTTATCAATGCGCCGTGGTGGCGCCGGGCCAGGAGGTAACATCATGTTCCAGGCTGGAGATGTCGTCGAGACCGATTTCGAAGGATTTCTGAAGCTGCTGCGTTCCAAGACGCGCGCTTTCGTGTCGATCAACGATCACGAGTACTACATCACGCACACCGATGGCTATTGGCGTGTTCAGGATTGCGAGGCCCTCAACGACAAGGGCCACTTTACTGACTGCTCTGAGTTGGTCAACACGGTCTGCGAGGTCGTCGAGCTGCCGTGGATTGCCGGCAAGAGCCTGCATGACAGCTTCTCGGGCGCTACGGTCTATGAGGCCGTCGCCGCTTAACAGGCAATAAAACTCGATTTTCACGCGACCGCTGGCGCCGCCCCCGCGCCGGCGGTCTTTTTCTGCCGATAGGCCATAAAAATGCACGCATTTGCGGAGAGCCTGTTGACGATAGTCAAAACTCGGACTAATCTAGAGACACATAATTGGTCAAAAATCGGACAATTGAATGGTGGGATAGATGAATAGTGCGGTTACGCTGGTCGACTTCGATCGGTTGCTCAATGGACTCGACCATATCTATTCGGAGTTCTCGCGCGCCTGCGGCCTTTCGGACTGCGCCTATTGGATGCTCGTCGACACCAGCACGGCGGGCGGCAGTATTGCCGTAAGCCGTCTGACAAGCGAATGGTTCTACAGCAAGCAGACCATCAACTCGGCAATTAAAACCTTGACGGCGCGGGGCTTCGCAACGTTGGAGTTTGCCGAAGGCAGTCGTAAGAACAAGGTTGTGAGCCTGACCGAAGAGGGCAGGCGATTTGCCGAGCGTTATGCGCTGCCGGCACTCAAGGCCGAGCAGCGAGCCTTTGGCGCGCTTGAGCCATGTGAGCAGCGCGAGATTATGCGCTTGATCGGCAAATTCTCTCAGGTGCTCGGCGATGAGTGCGATGCCTTTAAGCAGCATATCGCTGCCGAGAGCCAAGCCGAGAATCAAGGTGAGGGGGAGTCGTGCGACTGTTAATGAGGTTTCTAAAGCCATATCGAGGGCTTGTCGCAGTGACGCTGCTGGTGCTACTGGTGGATAACGTCGGTACGCTGTTGGTTCCCACGATGCTGGCGAACATGGTCAACACCGGTATTACCACGGGCGATGTCGACTACATTTTACGCAACGGCCTATACATGTTTATCGCGACCAGCATGGCTAGCGGCGGCACAGTGCTGGGCTGCTATCTTTCGGCGCGCCTGGCCGCCAACGTGGCCTGCGATATCCGCAATGCCGTCTACGACAAGTCGCTCGAGCTGTCTGCCAGTGACTTTGAGCGCTTTGGCACGGGTTCGATGATCACGCGCTCGCTCAACGACATCAACGTGATTCAGCAGGCGATTCTGCAGACCATTCAGCTGGTGCTGCCGGTGCCGTTCCTGGCGGTGGCAGGCATCATCTTCGCCTGGCTCATCGATCCGGCCATGGGCATGCTTCTGGGCGTCGTGGTTGCGATCGTGCTGGTTGCGGCGGTCTTTACGGTTGCCAACGCGGCTCCGATTTTTATGCGCTTGCAGAGCTTTATCGACCGCATGAACGTGGTGCTGCGCGAAAACATCGTGGGCGTGCGCGTCATCCGTGCGTTTAACAAGGAGCGTCGTGAGGAACAGCGCCTGGACGAGGTGTTTAGCGACTACGCCGCCAACGCCATCAAAGTCAACCATCTGTTTGTGGGCCTCGACAGCTCCACCTTCTTTCTGATGAATATCGCCGAGGTGGCGGTACTGTGGGTGGGCGGCAACCGCGTGGGCGCCCACGCCATGCAGATCGCGAGCATCTCGGCGGTGCTGGAGTACGCGCTTCTGATCCTGTTCTTTGTGATGATGGCCCAGATGGTGGTGCTGACGCTTCCGCGTGCTGCCGCGTGCCTGAACCGTGCGCAGCAGGTGTTGGAGATTAAGCCGAGCATCGTCGATGGCCAGCGTACGCTCGATGCGGCCGCGTCCGACTCAAAGGACGGGGCCGATGCGGTCGCTGAGTTCGATCACATGTCGTTTCGTTTTGACGATGCCGACGAGGACACCCTGTGCGACCTGAGCTTTGCCTGTCGTCGCGGGCAGACCACCGCGATCGTGGGCTCGACCGGTTCGGGTAAGTCGACGGTGGCAAAGCTCTTGCTGCGTTTTCACGATGCCACGAAGGGCGCCATTCGCCTGGACGGTGTTGACCTGCGCGACCTTTCGCAAGACGAGATTCGCGGGCGCATTGCCTATGTGCCGCAGAAGGCGTGGCTGTTCTCGGGCACCGTGGCAAGCAATCTGCGCTTTGGCAACGAGGACGCGACCGAGGCGGACATGCTTCATGCGCTGCAGGTTGCCCAGAGCACCTTTGTGCTCGATCAGCCGCAGGGGCTCGATACCCCGGTTGCCCAGGGCGGTACGAACTTCTCGGGTGGTCAGCGCCAGCGCCTGGCCATTGCTCGCGCGCTCATGAAGCGCGCCGACCTGTATATCTTCGACGACAGTTTTTCGGCCCTGGACTTTAAGACCGATGCGGCCCTGCGCCATGCGCTGCAGGACGAGACGCACGACGCCGCGGTGCTCATCATCGCGCAGCGCATCTCGACGATTCTGCACGCCGACCAGATTGTCGTGCTCAAGGATGGCGAGGTCGTGGGCTTGGGCACGCATGGCGAGCTTATGGAAACCTGTGAGGTATACCGCGCCATCGCGGAATCGCAAATGAAGGGAGGTGAGTAGCATGACCGGGGAGCTCAAGAAGCGCAGCGACGCTATCGATGCCGTCGTTGTGGACGCGGTCGAAGCGGTCGAGCAGGCTGCCGCGTCGACCGAGCTGGATGACGTTGCCAAGGCCGCGGCCGAGCGTGAGGCTCGCCGCCAAGCGCTGTACGAGGAAAACGAGCGTGCCGAGGACGAGCGTGCCCGCGCGGAAGCAGAGCGCATGCGCGATGTGGACGACGAGGATGAGGACGAGAAACCCCGCGATACCTGGGCGACGGTGCGCCGCTTGTGGGGCGAGGCCGCCGGCGACCATTGGCGCTTCTACATCGTGTTTGCGAGCATCGTGTTCTACGTCATCTTTAACACCGCCGCGCCGGCATATAGCGCCCATGTTATCGACGAGCTGTGGGGCCATATACAGGTGGCGTTTGCCAGCGGAACCACCTTCAGCATCACCTGGGACCAATGCGGCAAGACCATCTTTGTCTACTTCTTGATCTGGACGGCCGCCGGGTCGTTCTATGCGTTGCAGAGCTTTTTGATGTCGAGTGTGGCCGAGCGACTCAACCTGCGTCTGCGCAACCGCATCGCGCAAAAGCTCAGCCGCCTGCCGCTCGCCTACTTTGACGCACATCGCCCCGGTGAGGTGGTCAGCCGCGCGACCAACGACTTGGACAAGATGTCCGAGAGTATGCAGCGCGGATTGCTGCAGCTGCTGGTATCGATCGGTACCGTGACGGGCGCCATCATCATGATGTTCGTCTATAGCGTTAGGCTCACGTTGATCTTTTTGGGTTTTACGGCGGTATCGCTGCTGGTGACCAAGGTGGTTTCGCGCCGTACGCATGATGTGACGGGCGAGCGTCAGGAGTGGGTGTCCAAAATCACGAGCGCGGTCGAGGAAGGCTATTCGGGCCGTTTGGTGATTCGCGCATTCAACCGTGAGCACCAGAGCTCTGCCGAGGTGCACGAGGCCTCGGGCGAGCTGGCGCGCGTGAGTACCAAGGCCGACTTTATGATCAACGCCGTCGGACCCGCGGTTCGCTTTATCGGTCGCCTGGCGCAGATCGTGATTGCGCTCGTGGGCTGCAGCATGCTGGTTGCCGGTCACATGACCGTCGGCGTGTTCCAGGCGTTCTTCCAGTTTATCTACGAGGCGTCCGAACCCATGACGCAGCTGTCGTTCACTTTCAACTCGCTGCAGAGCGCGCTGGCGAGTGCGGAGCGCGTGTTCGACCTGCTCGATGAGCCCGAGATGGAAGCCGATCCGCTGCCGGACGAGGCCGCCAAGCTGCCGGGTTGCGTTGAGGGCCGTGTCGCTTTTGAGCATGTGCGCTTTGGCTACACGCCCGAAAAGCCGCTCATGTGCGACGTGTCGTTTACCGCCGAACCGGGTCAGAAGATTGCGGTGGTGGGAACAACGGGTGCGGGTAAGACCACGCTCATCAACCTGCTCATGCGCTTCTACGAGATTGACGGCGGCCGCATTACGCTCGACGGTGTGGATACGCGCCTCATGAACCGCGGTGAGCTCCGTCAGCAGTTTGGCATGGTGCTGCAGGACGCCTGGCTGTTCGACGGCACGATTGCCGAAAACATCGCCTACGGCTGCCCCGAGGCAACGCGCGACGAGATCGTGGCTGCCGCCCGCGCCGCGCAGGTCGACTTCTTTGTGCGCACCATGCCGCAGGGCTACGACACGCGCGTGGCCAATGATGCCGAAAGCATCAGCCAGGGCCAGCGTCAGCTGCTGACCATTGCGCGCGTGCTGCTCAACAACCCGGCGATTCTCATTCTGGATGAGGCGACCTCAAGCGTGGATACGCGCACCGAGCTTGCCATCGGCCGTGCCATGGACGCGCTCATGCATGGGCGCACGAGCTTTGTGATCGCACATCGCCTGTCGACGATCGTGGATGCCGACCTGATTCTGGTCATGGATCACGGCAACATTATCGAGCAAGGCACGCATAAGGAGCTGCTCGCAGCCGAGGGAGCCTACGCCGACCTCTATCTGAGTCAGTTCGCCTAAGGTGACAAAGGGATAGTCCCGCATGTCACATTGGAAACAAGGCGCGCCGGGGATGAATTCCCTGGTGCGCCTTCTTGCGTTGATGCGGGTCTGTACCGTTCGCAGCCCTAGTGCTCGTCCACGAGCTTGGCGACGAGGGCCTTGAGCTCGGCCACCTCTCGCTCGAGTTCCTTGACGCGGCGGGCATTCTCGGTGATGCCCTGGCGGTTGAGGGCGCTCTGCTCGGCGGCGTCATCGGGCATGTACTCGCGATGCTGCTTGGCATCGAAGCTTTCTTCGAACACGCGGCAGCCGTTGCGCTTGATGATGCGACCGGGCACGCCCACGACGGTGCAGTTATCGGGCACGTCTTTGACGACGACTGAGTTACCGCCGATCTTGACGTTGTTGCCGATGCGGATGTTGCCGAGCACCTTGGCGCCCGTGCCCACGGTGACGTTATCGCCGAGCGTTGGGTGGCGTTTGCCGGTCTCGTTGCCGGTACCGCCGAGCGTGACGCCCTGGTAGAGCACGCAGTTGTCGCCCACGATGGTGGTCTCGCCGATGACGACGCCCATGGCATGGTCGATAAAGAAGTGCTTGCCGATATGTGCGGCGGGATGAATCTCGACGCCGGTGATGTGGCGGGTGATTTGCGAGAGCACGCGGGCGAGCGAGCGATGACCGTGCTCCCAGAGCCAGTGCTCGGGTACGTGGTTCCACTTGGCATGCAGACCGGGGTACGAAAGGAAAATGACCAGGCCGTTTTGCGCGGCGGGGTCCTGCGCCTGGACGGTCTTGATGTCCTCGCGAATGGTATTGATAAAGCTCACCGGCCGCCCTCCCTTAGCGCCATGGCAATGCGATTCAATAAAGTATAGCGATTCGCTAGGGATTAGGAAGAGCAATCTTTCACGGCTTTGCGTGACAGGTGTCAGTTATGCAAACTTGCTGGTAATGGAGTCATGCTTTTGTGCGGTCGCGTGCATGGTCGCGCCGCAACCGTATACTGGTCAACTTGGACGTGTCCGCGCCCACAACTGAGAGGTTTTACTTCATGGGTTTCATCAATTTCATTGCCGAGCTGCTTAAGGACCCGCGCACCGCGATCGCCAGCTGGATCGCCGCCGGCCCGCTCATGGCCTACGGCTGTGTGTTCCTGATCATCTTTATCGAGACGGGCGTGGTGTTCTTCCCGTTCCTTCCCGGCGATTCGCTGCTGTTTGCCTCGGGCTTCTTTGCCCACAACGGCGGCTTTAACATCGTGGCGCTTCTGGCCACCGCATGGGCTGCTGCCATCTTGGGCGATCAGTGCAACTTTATGATCGGTCACTTCTTTGGCAAAAAGATCATCGCCTCGGGCAAGGTCAAGGCCATGACGCCCGAGCGCATCAAAAAGTCCGAGGACTTCTTGGACAAGTGGGGCCACCTGGCCATCTTCCTGGGCCGCTTCTTCCCGTTTATCCGCACCTTTGTGCCCTTTATTGCCGGTATGGGCGGCATGCACTGGCGCAACTTTGTCATCTACAACGTGCTGGGCGGCATCACCTGGTCAACGCTCTTTACGCTGCTGGGCTACTTCTTTGGCGGCATCCCCTTTGTGCAGGAGCACTTTGAGCTGCTGATTATCGGCATCGTCGCCGTGTCGATCATCCCGACCGTGGTCGGCTTGGTTAAGGCTAAGCTGGGCAAAAAGAACGCGTAGATCGAGCCGGCGCGCAAGCCGTGCAGTTGAGGCCCGTCACCGCTTACGGTGGCGGGCCTTTTTGCTTCGGTCAAATGAAAATACTTTAGTTAGTTAAAGAAAAACGTTTTATCCGACGCGCGTGCGGAGTACAATCTCGTGCATGCGAATCGACGTGCCATCGGCTTTGATGCCGTTCGCGTGTCCCGTCCGGCTCTACGCTCCGGGCGTGCGACGTTGCGACGCGGTCGGCCCCGGTCCTTGCGTGCGGGTTCGCGAGTATGCAACTGTGTATGTAAGGAGCGACATATGACTGTCGAGAAGAAGGATGTCGATTGGGGTAGCCTCGGCTTTGGCTACATGAAGACCGATTACAGCTACGAGGCTCATTGGAAGGATGGCGAGTGGGACGAGGGCGGCCTGACTACCGACCACACCCTGCATGTCTCCGAGTGCGGTGGCATCTTCCATTACTGCCAGGAGGTCTTTGAGGGCCTGAAGGCCTACACCGCCGAGGACGGCAGCATCGTCTGCTTCCGTCCCGACATGAACGCCGAGCGCATGTATAACTCCGCCCAGCGTCTCGAGATGCCCCCGTTCCCCAAGGACAAGTTCGTCGAGGCTGTCAAGCAGGTCGTTTCTGCCAACGCCGCCTGGGTTCCGCCCTTCGGTTCCGGCGCGACCCTGTACGTGCGTCCGTTTATGATCGGCTCCGGTGACGTGATCGGCGTGGCTCCCGCTCCTGAGTACACGTTCCGCATCCTCGTGACCCCGGTCGGTCCGTACTTTAAGGGTGGTCTCAAGCCCGTCAAGCTGCGCGTTTCCGAGTACGACCGCGCCGCACCGCACGGCACCGGCAACATCAAGGCCGGCCTCAACTACGCCATGTCCCTCAAGCCCACGATGGAGGCCCATCGCGAGGGCTATGCCGAGAATCTGTATCTCGACTCCGAGTCCCGCACCTATGTCGAGGAGACCGGTGGCGCTAACGTCCTGTTCGTGAAGGAGGATGGCACCCTTGTCGTTCCGCAGTCGCACACCGACTCCATCCTGCCCTCCATCACCCGCCGTTCGCTCGTTCAGGTCGCCAAGGACCTGGGCATTACCGTCGACGAGCGTCCCGTCGAGTGGGCCGAGGTCAAGGCCGGCACCTTTGTTGAGTGCGGCCTGTGCGGCACCGCTGCCGTCATCTCCCCGGTGGGCGAGATCGACAACAAGGTCTACGGCGCCGACGAGACCGTGACCTTCCCGGCCGGCTACACCGAGATCGGCCCCGTGATGAAGAAGCTCCGCGAGACCCTGACTGGTATCCAGTCTGGTGCTGTCGAGGATAAGCACAACTGGGTCTATACCGTGGCGTAAGCTGCCATAGCTGTTCGGCCCGAGGGCAACCTTCCTTTCCGGCGCGTCCTCGGACATGAAAGAACCCCCGCTGCGCA
>CABUBZ010000016.1 GCA_902489945.1 uncultured Collinsella sp.
AGCCGGAGAGCACTTAATGTGCTCTCCGTGCGAGCCAGGACTGTCCGAGCAGGCGACCTTATATGCCTGCCGCCGGGCAGCGGGGCTCCTCGCCCGAATCCCTAGGCTAGTTCTTCAGCGAGTTCAGCGGCGCCGGGAAGCGTCCACCACGGTGGGCAAGCACGGTGCCGGCGTTGGGGTTCACCGGCATGATGGGCGCACGGCCGAACAGGCCACCGTACTCGACGCAGTCGCCCACGCCCTTGCCGATGGCGGGAATCACGCGCACGGCCGTGGTCTTGTTGTTGATGACGCCGATGGCCATCTCGTCGGCGATGATGCCGGCGATGGTCTCGACCGGGGTGTCGCCGGGGATGGCGATCATGTCCAGGCCGACGGAGCACACGCAGGTCATGGCCTCGAGCTTCTCGAGCGAAAGCGCACCGGCCTCGACGGCGGCGATCATGCCGGCATCCTCGGACACGGGGATAAAGGCGCCCGAGAGACCGCCCACGCTGGAGCTGGCCATAACGCCGCCCTTCTTGACGGCGTCGTTGAGCATGGCGAGCGCGCAGGTCGTGCCCGGGCCGCCGCAGGTGCCCACGCCGATGATCTCGAGGATGCGGGCAACGGAGTCGCCGATGGCAGGCGTAGGAGCCAGCGACAGGTCGACGATACCCTTCTCGACACCCAGGCGATGGGCGGCCTCGCGGCTCATGAGCTCGCCGGCGCGGGTGATCTTAAAGGCGGTCTGCTTGATTTTCTCGGCGACCTCCATCATCGAGGCGGAGTCGGGCAGCTTCTCCAGAGCCGCGGCCATAACGCCGGGGCCCGAGACGCCAACGTTGATGACGGCGTCGGCCTCGCCACCGCCGTGGACAGCGCCCGCCATAAACGGGGAGTCCTCGACCATATTGGCGAAGCAGACGAACTTGGAGGCGCCAACGGAATCCTGGTCGGCCGTGAGCTTGGCAGCGTCGATGATGGTCTGGGCGGCCATGAGCACGGCGTCCATGTTGATGCCGGCGCGCAGGCTGGCGACGTTGACGCTGGAGCAGACGCGGCTCGTGGTGGCGAGCGCCTGCGGAATGGACTGGATAACGCGGCGGTCGGCATCGCCGATGCCCTTCTGGACGAGCGCGGAGAAGCCGCCCAGGTAGTCGATGCCGAGGGTCTCGGCCGCACGGTCGAGGGCATGCGCGATGGGGGTGAGGTCCTCATCCTTGCAGCACGCGGCGATCTGCGCCACCGGGGTGACGGAAACGCGCTTGTTGACGATGGGGATACCGTACTCGCGCTCGAGGTTCTCGGCGGTCTCGACCAAGTGCTCAGCCGTGTGCGTCACGTGGTCGTATATCTTCGTGCACATGCGGTCGAGGTTCTCGTCACCGCAACCCATGAGCGAAACACCCATGGTGATGGTCCTGATGTCGAGGTTCTGCTCCTCAACCATGCCGCGGGTTTCCGCGATTTCTGCAGGCGTGATCGCCATCCTTGCGCTCCTATCTGCCAAAACGAGCATAGTCCCCTTTATTCTAACGTGCCGCACGCGCTAAGTGGCACATGCGGCACGTTTTGGTGTGGGGTTGTTTCCGTTATGTTACCGGCCAAAGACCTCTTCGGCGATACGCGCGCTCTCGGCGGCGTCCTTGGCGTAGTAGTCCGCACCGATCTGCTTGGCGTATTCGGGGGTGAGCACGGCGCCGCCCACGATGATCTTGACGCCCGGAACCTCGGCATGAAGTAACTTGATGGTCTCCTCCATGGCGACGACGGTGGTGGTCATAAGCGCCGAGAGGCCGACGAGCTTAATGTCGCGCTCCTTTACGGTTTTGAGCACCTCTTGCGGATCGACATCGCGGCCCAGGTCAAAGACGGTGTAGCCGTAGTTATCGAGCAGCATCTTGACGATGTTCTTACCGATATCGTGGATGTCGCCCTTGACGGTGGCCACGCAGATCTTGCCCTTGTCGGCAATCTCGCCGGCGGGCATCAGGCGCTTGATGGTGTCGAAGCCCACGCGCGCGGCCTCTGCCGAGGCCATGAGCTGCGGCAAGAAGAATTTGCCTTGGTCAAAGAGGACGCCGACCTCGTCGAGGGCGGGGATAAAGTGGTTGTTGATGAGGTCCATGGCGTCGTGGTCGGCCAACAGACGCTCGGTCTCGGCCGCGATCTCGCCCTTGCGGCCCGAGACGACCATGTGGCGGATGGGGTCGTCGTCAGCGCTTGCTGTGGCGCCTGCGGCGGGCGCGGCATCGCTCGATGCTGACTGAGCGGCCGCCGGGTTGGCGGCGATCTTGTACGGGTCGGTCCAGCCGGCGTAGCGCTCGATGTATCCGGTCGAGCCCTCGTCCTCGACGCTCAACACGCGATAGCTATAGACGGTGTCCATAAAGCGCTTGGAACCGGGGTTCATGATGGGGGCGTCCAGGCCCGCGCCAAAGGCGGCGGCCAAAAAGACCGAACCCAGCAGCGGGCGGGCAGGCAGGCCAAAGCTGATGTTCGACACGCCGAGTGCGCACTTGACGCCCAGGCGCTCCTTGCACAGAGACATGGCGCGCAGAATTTGCTCGGCCTGGCGCTGGTTGGTCGAGGCGGTCATGACCAGGCAGTCGATGAGAATGCGGTCCGGGCCGATGCCGTAGCGGGCGGCTTCGGTCACGATGCGCTCGGCGATGGCAAAGCGGGCCTCGGCGGTATCGGGGATGCCGCCCTCGTCGAGCGTGAGACCGACGACGTTGGTGCCGTAGTGGGCGACCAGCGGAAAGATCTCGTCCATGATCTGCTGCTTGCCGTTAACCGAGTTGATGATGGGCTTGCCGGCGTAGCGGCGCACGGCGGCCTCGACGGCGGCGGGATCGGTGGAGTCGATCTGCAGGGGCAAGAGGGTGGAGCCCTGGAGCTGCTCGGTTGCCTGCTGGATGATCTTGACCTCGTCGATCTCGGGCAGGCCCACGTTGACGTCCAAGATGTCGGCGCCCTGCTCCTGCTGGCTGATGCCCTGGCTCACGACGTAATCCAGGTCGCCGTCACGCAGGGCCTGCTGCAGGCGCTTTTTGCCGGTGGGGTTGATGCGCTCGCCGATGACGGCGATCTTGTGGCCGTCGCAGGGAAGGTCCACAACCGTCTGGGCGCTCGTGACCGACATGCTGGGCTTGCGATGACGCACGCTGGGCGTGTGGTTGTCGATGAGGGTGCGAAGCGCCGCCATGTGCGTGGGCGTGGTGCCGCAGCATCCGCCGACGACGCTCACGCCGTCCTCGATCATCCCGGCGACGGCCTCGGCGTACTCGGGTGCCTGGATGTCAAAGACGGTGTTGCCGTCATCGTCCACACGGGGCAGTCCCGCGTTTGCCTGCACCATGACGGGCTTGTCGGTGACGGTGAGCATACGTGCGGCGAGCCCACGGAGCTCGGCCGGACCCTGGCTGCAGTTGATGCCCAAGACATCGGCGCCGATGGTGTCGAGGGTGATGGCGGCCACCTCGGGACTCGTGCCCAGGAAGGTGCGACCGTCTTCCTCAAAGGTCATGGTGGCAAAGACGGGCAGGTCGGAGTTCTCGCGGCAGGCGAGGACGGCCGCCTTGATCTCGGCAAGGTCGGTCATGGTCTCGATAATAAAGAGGTCCACGCCCGCATCGATGCCGGCGCGTACTTCCTCGGCAAAGAGGTCGTAGGCCTCGTCAAAGCTGAGGGTGCCCAGGGGGCGCAGCAGGGCGCCGATGGGGCCGATGTCGCCGGCGACGTAGTGGGCGCCGGCCGCGCTGGCGCAAGAGACCGCGGCGGCAAAGACATCTGCCACGGTGGCGGCGCCATCGAGCTTGTGCGCGTTGGCGCCAAAGGTGTTGGCGGTGATCACATCGCAGCCGGCCTCGACGTACTGACGCTGGATGTCGGTGATGACCTGAGGCTCCTCAAAGTTGAGCAGCTCGGGCAGGGCGCCTGCCTTCATGCCGGCGGCCTGCAGCATGGTGCCCATGCCGCCGTCGAACAGCAGGTGCCCCGTGCCCTCGATGGCAGCGCGCAGGCGATCGTCCTTAATGCGAAGGTCGTCGATTGTGCGCGTCTTGTACGTGGCGCCATTGCGGCGTGCGGCATCAACGGGCGCCGCCAGCGCGGCACCGTCCAGATCATGAGTGATAAGCGGAGTAAACATCAATGAGCTCCTAATGGCTGGAATAGCAGGTGGTGTGGGCGGCGCGGAAGCGACAGTGCTCGCGCATGCGGCAGATAGTGCAGGTGGGGCGGCTCTGGGCGTCGTGGACTTCGCCGTCGAACAGACCAATCACCGCGGTCACGCTCTTGGTGGGCATGAGCAGGCTGGTCGGCGTGACGGTAAGCCCGATGAGCCGCGTGGCGTTGAGTGCATCCACGATCGAGCGCTGGGCCGAGAGCGGGCAGTCGCCATAGCCGGGACTGAAGCGCCAGTTGCCGGCGAGCCCGTGTGCGGCGGCCGCAGCCTTGACCTGCTGGTCCATTTGCTCGACGGCGGCTTCTACATAGGCAGAGCATGCGGCGTCGAGCACGGCTCCCTCCAGGGGCTGCTGGGCTCCCGTGGTGCGCAGACGACGCTCGGCGTCCATGCCGAGGGTGCATGCCATGAGCGCGGCAAAGCGGGCGTCTTTGAGATGGCGATAGATATCGCGACCTTGCAACTCAACGTTGGTGCCAACCAGACGGATGCAAGGCTCTCCCTGCTCGTCCACGCTCGTGGCATCGATGGCAAATACGCGGCGCACGCCACGGGGCTCAATGTCCAGCTCAAGGTGCTCGACCACAAGCTCAATACGTCGTGACAGCTCGGGCTCAATCTGCTGGCCGCCGTAACCCAGATACCGCAGCATCTCGGCACGGTCGACACGGGGATGGTGCGCAGCATCGACACGGTAAAGCGCCGGCGACGCAAGGTCGGCCGGCACTTCGACAGCGATTGTATCGATGTGCGGTTTTTCCATTACCCCAGGCGCTCCATAATGGTCGCGGCGATCGCAGGACGGTTCATAGTGTACAGGTGCAGGCCGTCGGCGCCGTGCTCCTTGAGGTCGCAAAGCTGGCGGGCTGCATAATCTACACCAGCTGCCTGCAGGCTCTCGGGGTCATTCTCGTACTTGGCGAGAATCTTGATGACGGGGGAGGGCAGCGACGCGCCGCACATAAAGACCATGCGGCTGATCTGTGACTTGCCCATAAACGGCATGATGCCCGCGGTAATGGGCACGGTGATGCCGACCTTGTCGGCAAGCTCGCGAAAACGGTAGAAGCACTCGTTATCAAAGAAGAGCTGCGTCACAAAGAAGCTCGCGCCGGCGTCCTGTTTTTGCTTGAGGTGTTCGACCGAGAGGTTGAGATCCTCACAGGCAATGTGGCCCTCGGGGTAGGCTGCGGCGCCCACGCAAAAGCCGGCGTCGACGAGCTCGGGGATGAGGTCGCGGGCGTAGGCGTAGTCGGAGGCGGGCTTGTCGTCCTCGGTCGCGCCGGCAGGGAGATCGCCACGCAGGGCCAACACGTTTTCCACGCCGGCGGTGCGGTACTCATCGATCTTGGCGGCGATATCGGCGTGGGTACGGCCCACACAGGTGAGGTGTGCCACCGAGGGTGTATCGAATTCGCTCGAAATCATATGCGCGATGGGGGCGGTGGTGGCACCGTTACCCGAGCCGCCAGCGGAACAAGTGACCGAGACAAAGCTCGGCGAAAGCTTGCACAGATTGCCTGCCACTTCGCGAGCCGTGTCGAGGGTCAGCTCGCCCTTGGGCGGGAACATCTCAAACGAAACGGGTGCGGTGCCCTGGGATGCTGCCTGCTTAAAAACCTCGTCGACGCGCATATCGTGCTCCTCTAGATACGTAATAGTGTGATGTGTTGTAAGGATTCTACAGCACCACTGTGCCACGGCGGAGTTTCACTCGCTATTTGGGGGATACCAATCAAAGATGCCTTGCTATCGGCATTTCCTATAGCAGAGCGGCTCATTTTGACACGGGCTATAAAGACTGGTATCTGATGCGAAATACCAGTTAATAGAGCCCCATCCCAAATTGACTACCCTTAAACCATGGGGAGAGGTCTGCAATTTATGCAGTTGATTGGCTATTGAGGGTGGCAACGCCGCCTCGATAGGGTAACCTCATTGATTGGTTTCGCGACAGCAACATAACGGTAATGTCGCGGAAACACGGCGAGTCTAAGCTATGACTCGTTCGTTAGTAATCAACACCGCTTCTCACGCGGTGCCGATACGAAGGGAGTTCCGTATGGCCGAACTTACTGACCGCTTCGGGACCATGGTGTTCTCTGAGGAAGTCATGAAGGACTACCTCCCCAAGGACATTTGGAAGCGCCTTGCTGCAACCCTCGAGGGCGGTGAGCCGCTCGACCTGGATGTGGCCAACGCCGTTGCCCACGCCATGAAGGTCTGGGCCATCTCCAAGGGCGCGACGCACTACGCGCACTGGTTCCAGCCGCTTTCGGGCATTACTTCCGAGAAGCACGACAGCTTCCTCGAGCCCAACCACGACGGCACCGCCATTACCAAGTTTACGGGCAAGAACCTCATCCAGGGCGAGCCTGATGCCTCGAGCTTCCCCAACGGCGGCCTGCGTGCCACCTTCGAGGCCCGTGGCTACACCGCTTGGGATCCCACCAGCCCCGCATTCATTAAGGACGATGTCCTGTGCATCCCCACGGCTTTTTGCTCCTACACGGGCGAGGCCCTGGACAAGAAGACCCCGCTGCTGCGCTCCATGACCGCACTCTCGCGTGAGTCCAAGCGCGTTTTGGCGCTGTTTGGTAAGACCCCCAAGAAGGTCGTTCCTTCCGTGGGCGATGAGCAGGAGTACTTCCTGATCAAGAAGGACGCTTACCGCAAGCGCAGGGACCTGGTCATCACCGGGCGCACCCTCTTTGGCGCTGCCCCCTGCAAGGGCCAGGAGCTCGAGGAGCACTACTTTGGCGCTATCCGCCCCACCGTCTCGTCCTATATGAAGGACCTGGACGATGAACTGTGGGCGCTTGGCATTCCTGCCAAGACCAAGCACAACGAGGTCGCTCCCTGCCAGCATGAGCTCGCCCCTGTCTACGGCGAGGTCAACGAGGCCATCGACCAGAATCTGGTCATGATGGAGAAGATGAAGCTCATCGCCTCCCGTCACGACTTGGTCTGCCTGCTGCACGAGAAGCCCTTTGAGGGCATCAACGGTTCGGGCAAGCACAACAACTGGTCGCTTGGCACCGAGTCCGAGAACCTGCTCGACCCGGGCGACACCCCGCTCGACAACCTGCAGTTCATCGTCTTCCTCACCGCGGTGATCGAGGCCGTCGATAACTATCAGGAGCTCCTGCGTGCCTCCGTTGCCTCGGCCGGCAACGATCATCGTCTGGGCGCCAACGAGGCTCCTCCGGCGATTATGTCCATCTTCCTGGGCGACCAGCTTACCGAGGTCGTCGAGAAGATCATCGATGGCAAGGCTTCCGTCCATGCCACGCGCGGCGTGCTCGACCTGGGCGCCGATACCCTGCCCAAGCTGATGCAGGACAACACTGACCGCAACCGCACCTCGCCGTTTGCCTTCACCGGCAACAAGTTCGAGTTCCGTGCCTGCGGCTCCGAGCAGAACGTCTCCGACTCCAACCTGGTGCTCGATGCTGCCGTGGCCAAGTCGCTCAAGTCTTTCGCCGACGCACTCGAGGGTACGCCCGAGGATAAGTTCCAGGACGCCGCGCTCGAGTACTGCAAGAAGGTGCTGACCGATCACCAGCGCATCCTGTTCTCCGGCGACGGTTACTCCGACGAGTGGCCCATCGAGGCCGAGAAGCGCGGCCTTGCCAACAACAAGACCACGGCCGACGCTCTTCCCGCCTTTGTTTCCGATAAGGCTATCGCGCTCTTTGAGGAGACGGGCGTTCTGACCCGCGCCGAGGCCCAGTGCCGCTACGACTGCAAGCTCGAGAAGTACAACAAGCTTATGAACATCGAGGCCACCACGATGATTCGCGAAGCGCGTCGTACTTATCGTCCGGTCATCACCGCCTATGCCACCAAGGTCGCCAAGGGCTTGGAGGCAATCCGTGCCGCCGGAGCCGATGCCGCCATGCAGTGCGAGCAGAACACGCTCAACAAGCTCTGCAACGGCATCACCGCCATCAACGACTCCATCAAGGCGCTCGACGCCGTGCATCAGAAGGCCGAGGCCCTCGATGGCCAGGAGCAGGCCAACGTGTACGCGCACGAGGTCGTTCCCGCTATGGATACGCTGCGTGCCGCCGTGGATGCCATGGAGGAGATCGTGGCCGCTGACTACTGGCCGGTCCCGACCTACGACGACATCCTGTTCTACGTGTAGAACGTAACTGACATATCGTCACGGTATTGAGCCGGGGTCCGCATCGCGCGGGCCCCGGCTATTTGTTTGCGAAGGACGCTTTGGATCCCGCTTTGCAACTGATTCGCCCACGCAATAAGGGGTCGTGGGCAAAAAACGTCAAATATGAGTACTGTCACAAGCCCTGTAGCATTATCTTTTTGCAAAATATGCAGTGTTACGCAACATATGTCCAAGTACTTAGCTGATAAATGCCTGCAATTCCTCCGCCGTAGGACGCCTTGTGTCCAAATCGCCTTCTGAGGGCATGAAATCGCTGCTACTAAATTGGTAACAGTACTCATATTTGCTATTTTTTGTCCACGGGCCCTTGGATGACAGTGTGATTTTATGCCTTCGGGGTTCGAATCCCGGCGTATGGGTAGCAAAAAGCCCGTCACCGAATTGGTAACGGGCTTCTCAGATTCTGTGGTGCCCCCAGCGGGATTCGAACCCGCGATATCCACCTTGAAAGGGTGGCGTCCTTGGCCGCTAGACGATGGGGACAGCGGGAAAGAGTATAGCAGACTTTTTTGCCGGCGCGTATATCGTTGGCAAACTGGAAAACCACCACAAAGGTACCTGTCCCCTTTGTGGTGGTGGGGTGCTAGGGGAGGAGCTTCATGGCGGCGTCGTGGGCGGCGCGCTCGTAGGTGTCGTCGAGGGGCTTGAGCGGCAGCAGGGCTGTAGCCTGCGCATCGCCGCGGCGCTCGAGGGCGTGCGCGATCAGCCAGTCGGCGAGTTCGGGGTTCTTGGGCAGTGCCGGCCCGTGTAAGTACGTGCCGATGACTCCCTTGTAGATGAGGCCCTCAAAGCCATCGTCGCCGTTGTTGCCGGTGCCCGCGACGACGGACGTTCCGAGCGGCGTCGCCTCTGCGTCGAGCAGGGTACGGCCGCCGTGGTTTTCGAATCCCACAAAGGGCTCGGGTGCCAGGTCGGTCTTGACGGCGACGTTGCCGATCAGGCGGTCGGAGCCGCGCACAGTCTCGGCGGCAATGACGCCCAGACCCTCAATGCGATCGTCGCCCATGTAGTACGAACGGCCGAGCAGCTGATAGCCGCCACAGATAGCAAGCAGCGAGCCGCCATCCTCAACATAGGCCGCGACCTTGTCTTTTTGAGCGAGCAGTTCGTGTGCCACGGCCAGCTGGTCGCGATCGGAGCCGCCGCCCATCATGACGATATCGGCATCGGTGAGATTGAGCGACTCGCCCATGCGGACCTCGTCCACGCGCACGGGAATGCCGCGCCAGGCGCAGCGGCGCTCGAGGGCGATGACATTGCCGCCGTCGGCGTAGAGGTTGAGGGCATCGGGGTACAGATAGACGATGCGCAGGGGGCGCGAAAGCTCGGCCGGCGCAATATCGGTGGGGACAGCGCTGCCATCGGCGCGCGTTATGGCGTGGGAGACAATCGAGCTTGCATCGTCGTCTTTAAGCCCGTCGAGTTCCTTGACCAGCGGCGGGAAGGCCGTGTAGTTGGCGACGGCGTAGAAGGTGTCATCGGCGGCCTCGTCTGCCACGGCGCCAATTGCTTGCGCGACGTCCGAGATAATCGCGGCATCGATGCCGGCGTACTTGAGGCGTACCTGCATGTCGTGCGCACGCGTGCCTCCGGCAAAGGCGACAAGACCCGGCGTGTCGGCGATGCGCTCGAAGTCGACATCGTAGATCCACGAGACATCGTGGCCGTCGGCATCGTTATCGTTTAGGAAGAAGGCGCAGAGCCTGCCACCTGCCGTTTTAATGGACTGGATCTGGCGATCGAAGCCCACGGGATTCTTGGCCAGGTTGGCCTCGACGGTGCGGCCGGCAATATCCCAGCGGCCCATGCGTCCGCCGGCGGGCACGTGGGCATTAAGCGTGGGCTGCAGGTGCGCCGCGTCCACGCCCAGCTCGTGCGCCGCAAAGAAGGCGGCGGCGACGTTATAGACCATGTACAGGCCGTTGTAGTGCGTGGCGATGTGCACGGCGGGCGCGTTGGCCTCGGGTCCAAAGGTCAGGTCAAAGCCGTAGCCGTCGCAGGTAAGCTCAACGTCCGTCACGCGACGGACAAGCGCAGGGCGGGCCCAGCCGCACGAGGGGCAATGGTAGGCGCCGAGCTGGCCGTATTGCACGTAGTCATACTCCAACGGCGCGTTGCACTGCGAGCAAAAACGCGAGTCGCTAATGCGATCGGACTCGGTGCCCGTGGCGCCGTCGATGCCAAAGGCGATGCTCGTGTTGGGGACGCGCGCGGCGATCGAGGCGCACAGCGGATCGTCGGCGTTGTAGACGAGCGTTGTCGTCGGAGAGAGCTCCAACGCATGGGCGATGACGTCTTGGGTATGGTCGATCTCGCCGTAGCGGTCTAGCTGGTCGCGGAACAGGTTGAGCAGCACAAAGTACGTCGGTTTGAGCTTGGGCAGGACGCGCACCGTGTAGAGCTCGTCGCACTCAAAAACGCCCACGCGCTTGCCGCTGGCGGTTCGCTTGAGGTTGCCGCGCGCCTCGAGCAACGCGCCCACCACGCCCGGCTCCATGTTGTTTCCAGCGCGGTTGCATACCACGGTGGCGCCACTGGCGGCAACGGCGTCGGCGATGAGGTTGGAGGTGGTGGTCTTGCCGTTGGTGCCGGTGATTACCACGCTGCGGTCGACAAGGCCCGCGAGATCGCTTAGCAGCTCGGGGTCGATCTTCATGGCGATGCGGCCGGGGAGTACGCCGCCCTGGCGCTTAAGGACGGAGCGCAGCACCCAGCGGGCGATATCGCTCGAGGTGCAGGCGAGAGAAGAGCGGAAGTTCATGAAGCCGTTCCTAACATAGATGACATGGTCGTGGCGTTTGCGCCGTTAAAAGCCATAACGGCGCGCAAATTCCCGGGCAAGCTGCGACACGTCTTCGCAGGCATTGGCCCAGGGGGCAAAGTCGGGAGTATCCGAGATAATGCCGTCCGCTTCCCAAACGGCCTGGTGCGAAAGATCCCAAGGATCGCGTGGCTCGGGCCGGCAAGGAAGGTACGGTGTCTGGTACATGGGATTTAGCAAGAAGAACGCGCCGCCCTCGCAGCGGTTAGCGAACTCACGCAGCGCACGCGCCGCCGGACGCATCTTGTTCGTTTTGAACAAGAGGATGGTGCGGGCGAGCAGGTACCAGGGGGAGTTCTCGAGTGCGTCTGCTCCCATCTGTTCCTCGAGCTGGTGAGCCAGGGCAAAAAAGCCGTCCTGGTCTTCCAGGCGAGCGAGGGCGAGCAACACGGTGCCGGCAGCTCGGGTGGGATAGCCTTCTGCCTTAAGGACGCGGCGGGCGTAGTTGGCAGCAGCGCGGTAGCGGGCGCTCGCCATGCACAGCTGCGAGATGGCCTCGAGTGTGTGGAGCCACCCGATAAGTGCCGGCTCGCTCACGGTGAGCTCTGCCGCCGTCACACCGTCCGTCAAAACTTTGTTGGCCCAGTAGTGTGGGGCCTCCATATCGAACCCGGGCACGCTTTGTTGCAGGTAATCGGCCGTGGTCGCCTCGAGTTTCATCAGGTCGCCCAGGCAGGCGTCAACGGGCGTGTCGGCCAGGATGATGGCGAGCAGCTGCGCGTCGACGGCCAGTGCATCGACGCGGACAATCTTGAGTAGCTCATCGCGCATATCGTCGAACAGGCGATTGCGCGTCTGCTCGAACTCCTCGTCGCTGCCCATGTCCTCGATGCGATGGAGCTCGTCGAGCAGGTGGCGATGAACACCGGCATAGGACAGCAGCGCCTGGGCATGCTCGGACTGCGCGTACTTTTGGGGATTCGCACTCATGTCGTTATGGACAAGCTCGCGTGCTGCATCGGTGAGCTCGGGGTGCGACGCCAGATAGGTGCGCTCCAAGTAGGCGGGGATGTAGACGCTCGGATCCATTAGAGGTCCCCTCCCTTAAATGGAAGCCCCTGCTCGGCTGCGCGCAGGATGCGCTCGTCGATTTGGGAACGCACGATGTCGTTGGTGGCGACCCAGGCGGCAAAGCTGGCGTTGTCGGGAGCGCCCAGGCCCTCCTGCAGTACCGGCGTCGCCTCGGACAGTGCAAGGACGAGCTCGTCGGTGGAGCCTGCACCCACGTTGACGCGGGCATAGACGCCATCGGGAAACTCGGTCTGGAAGTAGAGTGCCTCGGCCGCATGCGGACACGAGCGTGCAAGGATGCGCAAGTAGTGCTCGGCGCCCTCGTAGTCCAGCTCGCGCCAGGCTGCGCTCATCAGTGCGATGAGCGTCCACGGGTCCAAGTCGCGATCCGCATCTTTGGGGCGGCGGCGCAGCGGGGTATTCGCGAGATAGGATACGGAGTGGGCAGAGCGAAATCGCTTGAGCTCCTCGGCGGGGTATTCGAGCTTTGCCATGGCGAGCATCGCGGTGTGGCGGACACCGGCCGGATCGTTGGGGGCAAATTCCAGGCTGCGGTTTGCGGTTTCGAGCGACATGCGATAGCGGCCGCTAATGAGGGCGC
The DNA here is from genome assembly GCA_902489945.1 of uncultured Collinsella sp. Classification (GTDB taxonomy): domain Bacteria; phylum Actinomycetota; class Coriobacteriia; order Coriobacteriales; family Coriobacteriaceae; genus Collinsella. Next base: position 12,797 of record CABUBZ010000016.1, read on the forward strand.
GCGACGCAAGGGCGGCAAGCCAGCGCAGGTAGGGGCGGCGCATAAGGTCGCCTGCGGCTTCACGCTCGTAGGGGTCCTGCGCCGAGGCGATCTTGAGCGCCAGATCATGCTCGACTTCATCGCGCTTGGACACCAGATACTGCACGTATTCCTCGTTGGAGTCGGCGGTGAGGGCCGTCAGCATGCGCTGGGCATCCCAGTTGGTCGGATCGAGTGCGGCGGCCTCGCGAAGCATGTTCTCGGCAGCGGCCTCTTCCTGCTCGGCCTGGGTATCGTCGGGGATAAAGGGAATGCGGTAGTCGACGGCCTCGACCACCTTGGCAATGAGGTGCCCGGCGCGGTCGCGATCGTGCACGATGAGCGGCGCGGGGTCGCGGGTGAATTGTTCCATCAGACGCTCTACGGCGGGGCCGTCGGTGAGCGGGATATTGTCGCGGCGCAAGGCCTCAAGAACGAGGCGATGGCAATCCTCTTGAATGGGATCGAATGCCATGGGGCCTCCTTTGCTGCGGTTAGGGTTCAAATGTCTCTATATAAGGTTCTAGTTTACCCGCATGTGGCACACCGAGGGTGCCGCACTTGGACTTGCACCTTTGCACCACGAAGACGGATGTCGCACAAATGTCGGCACCTTGGACGACCGAGTGGTATCACGGTGCCGCAAACGGTCGATATTTGGCGGCGAACGGTATACGTTTTGGAGCGCCGCGATGCCGCCTGAGGCATATGGCCAACCTTGATAAAACGTTTGCCCAGCTTGGGACAATAACCGCAACGCAAGAGGTTCCAGGGATAGAAAAAACGTTTCATCATTGGCGGCTTTAGGTGAATAACTGACCAAGCAGAACGGTAAAATAGTGTTTGTCTGAGCGTTGAGACGTTTAGACATCGCGCATTGTCATCGCCGGCAACGCGCAAAACGGTCCTAACGGAGCCAATCGGGTGCTCCGTTATATACACAAGTCTAAGAGGGGCTTGTTTAGGAGGCACAGTATGGGACGTTTTACCAATCCTCGCGATCTGTACTTTGGTGAGGGCGCTCGCCACGAGGTGAAGAACCTCAAGGGCAAGAAGGCCATCATCGTTTCTGGCGGCAGCTCTATGCGCCGCGGCGGGTTCCTGCAGGACGTTGAGGCCGACCTCAAAGAGGCCGGCATGGAGGTCAAGCTGTTCGAGGGCGTCGAGTCCGACCCGTCCATCGAGACGGTCATGAAGGGCGCCGAGGCCATGCGCGAGTTCGAGCCCGACTGGATTATCGCCATCGGCGGCGGCTCGCCCATCGATGCCGCTAAGGCCATGTGGGTCTTCTACGAGTATCCCGAGGAGTCCTTCGACAACATCATCCAGCCGTTCAGCTTCCCCGAGCTGCGTCAGAAGGCTCACTTCTGTGCCATCTCCTCTACCTCCGGTACCGCTACCGAGGTCACTGCCTTCTCCGTCATTACCGACTACGCCAAGGGCATCAAGTACCCGCTGGCCGACTTCAACATCACCCCTGATGTGGCCATCGTGGACCCCGAGCTCACCTACACCATGCCCGCCAAGCTGTGCGCTCACACCGGCATGGATGCTCTGACCCACTGCATGGAGGCCTACGTTTCTACCTGCGCCTCTATGTTCACCGACGCCAATGCTCTGCACGGCATCCGCGAGATCGTCGAGTGGCTGCCCAAGTCCTATGCTGGCGACCATGAGGCCCGTCAGCACATGCACGAGGCTCAGTGCATCGCCGGTATCGCCTTCTCCTCGGGCCTGCTCGGCATCGTTCACTCCATGGCTCACAAGACCGGTGCTGCCTTCGAGAACGGCCACATCATCCACGGTGCCGCTAACGCCATGTACCTGGGCAAGGTCATCCAGTGGAACTCCAAGGATCCCCGTGCTGCCGAGCGTTACGCTTACGTGGCCAAGGAGATCCTGCACCTTCCCGGCGAGACCAACGAGGAGCTCATCGCTGCACTCGTCCAGAAGATTCGCGACCTCAACGACCAGCTCAACATTCCGCAGTCCATCAAGGATTACGCGAATGGTGGCGTGAAGGTCGACGCCGAGAACCCGCAGATGGTTTCCGAGGAGGAGTTCCTCGCCAAGCTGCCCGAGATCGCCGCGAACGCCGAGACCGACGCCTGCACGCCGGAGAACCCGCGTGAGACCAAGGCTGCCGACTTCGAGAAGATCCTCAAGGCCTGCTACTACGACACCGACATCGATTTCTAATCGACTCTTGTTATCGTAACGAGGGGCTCCGCACGTATCTGTACGGAGCCCCTTTCTTTTTTCTTTTAGAGAATGGGATAGTTATGGCTGCAATTTTCAATAGCCCCAGCAAGTACATCCAGGGTCCGGACGAGCTCGCCAAGCTCGGCTCCTATGTCGAGCCGCTCGGCGCTAAGGCCCTCGTCATCGTGACGCCTTCGGGCAAGAAGCGCGTCGGTGCCAAGATCGAGGGCGGCTTTGCCGAGGCTAAGGCCGAGCTGCTGTTTGAGGACTTTAACGGCGAGTGCTCCAAGGGCGAGGTTGATCGCCTGGTTGTGCTCGCTCGCGACAACGGTTGCGACATCATCGTCGGCGTCGGTGGCGGCAAGATCCTCGACACCGCGAAGGCCGTCGCCTATTACCTGGAGTCCCCGGTTATCATTTGCCCCACCATTGCTTCGACCGATGCCCCGTGTTCGGCGCTTTCGGTGCTTTATACCGATGACGGCCAGTTCGACAAGTATCTCTTCCTTAAGGCAAACCCCAATATCGTCCTTATGGATACGACGGTTATCGCGGCGAGCCCGGTGCGCCTGACGGTTTCCGGTATGGGCGATGCGCTCGCAACCTATTTCGAGGCCCAGGCGACGCACGATGCCGACGGCGGCACCTGCGCTGGCGGCAAGGGCGGCATGGCCGGCCTGGCGCTCGCCAAGCTCTGCTACGAGACGCTTATGGCCGATGGCGTCAAGGCCAAGGTCGCGCTGGAGAAGGGTGCGCTCACGCCTGCCGTCGAGCATATCATCGAGGCCAATACGCTGCTTTCGGGCATTGGCTTTGAGAGCTCGGGCCTTGCTGCTGCTCATGCCATCCACAATGGCCTGACGATGCTGCCCGAGTGCCACGGCATGTATCACGGCGAGAAGGTCGCCTTTGGCACTATCGTCCAGCTGGTACTCGAGGATGCCCCGACTGAGAAACTCGAGGAAGTCTTGGGCTTCTGCATTGAGCTTGGCCTGCCGGTCACGATGAAGGAACTTGGCGTTGCCGAGCTTACGCGCGAGCAAGCCATGATTGTTGCCGAGGCCGCCTGCGCGCCCGATGACACCATGTGCAACATGCCGTTTGAGGTGACGCCCGAGATGGTCGCAAACGCCATCCTGGGCGCCGACGCGCTGGGCCACTACTATCTCATGGATGAGTAAATCAAGCTAAGGAAGGGGCAAAGCCAACAGATGGCTTTGCCCCTTTTTGCTATGGTGCAAAGGGGCAAGGTTACTTTGCACCAATCGTTGTTTGATGAAGGGCGGATTCTCGTATGGCGCTTCCCATGGTTTATGGCGGTCCCGGACGATATGTTCAGGGGCCGGGTGAGCTCTCGCGTCAGGGCAAGTATTTGTCATGGTTGGGCTGCGCTGCCTATGTCTTGTTTGACCAGGGCACCGAGGATCGGCTGTGCAGGCAGATTGTCGATGGATTTCTGGATGAAGATCTAAGCGAGCCGTTCTTTAAGATTTACAACGGTCCGTGTACGGAAGAGACCGTTGTCGAAATGGCTAAGGAAGCCCGGGCTGAGTATTGCGACATGGTGGTGGGTATTGGCGGCGGCAAGATGCTCGATATCGCAAAAGCTGTTGCGTTTTATGCCGAGCTGCCGTTGTGCGTATGCCCCACGGCGGCTTCGATGGACGGTCCGTGCAGCGCGATTTCGGTGCTGTATCACGAGGATGGGTCGTTCGACCGCTACCTGATGCTCGAGAAGAATCCAGACCTGGTCGTGGTCGATACCAACGTGGTCGCGGCGGCCCCGCTGCGTATGACGGTCGCTGGTATGGGCGATGCGCTGGCAACGTACTTCGAGGCGCGTTCGTGCGCCGCGGCGCACGGCGCCAACGAGCACGGTGGCACGCCGGGTCACTTGGCCCTGGTTGCGGCTCGTGCCTGTTATGACACGCTCATGGAGTGCGGCGTCGCTGCCAAGCGCGATCTCAAAAAGGGGCGTACATCGCCGGCGGTTGAGCGCCTGATCGAGTGCAATATTCTGCTTTCGGGTGTTGGCTTCAAGAGTGGCGGCCTGGCGTTGGCACATGCCATCGCCAACGGTCTGACGATTCTGCCCGAGTGCAAGGCCATGCATGGTGAGGCCGTGGCATTTGGCCTGGTGGTTCAGCTTCGTTTGGAGCGTGCGCCCGAGCTTAATCAGGTGCTCGAGTTTTGCCAGCGTGTCGGTCTGCCGACGACGCTCGAGGAGCTGGGCCTTGGCGAGATTTCCGATGCCGATCTGCAGGGTGTTGCAAATGCGGTCTTTAGAAACGAGCGCAATATGGCTAACGAACAGGCCAAGGTGACCAAACAAAAGCTCGTGCAGCTTATGTGCGAGGCATAGCTTGGCACTTGATTGACCTTGTGCAATCGAGGCGGCGATAGGCCATAGGCTATTTGCCCCAAAGGTGCACCGCGTGTAATTTGCCCAAGGCGTGGGCCGATAGCGTATCATTATCTCTTGCTTGTTTGCACTGCTCAGGGAGGGGCCGCGCATGGCGCAGGAACACGATCTGTTTGATGACATTATCGAGATCAGCAAGGGTTTCGACTTTCTTAAAAACCCGCTTGGCGGTGTGACCGATGCACTCGATCCGTCGGCGCCGCAGTGGAATCCTGCCGACTACAAGGAGCGTCCGCGCGGCAACACCATTCCATGCCTGGCCTGTAAAAACGAAAAGAGCGGCTGTACCGCGTGCATGGACGTGTGCCCGGTCAACGCCATCGAGGTCGAGGAAGATGCCATCGAGGTCCTCGATACTTGCCGCAAGTGTGGTCTGTGCGCCGCCGCTTGCCCGACCGAGGCCATCATCTCGCCGCGCCTGGCGCCCAAAAACCTCTATGACGATATTGTCTCGGCCGCTACGAGCCACGAGACTGCCTATGTCACCTGCACGCGCGCTCTTAAGCGCATGCCGCGCGAGAACGAGGTCGTTGTGGCCTGTGTGGGCGATATTACTGCCGAGACCTGGTTCTCGGTGCTGGCCGACTACCCCAACGTGAGCGTGTATCTGCCGCTTGGCGTGTGCGACAAATGCCGCAACACCGGTGGCGAGGATATTCTGGGCGAAGCTATTGCAACCGCCGAGGAGTGGGCCGGTACGGGTATGGGCCTGGAGGTCGATCCCAAAAGCCTCAAATGCCATAAGCGCCGCGAGTACGAGCGCAAGGAGTACATGGATAAGATTGCCCGCACCACGGGCCTGACGGTGACCAAGCTCAATCCGGCGACTGCGGCACTGGCCTCGGTGACGCAGAAGTTGAAGGCCCACCGTCACCAGATCACGCAGCTTGAGCGCACACTCAACACCATGTGCGGCACCACGACGACTAAGCGTCGCCGTTCGCTCACCCATGGGCGGCAGCTGGTGCTCTCGACACTGCAGAACCATCCCGAGCTTGCCCAGAACATGCAGGTGGGCACGCCGGAATGCGATTTTGACAAGTGCACGTCGTGCGGCGAGTGCGTCAACGTGTGCCCTACGTTTGCCTGCGATTTGGTGGGAAGCGGTCGCTTTGCACTGGAGTCTACCTATTGCCTAGGTTGCGGGGCCTGCGTCAAGGTGTGCCCCGAGCATGCGCTCAAGCTGGTCGAGCACGATGCGTCCAATCTGGTCGTTGTCGACCCCGAGGCCGAGGAAAAGGCCGCTCAGAAGGCCAAGGCCCACGAGGAGGCCGAGAAGGTCAAGGCCGAGGCAAAGGCCAAGCTCGATAAGATGCTCGACCAAGTGGAGAAGCTCGCGGACTAGTCAGCGACCCCTATCTCTACTTCATTCGTGCCGCCGTGGCGTCCGGGTTCGCCCAGATGTTGCGTCGGCGCTATACTTATGCAGTTTGAAATGCTTGTACCAAAAGGAGCTGTCGTGTCCCTTTCCATCGGTATCGTGGGCCTGCCCAACGTAGGCAAGTCGACGCTGTTCACCGCGCTTACCAAAAAGACCGGCCTTGCCGCCAACTATCCGTTCGCCACGATCGACCCTAATGTGGGTATCGTCGACGTGCCCGATAGCCGCTTGCAAAAGCTCGCCGACATCGTTAACCCGGGTCGCATCGTGCCGGCAACGGTCGAGTTCGTTGACATCGCAGGTTTGGTGAAGGGCGCTAACGAGGGCGAGGGTCTGGGCAACCAGTTCCTGGCCAACATTCGCGAGACCGACGCCATCTGCGAGGTCGTGCGCTACTTTAAGGACCCCAACGTTATGCGCGAGGTGGGCCGCACGGGCGAGTTCGTCGACCCCGCCGGTGACGCCGACACCATCATGACTGAGCTTATTCTGGCCGACATGGGCACGCTCGAGAAGCAGCTGCCTAAGCTCGAGAAGGAGGCTAAGCGCGACAAGGAGCTCATGCCCAAGTTTGAGGTCGCCAAGCGCCTGCTTGCCTGGCTCAACGAGGGCAAGCGCGCCGCGTCCATGGAGATGACCGACGAGGAGCGTGCCGCCGCCAAGGGCCTGTTCCTGCTCACCATGAAGCCCATCCTGTATGTGGCCAACGTAGACGAGGACATGCTCAACGAGGACCTGGCGCCCATCGATGGCGTCAAGCCGCTGCCGATCTGCGCCAAGATCGAGGCTGAGCTTTCCGAGCTCGATCCCGAGGACGCGGCCGACTACCTGGAGAGCCTGGGCCTGGAGCAGCCCGGTCTGGACGTGCTTGCGCAGGCTGCCTACAAGCTGCTTGGTCTGCAGTCGTTCTTTACGGCCGGCGAGATGGAGGTCAAGGCCTGGACGGTTCGCCAGGGCGCGACTGCCCCGCAGGCCGCCGGCGTCATCCACACCGACTTTGAGCGTGGCTTTATTAAGGCCGAGGTCATTGGTTACGACGACTACATCGAGCTCGGCGGTGAGCAGGGTGCCAAGGCTGCCGGCAAGCTGCGTATTGAGGGCAAGGACTATGTCATGGCCGATGGCGACGTCGTGCACTTCCGCTTTAACGTGTAAGGGCGACGCATATGTTTAAATACGGCAAAAAAGCTGGCTACATGGGCATTGCGCTGCTGGTGCTTGCGGTGATTCCGCTGGTGGTCGCAGCATGTGTGATCCCCAACATTGGTCCTGAGGTGGCAACGAAGTTTAACGCAGCCGGCGAGGTGACGCGCTGGGGCAAGAGCTACGAGCTGCTGGCACTGCCGGTGCTCAACCTACTGCTGAGCGTGGCGACGTACTTTACGGCAGGACGCCAGGCTAAAAACAATGATGACTCCGCCGCCATGGCGCGCATCGTGTGCGAGCGCTACCTGCGCAACGGTTGCATCACGGGTGTATTCCTCAACGTGATCAACGTTTACTTTATGTACTCGGCGATTACCGGAACGGGCTTTGGCTTTGGTTTCTAGCTTGTTCTTTTAGGCAACGAGCCTGCACGCATATTCAATGGCTGCTGCGAGGCCGCCGCTCGATCGTGGTTTAAAGACCATGTCGGCGGCGGCCTCGTTTTCGTATCCGGCGCCGCGAAGAGCGAGTGCGATACCGGCTTCTAAAAGGAGCGACAGGCCGTGTTGACTGGTTGCGATTACGGCAGCCTGATTGAGCGAGCAGCTGTGCGCTTGGCATTGGATGGCAAGTTCACCTTGCGCCGGGCAAGGGACCAGAACGGCGGCGACGCGACTTGATAGCAATGCAAATGCTGTGCGCTCATCGGGCGAAAGGCATTCGGCTTCAACGACGACGAGCTTGGGCGGTGCGCTGTTTGTGCGAAGCGTAGTTCGGTGCATGCGGACCGAAGAACCCGACATAGAAAACTCCTGTGTATTCGGCAAAACGTAAACTATAGTTTACGTTTATGTTCGGCCCCATTTCAAACTCGTCTGCATGGACGAACGTGCGAAACAGATTCTTGGCAGGCGGGTCGAAGAGACACGCAGGGACCTTGGTATCTCCAAGGTTGATTTTTGTGTGGCGACAGGAATCAGCCGACCCTACCTCGACCGAATCGAAGATGGGACGGCAAATTTCACGCTCAAGGTTCTATTTAAGATCGCGCCCGCGCTTGGCATGACGGTATCAGAGCTTCTCGAGGGCATCGAATAGGGCGTTCCCCCGCTGCTATTTGACGCTCTTTGGGCGGGTCCCCCTGGTTGCGATGTGCAAAATCGCGAGTATTCAGCACCAGTTCGGCTGTAGACGGTAGCTTGAGCGGCTGGTTTTGCCTTTTTGGTAGTAGTTAATCCACACGTTAAATAAAAATGAGGAATAAATATTTACCAGACGGCACCTTCGTCCTAAAAGTTCGTCTAACAATTGGCCGATTCTATGCCTCTGGCGGAGAAATTGCAGAATACTCCGTTTTTTGCACGGCCCGAGGGGGACCACCTGCCGTTTGAGGCTGCGATACGTAGATCTGCCCTTGGGATTACGCCATCGGGATGCGGTCGTGGTTGACTTGGCTGTAGAACAGGCGCTGAATCTCGGCCGCATCGCGTGACTGGCCGAGCGCCCACATGGTTTTGGCCACGAGCGTTTCGGTTGTCATATCGTCGCCGCGCAAAATACCCGGATGATCAGCGTAGGCGCGGCCGACCTCATAAACACCTAGGTCAAGGCCTTCCTCGGGGACCTGCGTGGTCATAACGACGGTGCGGCCCGAATCGACCCAGCGGAAAATCGCCTCCTGGAATGACTCGCCCGACTCACCAAACTCGGGAATACCGCCAATGCCAAAGGTCTCCAGGATTACAGCATCGTAGCTATCGGCAAGGGCGTCGAGGATGCCCGGGTTTACGCCGGGCGTAAGCTTGAGTACAAATACGCGCGGGTCGATGCTGTCGTAGAAACGCACCGGGTTTTCGCCCTGATGCGTGCCGTGAAGCCCATTGCGTACGATGCGGTCATTGCGGATGTAGGCAATGGGCGGGTAGTTGACGCTAATGAACGCGTTAAAGCTCATGGTGCGCTGTTTTCGGGCGCGCGTGCCGGCAATGGCGACGCCGCCAAACACAATCGACACATCGTGCGAATGCTCGTCGAGCGCATAGAGCAGGCTCTGGTACAGATTGAGCTTGGCATCGGTAAAGGGGTTGCCCATGGGCTTTTGCGAGCCGGTGAGCACGATGGGCTTGGGGCTGTCCTGAATCAGATAGGAAAGCGCCGCCGCGGTGTAGCTCATGGTGTCGGTGCCGTGCAGAATCACGAAGCCGTCGTGGTCGGCATAACCCTCGACGATGACGTCGCGGATACGCATCCAGTCGCTCGGGCGCATATTGGTGCTGTCGATGTTCATGGGCTGCACGACGTCGAGCTCGCAGAGTCCCGAGATCTCGGGGACGCTCTGGGCGAGCTCCTCACCGGTCAGGGCGGGGGAGAGGCCGTTGCCGTCCTCGGTCGATGCGATGGTACCGCCCGTGGCGATGAGAAGGATGCGCTTCATGCTGGTATTCCTATCGATTTTGTCGCCGCGAGGGCGGAGTCGTTCGGCAGTATTGTGGCACAGGGCGTCCAATGTTCAAACGTATTACATCATCTGTAACGTTTGGTAACACTTCAATTGCCGTCAAATAGGGGCCCAGGTCGTGCGTTTGCCGTGCGCTGATGGCTGCGAGGGGCGAGAAACCCCATATAACGTGTACACTATGAAAGTTATTCTCGTTTATTCGCGCGGGTGGGCACCGGCTCCCCGCCAACAAGAGGGGGAACCATGGATCAAAAGGCTTCCGCAAAGGTCCTCGTACTCGACTTTGGTGCGCAGTACGGTCAGCTCATTGCCCGTCGCGTCCGCGACCTCAACGTGTATTCCGAGATTGTCCCCTGCGACATTTCGGCCGACGAGATTCGCGAGATGAACGCCTCTGCGCTCATCCTTTCCGGCGGCCCGGCCTCTGTGTATGCCGAGGACGCTCCGTCCATCGATCCTGCCATCTTTGACCTGGGTCTTCCCGTCCTGGGCTTTTGCTATGGCCATCAGATCACGGCTGTGACGCTCGGCGGCAAGGTCGGCCACTCCGAGGTGGGCGAGTACGGCCGCGCCACCATCACGCGCACGGCAGACGCCAAGCTCTTCAACTCCACGCCCATGGAGCAGACCGTGTGGATGAGCCATCGCGACGCCGTTTCCGAGGTGCCCGAGGGCTTTACCGTTACCGCCAGCACCGACGTGTGCCCGGTCGCTGCGATGGAGTGCGTCGAGCGCAAGATCTTCACCACGCAGTTCCACCCCGAGGCCAAGCATTCCGAGTACGGTCAGCAGCTGCTGAGCAACTTCCTGTTTGAGATCTGCGGCCTGGAGCCCAACTGGAGCATGGACAACCTGGTCGAGACCATGACGGCCGAGTTCCGCGAGAAGGTCGGCGACGACCGCGTGATTCTGGCCCTGTCCGGTGGCGTCGACTCCTCCGTCGTGGCTGCGCTGGGCGCACGCGCCGTGGGCAAGCAGATGACCTGCGTGTTCATCAACCACGGTCTGTTGCGCAAGGGCGAGCCCGAGCAGGTGGAGGAGGTCTTCACCAAGCAGTTCGATGTCGACTTTATCCACGTCCACGCCGAGGACCGTTATGCCGAGCTTCTGGCCGGTGTGACCGAGCCCGAGGAGAAGCGCCGCATCATCGGCACGCAGTTCTGGAAAGAGTTCTTCGCCGTGGCGCAGCAGCTCGAGACCGATGGCAAGCCGGTCAAGTACCTGGCTCAGGGCACCATCTACCCCGACATCATCGAGTCCGGCGCTCGCAAGACGGGCGGCAAGACGGCCACCATCAAGAGCCACCACAACCTGATCCCGTTCCCCGAGGGCGTGCACTTCGACCTTATTGAGCCGCTCGACCACTTCTTTAAGGACGAGGTCCGCGCACTTGGTCTGGCGCTGGGCCTGCCGGGCCACATCGTGTTCCGCCAGCCTTTCCCGGGCCCGGGTCTTGCCATCCGCATCATTGGTGCGGTCGACAAGGAGAAGCTCGAAATCCTCAAGAACGCCGACGCCATCGTGCGCGAGGAGCTCGACGCCTACAACCAGCGTCTGTTTGAGCAGACCGGCGAGCGCAACTCCGAGCACAGCTGCTGGCAGTACTTTGCGGTCCTGCCCGACATTAAGTCCGTCGGTGTTATGGGCGACGAGCGCACCTACCAGCGCCCGATCATCCTGCGCGCCGTTGAGTCCAGCGATGCCATGACCGCCGACTGGGCCAAGCTGCCCTACGACGTGCTTGCCCGCATCTCCGGCCGCATCGTTGCCGAGGTCCCCGGCGCCAACCGCGTCTGCTACGACATCACGTCCAAGCCGCCCGCGACCATCGAGTGGGAATAGTAAATAGCTCTTTGCGAGGGAGGTCGGATGCGGCCTCCCTCGTTTTTTATTTGCGTGCCATGGATGCTTGTGCATTGTGGTGTATGTGGTACATGCAAACCAGCCACGCAATCTCTCAAGCTGTTTAGCTGGGATTATTGTTTGCTGGTATTTTTTAAAGTGTTTTCAATTACCGAAGTAACGCCATCAATTTATTTCAATTAATGCTGACCGGCAGATCGCGTCCGCCCGCAAGAGGCCGCTCGGACTGGTACTCAAAATGTACTCACGACGTTTTGAGTATCGATTTGCTGGTACTCACAGACGGAAAAAAAGACTGTCTACCTCGATATATTCGTTATCCCCAACGATTCGTCAACGAATACTGACTAGTGATTGAGTGATGCATGGCTCAAATTGGCATACGTAATTACGTAATTACGTATTCTGAAGTAAAATGATTTCGGTCAATTGAGGAACGTAGAACAGGTCAATTCGGAGGGGCGATCATGGAGGAAGATCAGGCTGTTCATGCCGAAAGGGAGCTAGATAAGTTCACGCTCTCGATAACCCGCGAGGATAAGCGGGCTCTTAAGTCCTATGCCGCGCGCCAGGATAAGACGGTGGCTAAAGTCCTGCGCGAATGGATTGACGAGAAGTGCAAGGGGGAGAAGTGATGTCTCAGACGGCGCAAGCGGTCGTTCAGAACCTTGTTGATCGCGCTGTCAAGCTGGGCGATCGTCAGCTCGCTGCCGACATCCGCGCCTTTGCTGCGCAGCGCCAGTTTGGGCTTGTATTTGAACACAACCGTCCAGAGCGACTTCGCCTTTATGGCAAACCTATCATTGAGGGCGATGTCGTACAGGTGCTTCCCGAGCGTGGTAAAAAAGAGGACTCTAGCTCCCAACTGCTATGGTTGGTAAATGCCGTTCGGGGGGGGGGTTGCTGATCTAAAGCCATATCAATCGCCCTCATATGACGAAAACGAATGTGAGCCCCGCTCCGTTGCTGTCGACGATGTCGTGCCTGTTGCTGAATATGACCAGCCGATTTATGCTGGCCTCAAAGAGACTGGGCGTGTCGAGCGCGCTGGCGATAAGCCCTATCAAGTAGTCATTAACGGCGAAAACTACCATGCTCTTGAAACCTTGGCCTTTGCCTATGCAGGCAAAGTGGACTGCATATATATTGACCCACCCTATAACACTGGCGCCCGCGACTGGAAATACAACAACGATTACGTCGACGGCTCCGACGCCTATCGCCACTCCAAGTGGCTTGCCTTCATGGAGCGCCGCCTCAAGCTCGCCAAGCAGCTGCTCAACCCCAACGATTCCGTACTCATCGTGACGATCGACGAGAAGGAGTACGCAAGGCTTGAGCTTCTTTTAGAGAGCGTTTTTCCCAACGCGACCGGTATCCAGACGGTTTCAATCACCATAAACAAGAACGGGGTTGCCCGCGGCAACCAGTTCAAGAGAGCTGACGAGTACGCTGTCTTTTGCTTTTTTGGCACCGCCGCGCCGTGCCAAGTGGACCGCAGACTCTATTCCGTTGAGTTCGGAGAACTTGAGGAAAAAGTGGCTGCTGAGGGGCGGTCCCAATGCCGCTCGCACCGCAAGGCCGAACCTCTTCTATCCCATCTATATCGATGAGGAGACCGCGACCATTAAGGAGCTCGGCGCTTCTCTCCCCCTTGAACAAGACTGGACAAAGATACCGACAAAAACGGGTCTCAGGGCAGTTTGGCCTATTAGGACCGATGGCCGAGAGGCGACTTGGAGGATTTCCCAGAATGCTCTACAGGCCAAGCTTGATCGCGGGTGCGCAAAAGTAGGTGAGTACAACAAAAAGAGTGATCGGTACTCCCTCCTTTACCTAGGAGATTCCCAAGAGGAGCGTCTCAAGAATGGAGAAATTAAACTCATCGGCAAGGCTGAGGATGGGTCCTTGCTTCTCGAAGAGCAGGGAGAGCGCTCTGCCATTCCAACAACTGTTTGGAGTGGCACGCAGTTCTCTGCCGGTGAATACGGGAGCCGATATATCAAAAAGTTCATCGGCGATAGGCGCTTCACATTTCCAAAGTCCCTTTATGCGACCGAGCTCTCAATCGCTTCCGTTGTTGCCGACAAGCCCGACGCCCTTGTAGTCGATTTCTTCTCAGGATCGGGCACCACGGCACATGCCGTCATGCGCTTGAACCATCAGGACGGCGGGCGCAGGCGCTCCATCAGCGTAACGAATAACGAGGTCTCCGAGGACGAATCCAAAAAGCTCACCAAGCGCGGTCTTCGCCAGGGCGACCCCGAATGGGAGGCGCTGGGCATCTGCCAGTACGTTACCAAACCACGCGTCACGGCGGCCATCACGGGCAAGACGCCCGAGGGCGATTCCATCAAGGGTGACTACAAGTTCACCGACGAGTTCCCCATGGCCGACGGCTTCGAGGAAAACGCCGTCTTCTTTGACCTCACCTACGAAGACCCGGACGCCGTCGAGCTGGGCGTGGCCTTCGAGGAGATCGCGCCCCTGCTCTGGCTGCGCGCTGGTTCGCGTGGCAGCATCATCAAGCACGAGCAGCCGGGCTTTGCCATGGCCGACGCCTACGCCGTCCTCTTCGACTTTGCTTCGGTCGGCGCTTTCATAGACGCCGTCAAGCAGAATGCCAGCATAGGGTGCGCCTATGTGATCACGGACGACACGGCTCGATACGCCTCCGTCAAGGCACAACTGCCTGGGCTCGACGTCGTCCGCCTGTACGAGAACTACCTGCAATCGTTCAAGATTGCCGCCGAGGATGCGGTGAGGTAAACATGAGAGTCGAACTTAAGGATTTCCAAGCCGGTGCGGTCGCGACCCTGGCGAACAAGTTGCAGTCGATGCGCCGACGCTACGAGCAGGACGGCGAGCTGTCCTCGATATGCCTCGCATCTCCCACGGGGTCGGGCAAAACGGTCATGTGCGCAGCGACGATCGAAGCGCTCTTCTTCGGAGACGACGATCTGAGCCTCATGCCTGACGAGAATGCCGTCGTTCTTTGGCTCTCGGATTCCCCGAGCCTGAACGAGCAGACGGGCGTGCGTTTCTCAAACGTGGCGGACAAGCTGGCAGACAGCATCCTCGACAGGCGCCACCTGGTCACAATTACCAACGACTTCGGAGCCGCGCACGACATTCTCGAGCCGCGCCACGTCTATTTCCTCAGCAAGGACCTACTCAGTAAGAACGGCCTGCTCACAAAGGGTAGTGAGGCCAACTCCGGCCGCGTGTTCTGGGACATCCTTGACCGCACCATCAGGGACCCGGAGCGTAACCTCTATCTGTTCATCGACGAGGCGCACCGCGGCTTGGGCGCCAATGCCTCGAGCGAGCGCGGCACGGTGACTATCTACGCCAGCCTCATTGATGGGCTCGACGGCCGTGCAGCGATGCCCATCGTCGTCGGGGTCTCTGCCACGCCGCAGAGGTTCGAGGCGGCCATGGACCAGCGCGCCGATCGCGTGCGTATGCCAAAGGTCGCTGTGACCCCTCGCGAGGTCCAGGAGTCAGGTCTGCTCAAGGACATCATCGAGTTGCGCGTGCCAGAGAAGGACGACCCAGTCGAGCACCAGTACCTCACTATGGCGTGCGAGCGCTATGCCCTGGCCTGCCGCGAGTGGGGCGAGTACTGTGCCCGCGAGGGCGAGAGCCCCGTCAACCCGCTGCTGCTCATCCAAGCGGCGGACAACGTGAGCAGCTCGGCCCTGGCTGAGATGTGCGACCAGATCACGGGCCTGGTCCCCGGCCTTTCCGAGGCGATGTCGTTCGCCAACGTCTTCGGCGAGCATAAGGACATCGCGGCGGGAAAATACCTCATCCCCTATGTCGAGCCCGAGTTCGTTCAGGACACCTCGCGCATTCGCGTGCTCTTCGCCAAGGAGGCTGTCTCCAACGGATGGGACTGCCCGCGAGCGGAGGTCATCTTCTCGCAGCGCAGGCGTTCGGACTCGACCTATATCGCACAGCTCGTGGGACGTATGGTACGCACCCCGCTCGCGCGGCGCATCGAATCCGATGATCTTTTGAACTCCGTCGCCTGCTACCTGCCCCAGTTCAATCCCGAGAGCACTCAGGACGTGGTCGACTACCTCATGGGCCGCAAGGACGACATGGGCGAGAGCTCCATCGGCAAGCAGAACATCGTTCTCAACCCCGTGACTATCACGGCGGCTGCGCCCAAGTCCGAAGCCGACTACCAACAGGAGCTCAAGGCGTACGAGGAGAACGAGAAGGCCATTGAGGCGGCGCGGCAGGCACAATCCGGCTACCAGGCGCCACTTGCCGGCATCGCGATTCAAGAGCCGTTGGACATGCAGGGAACGCACCCCTCGATTGCCTCGGCGGTCAGGCCCGTCGACGTTCCGGCGCCAGAAGCGGAGCCGGCGCCTCAGCCCGCAACGGGCAACTACGTTGCAGCGCCTGCCCCGCAGCAACCTGCGACACCTGAGCCAAGTTCCACACAGACCGAGCCGACCCAGCCCGTCTCGGTCGTAAAACCCGTGCCCATGGCAAAGCCCAAGCCGCCCACCAAACGCGAGCAGTCTTTCACGCATCAGGAGTGGCAGGGCATCCGCACAGCCTTCGATTCCATACCCGTCCAGCGCATTCCGAAGAAGGCCAGAAACGAATTCCAGAGCCTGGTTAAGACGGCGACTCTGCTTGTCGAGACCGGCCTCGATGTCAATGCCGCGGCCGACGTGAAAAAACAGTTCGTCCAGAAGCTCAAGGGATACATCGTTGCTAACGAGGACGAGTACCGCGAAGCCAAACACGACGTAGAGGTTGCCGAGACCGTCAAGATCACGCTCGACAAGCTCAACGAGACCGAGGACCAGGAGCAGGAGGAGGCCCGCACGGACG
This sequence comes from uncultured Collinsella sp., assembly GCA_902489945.1. Lineage (GTDB taxonomy): Bacteria > Actinomycetota > Coriobacteriia > Coriobacteriales > Coriobacteriaceae > Collinsella. Next base: position 29,144 of record CABUBZ010000016.1, read on the forward strand.
CCGAGGGCCTCAGAAAGGCCGCCCGCGACGCCGACATGCATTTCACTAAGGAGTTTGCGAATGAGTATCGTCGCGCCAACTTCAAGGAGCTTGGGCGCCCCGAGTGCGACTTGCGCCTTGCCGCAGCGGTGCGCACACAGGCCATCGTTGATGCGCTCGAGGGCTGGGCGGCTCAATGCCGAAAGGAATACTTCGATAAGGTCGATGGATCTGGCGATTATGACTACCTTAACGACTCGGCAAAGCAGCGTTACGACGAGCTGGCCCGTGAAACTGAGGGCAAGCGCCTCACAAAGATAGAGTGGCCCACGTCTACCAGCACGTCGGACGACTTCGCTAAATATCCGTGCCATATCGTGCAGAAAGAGGACGGCCTCTGCCCGCTCGACCTGAACCCGGCGGAAGACTATATCGTTAGGAACGAATTGGCAAAGAATCGCACGGTTGCCTTCTATCGCAATCCGTCGGGCAGCATGTCTGCTAAGGCGTTTTCGATTCCGTACATGTCTTCGGTGGGACGCAAGGCCCTGCATCCAGACTTCCTCTTCTTCGTGAAGGATGCAGCGGGCGTCATCAGGCCGTCCATCGTTGACCCTCATGGCGAGTTCCTCGGCGACACGCTAGCAAAGCTTAGGGGCTATGTGACCTATCTGCGCGATTATCCCGATGTGTTCAAGCAGGTACTCTTCGTCGGGGATATGGGCGAGGGCGTGTACAAGGTGCTCAACCTCTTGCGATCCGATGTGCAGGATGCCGTGATGGGCTACAGCGATGTCGACTGTAAGGCGCTCTTCTACGGCTCCTTCGCAAACGACTATCACTAGGATTGTCGGGATTTGCCTGGCGGGCGTCTCGGATCATATACAAGAACCGAATTAGTAAGGCTCGCTAAGGCGGCCGTCCGTTAGGGGCGGCCGCCTCTCTTCAGTCTTGACCAATGATTTCAAGCATTTCGGTGGCATTCGCCGGTCATGACCTCGTATCCGTTACGTGGGTGGCACCTCCGCTACGCCGCGTCAAGGGGCCCATGAGACCCCGCACAAACCTCCGCTCCGCTCCGGTTGGTGGAGGTCGTCATGGACTCCCTTGACCCGTCTTCGCTCCGGTGCGGCTTTGCAGGGAGCAAAGCCGACGACGACGCGCGGCGTCGCCATTCGGCTTTGCCCGCAAGGGCGAGATGTTCAGGGCAGCGTGCCCGGAAACGGAGGAAGATATGCAGGAGCTGATGACGAGGGAGATTGCGGAGGGGCTGCCGAGGCTCCATGAGCAAGACGGCGCGGAAGACCCCATCTTCTACGTTCATTACTTCTCGTGTGTGAGCGGATGGGACTGGTGGCTGCTCGAGTTTGACGGCACGGACGAGGCGTTCGGCCTCGTCGAGGGCTACGACGACGAGTTGGGTTATTTCAGTCTCAAGGAGATGGTCGAGTTGAATCGCTCGATGGGGTTCGCCGTCGTCGAGCGCGACGAACACTTCTCCCCGAAGCCGCTCAGCGCCGTCAGGAGGAGGTAGCTCCATGGGGATGTTCGAGTACGGTGTCGTAGGTTGCCCTAGCGAGGTTTCGGGCGAGGCAAACGAGTTGACGGTCGTCGTTGAGTACGAGACGGACCTCGAGGGAGGGGCGTATGAGGTGGGTGTCGCGCCGGAAGGGTCGCCCGGGCTCGAGCGTCTCGTCTCGGAGGCGTGCGGCGAGGCCGATGCCCTGGTGGGGGATGAGGGCGGATGGGCCGCCGTCCGCATCGGGCGCGGCGACGTGGAAAGCATCGACTGCGAGAGTGGGCGGACCATGTACGTCGCCGGAGAGGGGTGAGGCGCATCCAGAGAGCGCGGGCATGCCATCGGCGTGACCGCGCCAGCTATTCCGGGGATGCCTCGCGCCATCCCCGCACCCCTGCGCGCCAAGGGGCTGCTGCCCCTTGGAACCTTGCTTAAGGAAACTCGAGGGTGCGTGACGAGTTTTGGGATTTATGCGTTTGTCGTCGATGGACTCCTGTCTGGCATATACACGCTCTGACCCGGAATCCGGCTACGGACGTTATTTCGTGGCTCCGCAGTCCGAGCACTTGTACCCGGTGGTCACGGTCTCGTCCCATGCTGCACTCACCTGCACCTGCTCGTCATAGGCTGCTTTGTCGGTCACGGTCTCATAATAGCCCTGCTTCACGGTTACATAGGAAGAATGGTAGCCACCATGGTCATACGCATCGAGATGACCCCAAGGGTCAGATGTAATGTCTGCGCCGCACTGATTGCAGATGTAGTGTTCCTCTGTCACTGCGTCATGCCACACCTGATGGGTCACCGCATCGTGGTGGACGGTCTTGTATTGCGCGTCGTGATGGACGGTCTTGGTCTGGGCAACCCACTTGTGCTGGTGCGCCGTGGTGTCATCCTTCTTTGATGAGCCGCCCGAGATGGAACCGGAGCCGGAGTTTCCGCTACCTTCGCTCGGCTTGCTGTCCGACTTATTTCCAGAGCCGTTGTTTCCGCTATCGTTCTTGGAACCGGAATCGTTCTTCTTGTTGTCGGAGGTCTCCGGGGTCTTCGCGTCAGACTTGTCCTCCTTGGCCGTCTCCTGCGCCTTTTCGCTCTCCTTCTCGACGGCATCCGCGTCGGCGTTCGGGTTCTTCTTGATGTTGTCCTCGAACTTCTTCGCGACCGCCGCGCCCTTGTCTCCGGTCAGGGTGGAATCGCCCTTCTTCACGGCTGCTGCAACGTCCTTGGCGATGGCGGTCAGGTCATCCTTCGTCACCTTGCCCGCATCCACCTTTTCGAGCGTGATGACGGTACCGTTCGTTTTCTTGTCATCTTTCCCGGCCTTGACCTTACTGGACGCTGCCTTATAGGTGGAGCCGTCCGCGTTCACCGGCGGGATGAGAGTGACGGTGTAGGTGCCGGACTTGCCGACCTTCACGGTCACCTGCTTGTTCGCGGCGATGGCGGTGTAGAAGTCCACCTTCCCGTTCGCATCCTCTATATGGGCGATAACGGGCGTGGAAGTGTCCGCATCCCAGCCGTCAGCCTTTACCTCAAGGGTAAGTACCATGTCCTGCTTCTCATCGTCCTTTGACTGGGACACCGCAGGAGCATTGGAATCTCCCGTCCAGCTGGCCTGTGAGATGGCGTAAGCCCCGCCGCCGATGAGAAGCGCCGCACAGAGGATTCCCGCACCAGCCACGCAGACCTGCTTACGGGAGAACTCGCGCCCGAAGAGCACGAAAGGTTTCCCCTCTTCCTTTTCCACTGCATCCCCGGAGACCATATCGTTCGTCACCTTCGGAATCTCCGTAACCACCATGGCTCCTTCCTGATTGCGATACTTCAATATTTGCATTGTATTTCAAATTGTCACTTATATAGGTGTGACTTATATAGGGTTGGCTTGAATCATTGACACCGAAGGATGGGAGGTGTCGATGACTCAGCTGGACCCCAAGATGCGCGTGGGGCTCCGCATCAAGGAGCTAAGGGCCGGGCTCGGCCTGAGCCAGGAGGCCTTCGCGTACTCCATCGAGATGTCGCGCACCTACTTCGCCGAAGTCGAGACCGGCAAGCGCAACGTCTCAATCGAGAATATCGAGCGCATCGCAGGCGGGCTCGGCGTTTCCCTGAGAGAGTTTTTCGATTCAGACCTGTTCGATGGATAGTTCGGCTGCCGGCTTCTGACGTCATTTTTTCGGCGCTGTGGTTCGAATGCTACGCGTCATTTTGGATTCGGTTTTCCGCCACGAAGCGGCGGTGCAGGATAAGGCTCCACTACGTTTCGCCGGAGGCAAACGGCGCAACTCGGCGCGCCGAGTTCGAAAGCGCAGGTAGATGCCTGCACCTAAAACGAAAAACA
>CABUBZ010000017.1 GCA_902489945.1 uncultured Collinsella sp.
CCGCCTCTTACACCACATCTCTGCGCGCTACCGGCGCCTGTCCCCTTTGTGGCGGTTTTCGACAAAAAGAAGCCGCCCCGATAACAGAGGCGGCATCAAGCAAGTCCATTTCTTAGCGTCCCTCAAGACCCAACGAGAACGCAGCGATGGAATCGAGAACCGACAATAGCCCGTTCGCACAGATAGAGGCAGAGATTCAAGGTCAAAGTCCGGCTTAAACGGCTTAGCTATCGCACGTCACATTGTTCTCGTCGTCCCCCTATCGTATTTATAGTGCTTATAGTGAAAATAGTGAGTTTAGTGAGAAGAGTATCGCTCAAAACTCGTGGACTCAATTATTGACCTCACGCCCAGAATGAGTGGGGCAAATACTTCTATTAGAGGTCAAATCGAAGCCCAATAGGGCCTTTTCGCCCCGTCATTTCGACCGATCGCTTTCTTTTGAATATTGTCGTAAGCTGGTATCACTTATCTTAATGAATGCATACTGTTTGCGAGATACCCGCCGTGAAACGCTCCACCTATATCGGCCTGCTCGTCTTAGCGTTTGCAATTACCGCAGTCGGCGTGGGCATTATCTATCTCGCATTTCTCCCTGCCTCGGCAACGCAGGCGGCGGTTGAAACCGTAAGCTACCCCATCGAAATCCTCACCGATATCATCAAACCCGATTCAATCACCGTCGATTTCGACGGTACGCCCGCAGCGCTTGGGGTCAGTAACTATCCCCGAATCGAACTTGGAGCCACGCGCTATACCCAAGATGAGCAGCTTATCGGCAAGGCAACCAGTTTACTCAAAGGCAAGACGTTTAAGCGATGGTACGGCGCCGCAATATATCGAGCCAAGAATGGCCAAATGGTTGGCGGGTATTATTCGACCCTTGAGCTCGATGCGGCAAACGGGAGCAGATTGTGCAACGTCTCATACGACCCCGGCTACGTGGACAATGAAGGACCGGGGGTCTATATCTCGGATGGCGACGTAATCTACGTCATGGAGGGCAACCAGACGGCAGTCGTCGATTTTATGGATCGGTGTACCGAAGATGCCTACGAACAAACTTGCGAGCCCGATCCGCAGACAGCGCGCAACAGTGGCTCGTCACGCACTTGGCTATTTGACGATGAAATAACCTGGACCCCATCGAAATAAGAACCCGCCGGACAGGCACCTTTGTGGTGGTCCAAAAAGAAGCCGCCCCAATAAAAAGAGGCGGCATCAAGCAAGTTTATTTTTAGCGTCCCTCAAGACCCGACGAGAACGCGGAAATGTAGCCCGGGGCTTACCCTTTGCCGAACGCGACCCTCGCGAAGCGCGTGAGCGGACGGGAAAGGGTAAGCCCCGGGCGGACAAGTATGTGCGTTACTCGGCAGCGGCCTTGAACTTGTTGTAGTTGATCAGGCAGCCAGCCTTGACGATGGCACGCTCCTCTGCCGTCATATCGGCAATGTAGAGCTCAATCTGCTCGACCGCACCATCGGCGCGCACCACGTAGGCGGCGATGCCCTTCAGGTCGCCATCGAGCGCGGCGCGGATACCCGGCACAAAGACGTAGTCGCCCACCTCAAAGCTGGGCTCGGCCTCCATCTGGAAGGGCACCATGCCCCAGTTCATCACGTTGGAGCGATAGCGCTTGGTGGCGTACTCGTGGACGATGTTGGCCAGGCCGCCAATTACGCGCTGGCAGCTCGCGGCCTGCTCGCGGGCAGAACCGTCACCGGGCTTCTTGGCATAGAGCATGGAGCCGTACTCAGTCGCCTTGGCATCGGCCGCGACACCCGCGCCGGTCAGCGCCTCAAACACGCTGGCAAGCTCGGCATCGAGTGCCACCAGGTCGCCCGCTGCCTCGCCGGCAATGCGGCGCTTTTCCACCGCGTCGACCTCCTTGGAGCGGCCCACGTAGGCAGGGTCGCGACGGCTGAGCGTAAACTCGGACAGACCCAGCGGGTTGGAGCGGAAGGAGCTCGTCTCGCCCGAGGGAATGAGCTCGTCGGTCGTAGTGACCGGGTCCATGATCTTGGAGCACACCTTGAGCAGGATGTCGTCGCCGAGAGGCTCCATCGCGGGCCACGGCTTGATGTTGGGGCCCTCGACCAGCTCGTCGGCCGGCTCAGCCTTGCCAAAGCCCCAGTACACGCGCTTCTTGTACGGCGCGTCGTCAAAGGTGTACTCGCAGGCCTCGTCCCAAGTCTCCTCGGGCAGGTCGGTCGCCGGCGTCAGGACGCCGCCGTTGGCAGCCGTCGCCGCAATGGAGCGGGCGTCCATCAGGGCCACGGCGCTCAGCTGACCGTTGCCCGGCTTGGAACCCTCGCGATTGGGGAAGTTGCGCGTGGTGTGGCGGATCGAAAGGCCGTTGTTGGCAGGCGTGTCGCCGGCGCCGAAGCACGGGCCGCAGAATGCCGTGCGCACAATCGCGCCGGCCTCCATAAGGTCGTAGATGTAGCCGCGGCGTGTAAGCTCGAGTGCCACGGGCTGGCTCGTGGGATAGACCGACAGCGAAAACTCGCCGCAGCCAGTGTTAGCGCCCTTGAGCACGCGAGCAGCCTGGACCACGGAGTCGTAGTTGCCGCCCGAGCAGCCGGCGATAACGCCCTGCTGCACGTGCAGCTTGCCGTCGACGATCTTGTCGAGCAGGCTAAAGTGCGTCTTGCCCTCGCCGATCTTGGCGGCCTCGAGCTCCACCTCATGCAGGATGTCCTCGAGGTTCTCGTTGAGCTCGTCGATCTCAAAGCCGTTAGAAGGATGGAACGGCAACGCGATCATGGGCTTGATACTCGACAGATCGACTTCGACGCAGCCGTCGTAGTAGGCAACATCGGCGGGCTTGAGCTCGCGGTAGTCCTCGCCGCGACCGTGCATGGTCAAAAACGCGTGCGTGTCCTCGTCGGTAGCCCAAATGGAGGAGAGGCAGGTGGTCTCGGTGGTCATGACATCGACGCCGTTGCGGTAGTCGGTCGTCATGCTCGCGATGCCGGGGCCTACGAACTCCATGACCCTGTTCTTAACGTAACCCTTGGCAAAGACGGCGCGGATGATGGCGAGCGCCACATCGTGTGGGCCAACGCCGGGGCGCGGGGCGCCCGTGAGGTAGATGGCAACGACGCCGGGATAGGCAACGTCGTAGGTGTCGCGCAGCAGCTGCTTTGCCAGCTCGCCACCGCCCTCGCCCACGGCCATGGTGCCCAGAGCGCCGTAGCGGGTGTGCGAGTCGGAGCCCAGGATCATCTTGCCACAGCCGGCGAAGTTCTCACGCATAAAGGAGTGGATGACGGCGATGTGCGGCGGGACGAAGATGCCGCCGTACTTCTTGGCCGCAGAAAGGCCAAAGACGTGGTCGTCCTCGTTGATGGTACCGCCCACGGCGCACAGCGAATTATGGCAGTTGGTGAGCACGTAGGGCAGCGGGAACTGCTCCATGCCCGAGGCGCGCGCCGTCTGAATAATGCCGACGAAGGTAATGTCGTGGCTCGCCATGGCATCGAAGCGGATCTTGAGCGCCTCGGGGTCGCCGGACGTGTTATGTGCCTGAAGAATCGAATACGCGATGGTGCCGCGCTTGGCATCCTCGGGCGTCTGCGTAATACCGCGCTCAGCAGCCTCGGCCGCAGGCACAACCTCGCTGCCGTTACGCAGGTAGATGCCGTCCTCGTACAGCTTGACCATACTGTCTCCCACTCTGCCCAAGAGATTTGGGCGCATAGCATACATTCGTTCAATATCGTGCCATAGAACGGTTGCAAGTGGGTTACGAATCTGCACGTTCACTTTATCTAGGTAAAGTAAAGGACATGCCCAGTGTGGGGCCGGCAGATTTGGTGCAAGAGTGTCCCTTTCGACTAGTCATTTAAGAACGTCCCCAATGACTACCCATAACAACGCCGATGTTTTGGCGCGAACAGCGAAAGCCCGCCAGAGCGAGCAAGGTGCCTTGAAACAAGGCGGCATTGATCTTTTGATCATGCCGCCGAAGTTGAAAGGCAGATTGCCGCTCTGGCGGGCTTGCAGCGTCGAACCGTTACGCGGTTTGGTAAAACCGCGTAACTACAGATCTCCGCCGGCGCCCAGCAGCTTGCGCATGACCTGTTCGGGGTTAACCGAGCCGTCGCGCGGGGCCAGGGCGGTGATCTTCTTCTGCATCTTGTACTCGTGCAGCTCGTCCTCGAGCTGGCGCACGCGGGCACGGAGTTTTTCGTTCTCGCGCTCGCGCTCCTCGGCGCGCTCCTTCATATCGAGGATGCGCACCACGCCGGCAAGGTTGATGCCCTCGTCGGTCAGTTGGTTGATGAGTTCCAGACGCTCGATATCGGCACGCGAATACAGGCGCGTGTTACCGCCCGAGCGCTGAGGATTCACCAGGCCCTTGGACTCGTAGACGCGCAGAGTCTGCGGATGCATGCCGGTCAGCTCGGCCGCCACGCTGATCATGTACAGCGGTTTGTTCCTATTGTCCTCGGCCATGCTACCTGACCCCTTTCCGTCTCGTTATCGTCCATCATAGCCCGCGGGCGCGGGCGCGCGCCGCGACCGCCCTAGTACGTCGCCTTGTAACGGTTGACCTTCTCGCGATAGTCGCGCGTGTCGGTCTCCCGCAGCTTGGTCATGGCATCGCGCTCGTCGTCGGACAGGTTCGTGGGGACCTGCACCTTAATCTCGACAAGCAGCGCGCCTGTGCGGCCACGGTGCTTAACGTCGGGCGCCCCCATCTCCTTAAAGCGGAACTTCTTGCCCGTCTGGGTACCCGCGGGCACTTTCAAACGGACCGTCGCACCGCCGGGCGTAGGCACGTCCACCGTGCAGCCGAGCGCCGCCTCGTAGACCGAGACCGGTACCTCCATGGTCACATCGGCGCCTTTGCGCTTAAACAGCGGGTGCTCCTCCACATGCGTGGTCACGACCAGGTCACCGCGCTCGCCACCCGCAACGCCATACTCGCCGCGACGCTTGTAGCGTAGCTTGCCGCCATCGACCGCGCCCGCGGGCACCGAGACCGTGATGGTCTGCTGCTCGCCTGTCGAGGGAATGCGATAGGTGACCTTGTGCGTCACGCCGCGAAACGCGTCCTCGGCCGTCACATCGACGGTCAGCGATAGGTCGCCGCCCTTGCGAGCGCGGCTGCGACCCGCGCCGGCACCGGCAGCGCCCGCAGCCCCGGCAAAGCCCGAGCCCCAATCGCTACCCCAGGCGCCATTGCCGCTGAAGATGCTGTCGAAGATATCGCCCCAGCCGCTGGCGCCCGCGCCGGCACCGTAGCCGCCGCCATACGCGCCGCCCGCGCCCGGCATGCCGCCGAACATGAGCATCTGGTCGTACTCTTTGCGCTTCTTCTCGTCCGAAAGCGTCTCGTAGGCCTCGCTGATCTCCTTAAACTTGGCCTCGTCGCCGCCGGCATCGGGGTGATATTTTTGCGCGAGCTTGCGAAACGCGCTCTTGATCTCTTTGTCGGAGGCGCTCTTGGATACGCCCAGGATGTCATAGAAGGTTTTGCCTGCAGCCATCGTAGCTCCTCTCCTGTTTCATCCGCCGCCCAGCGGGCGGCGGCTCATGCTTTCATATGTCACTAGGCCAGAAAGGGCCCCGGGTGTTGCCCCGGGGCCCTTCTCAATTACTCCTCGGTGCTCTCGGCCGTATCGGCCGCAGCATCCTCGGGCGCCGCTTCGGGCTCCGGTGCGGGGCGCTTCTCGCCACCGTAGGTCACCGTCACCATCGCGGAGCGCAGGATGCGGTCCGCCATGCGGTAGCCCTTCTGGTACACATCGTTGACGGTCTCGTCGTACTGCGACGCGTCCTCGACGCGACCCACGGCCTGGTGCTCGAGCGGATCGAACGCCTCGCCCTTGGGGTCGATGGGCTCAACGCCCTCGTGCGCAAACACGTCGAGCAGCTTGGCATGCACCGCATCGACGCCGTCGACGAACTGCTTAAAGTCGTCGGAAAGCTCCTGGCTGCGGGCATGGTCGATCGCGCGCTCAATATCGTCGATCACCGGCAGCAGCGCGGTGACGAGCTTCTCGGTCGCGCGCTCGCGCTCGGCAATGCGCTCGTTGGCGGTGCGGCGACGGAAGTTCTCCCAGTCGGCCTGCAGACGGGCGGTGCGCTCGGTGGCGTCCTTCGCCTTGTCCTCGGCGGCCTTCTGAGCCTCTGCCGCAGCATCGAGCTCGCTGCGCACGTCGGCAAGTTCCTTTTGGGCCTGCTCGAACTTGAGCTTAAAGTCGTTGTCGGCGGCTTCCTCACCGGCGCGGATAGCGGCTTCCACCATCTCGTCCTCGGTCATCGTCGCCTCCTTGTTGGAATCCTCTACCTGGTTCTCGGCAGCCTCGGCAGCCGCGGCCTCGTTGGCCTCGGTATCGTCGACGGCCTCTACGGGAATCTTCACGTCCTTCTCCTCAGAGTCAACGGGGGCGGCGCCAGCGGCGGCCGCCTCCGTGCGAGCTTTACGGGCGGACATGATTACTTGTCCTCGTCGTCCACAACCTCGTAGTCGGCGTCAACGACGTCATCGTCGGCAGGCTGGGCGCCGGCGGCACCGTCGGTCTGCTGCTGAGCGTCGGCGTAGACAACCTGGGCCAGCTCGTAGGCCACGGACTGCAGGGACTCGCCAGCGGCCTTGATGGCCTCGACGTCAGAGCCCTCGAGCGCCTTCTTGGCGTCGGCGATAGCGGTCTCGGCCTTGGACTTCACATCGGCGGAAACCTTGTCGCCCAGCTCGTTGAGGGTCTGCTCGGTGGAGTAGCACAGGCTATCGGTCTGGTTGCGGACCTCGACCTCCTCCTTCTGCTTCTTGTCCTCCTCGGCATGGGCCTCGGCGTCCTTGACCATGCGATCGACTTCGTCGTCGGACAGAGCGGTGGAGCCGGAGATGGTGATCTGCTGCTCCTTGCCGGTGCCCTTGTCCTTAGCAGAGACCTTGACGATGCCGTTGGCGTCGATGTCGAAGGTGACCTCGATCTGCGGCACGCCGCGGCGGGCAGCCGGGATGCCGGTCAGCTGGAACTTACCGAGCGACTTGTTGTCGCGAGCAAGCTCGCGCTCGCCCTGGAGCACGTTGATCTCGACGCTGGTCTGGTTGTCGGCAGCGGTGGAGTAGACCTCGGTCTTGGAGGTCGGGATCGTGGTGTTGCGGTCGATCATCTTGGTCATGATGCCGCCCATGGTCTCGACGCCCAGCGACAGCGGGGTAACGTCGAGCAGCAAGATGCCCTCGACGTCGCCGGTGAGCACGCCGCCCTGGACGGCAGCGCCGTCGGCAACGACCTCGTCGGGGTTCACGGACATGTTGGGCTGCTTGCCGGTCATGGTCTTGACGAGCTCCTGGACGGCGGGCATACGGGTGGAGCCGCCGACGAGGATGACCTCGGTCAGATCGGAGAGCTTAAGCTTGGCGTCGCGCAGGGCGTTGGTGACAGGCTGCTTGCAGCGCTCGAGCAGGTCGCGGGTGATCTTCTCGAACTCGGCGCGGGTCAGCGTGTAGTTGAGGTGCAGCGGGCCGGACTGGTTCATGGTAATGAACGGCAGGTTGATGGTGGTCTGCTGGGCGGCGGAGAGCTCCTTCTTGGCGTTCTCGGCGGCCTCCTTCAGACGCTGCAGGGCCATGGGGTCCTGACGCAGGTCGACACCGTTCTCCTGCTGGAACTTATCGGCCATCCAATCGATGACGCGCTGATCCCAGTCGTCGCCGCCCAGGTGGTTGTCGCCCGAGGTGGACAGAACCTCAAACACGCCGTCGGCGAGGTCGAGGATGGAGACGTCGAAGGTGCCGCCGCCCAGGTCGAAGACCAGGATGCGCTGGTCGGTGCCCTGCTTGTCCAGGCCATAGGCAAGAGCAGCAGCAGTCGGCTCGTTGACGATACGCTTGACGTTGAGGCCGGCGATCTTACCGGCGTCCTTGGTGGCCTGACGCTGGGCGTCGTTGAAGTAGGCCGGGACGGTGATGACGGCGTCGGTGACGGTCTCGCCCAGATACTTCTCGGCGTCGGCCTTCATCTTTGCGAGCGTCATGGCGCTCACCTGCTCGGCGGTGTAATCCTTGCCCTCGATGTCGACGACGGCACGGCCGCCCTGGCCCTCCTTGACCTCATACGGCACGGTCTTGATCTCGGAGGTGCACTCGGAGTACTTGCGGCCCATGAAGCGCTTGATGGAGAACACGGTGTTCTTGGGGTTGGTGACCGCCTGGTTCTTAGCGGCCTTGCCCACGACGCGGTCGCCGTCGGCACGGAAGCCCACGACGGACGGGGTGGTGCGGTCGCCCTCGGCGTTCACGATAATGGTCGGAGAACCGCCCTCGAGAACGGCCATTGCGGAGTTAGTAGTACCAAGGTCGATACCAAGAATCTTACTCATTAGAAATTCCCTCTCTCTTTTGCGTTCGCGTCGCCTCGACGGTCTGTCGCGCGGCGCTTCGGCTTGTCTTTCAGGATGTAGTGTATCCCCTTATGGGCTGGAATATACAAAATCTAAGTCAATTCATATAAGATTTCTTAACTCTGAGAGTTTAGGTTCTCAAATGTGCAGGTAGATGCACTGTTTGAGTTCTCGGCAGATCTATTGAGATCTATGTAGAGTTGACTGAGGTTTGGGTCCGAAGGTGTCTGGGGCTGCCTTGCGGAAAGGGTATCCCGGTCTGAGCGCGAATTCTGGGACACAGTTTCCGCTGGGCGGTCCAACCGGAAACTGTATCCCGTTTTTCGGCCAAATAACGGGATGCCCTTTCCGCAGGCGCGCTCAATAGCTCAATATTTCAAGTCACCTTTAGCTAACATTTGCGCAGCTCAACGGCCCCACCTGCGCGTTTTTTAGTAAACCTTGGCATACTCGGCGAACGGTATGAAGATGCCGGTCAGAGGGTATTGCAAACGGTCGCTCCCGTGGTATGTTTTTGCCCGAATCAAACCGGCGCGCATCGCCTGTAGCGTCGGTCAACAGAGAGGAAACTACCATGGCTCATCCCGTAATTGATGCCGACGAGTGCATCGCTTGTGGCGTTTGCGTCGACTCCTGCCCCGCTGGCGTTCTGGAGCTCCAGGACGTCGCTACCGTCGCTGACGAGGACTCCTGCGTCGCCTGTGGCGCTTGCCAGGACGCTTGCCCCGCTGGCGCGATCACCGAGATCGTCGAGGAGTAACCACTCCCCCACCTGCACACTCAAAAGTACACCGTGCACAAAAAAGAGGCCTCCGCATCGCCGCGGAGGCCTCTTTTTTTGTGTGATAACTAATTTGGCACCGTCGCAGGTTGAGCTCACGTCAGCGAAAACGTCCCTAAGCGAGCAAGGTGACGTGAAAGAGGAGGGAAGCGTACTTTGTGGTACGCGACCGACGATTGAACGTCAGATTGCCGCTTAGAGACGTTTGCAGCGTCGGCTACGATAGATCGTCCTCGTAAGGCATTAAATCGGCAAGGTAGCCTTTCTCCTTGAGTATGGCCTCGATCTCGTCGAGAGTCTGCTCGTCTTCCGCGGCGATGCGATGGAAGTGGTAGCCGCTGGTCACCGTCAGCAGTGGGAAGCTCTTGCCGCTCTCGATATCGTGCAGGTAGCGCTCAACATCGCGACGATTGCGGATGTCCAGGTCGGCCGTGATCTTACCGTACACGCGGTGATTGACGATCACGTTGAGCACGGCACCACCGGCGTCGACGATACTCGTAAGCTCATCGCCTGCCTGCTCCACGCCGTGGCGAACCTTGACCAAGCGCGTGGGCACAGCGGGGCTGCTGGGGGCCTCCTGCAGCACGTAGCCGCGGTTGGTCGCCACGATATCGTGCCCATCGGCGCGCAGCAGGGCGATGTCCTGCACCACGACCTGGCGGCTCACACCCACCTCGCGGGCAAGCGCGCTGCCCGATACGGGCCCCTTGGCTCCCTCGAGCACGGCCATGATGGCACGGCGACGCTCGCGGGCGTTCATTATTTACCGTCCAGCAGACGCAGGTGCTTAAGCGAGAGGTCGAGGATCGGCGCGGAGTGCGTCAGGGCGCCCGAGCTAATGTAGTCGACGCCCAGATCAGCCAGGGCGCGAATGTTGTCGGCGTCCACATTGCCCGAGCACTCGGTCTTGGCGCGACCGGCGATAAGCTCGATGGCGGCGGCCATGTCGTCATGGGTCATGTTGTCGAACATGATAATGTCGGCACCGGCCTCCACGGCCTCGCGCACCATATCCAGGTTCTCGCACTCAATCTCGACCGTCGTGGTAAACGACGCGTGGGCGCGCGCCATCTCAATCGCGCGCGCCACGCCACCGGCGGCGTCGATGTGGTTGTCCTTGAGCATGACAGCCGTCGACAGGTTATAACGGTGGTTGCTGCCGCCGCCGATCTCGACCGCGGCCTTCTCGAAGACGCGCATGCCCGGCGTGGTCTTGCGCGTGTCGACGAGCACCGTCTTGGTGCCCTCGAGCGCCGAGGCCATCCTGTGCGTATAGGTGGCGATACCGCTCATGCGCTGCAGGTAGTTGAGTGCCACGCGCTCGCCCGAAAGCAGCACGCGCGCGTCGCCGCGAACCTGGCCCACGTGATCGCCGGCATGCACCTCGTCGCCATCCGCGACATCAAACAACACGGAGCTCTGCGAATCCAGCAGCTCAAAGGTACGGGCGAACACATCCAAGCCCGCGATGATGCCATCGGCCTTGGCGATAAGCCCCACCGTGGCGGGACGCGCCGTGGGACACACGCTCGCCGTGCTCACGTCCTCAAAGGTAATGTCCTCGCGCAGCGCCTGCAGAATCAGATCATCGACGACAAGCTTCATGGTAATGGGATTCATGGTCTACTCCTCCACGGCCTGCGTACCGGCGGCACGGGCCAAATCATCGATTGCCAGGGAGTCGGCGCTCAGGGCGCGATGACGGCCATCAAGCGCGGGCTCGCCCGCCTGCTCCACGGCAAGCGACTCGCCGGTGCGCATACGCCAAGCGGCGCGACGGCCCCAAACCAGGGACTCGAGCAGACTGTTGGAAGCCAGGCGGTTTTTGCCGTGAACGCCGTTGCAGGCCGTCTCGCCCGCGGCGTAGAGCTCGGGCATCGAGGTGCGGCCGTCCTTGTCGACCCATACGCCGCCCATAAAGTAGTGCTGCGTAGGCGTGACGGGAATGGGCTCGTCCAGGATGTCGCGGCCATCCTCCAGGCAGCGCGCGCGGATATTGGCAAAGTGTCCGGTCACCACGTCGCGATCGACGGGGGCAAAGCTCAGCCATTCGTGCTCGGTGCCGTCCTGCTTCATCTGCTCGCGGATGGCGGCGGCAACAACGTCGCGCGGCTGCAACTCGTCGGTAAAACGCTCGCCGGCGGCATTGAGCAGAATCGCGCCCTCGCCGCGGCAGCTTTCGCTGATCAGAAACGTGCGACCCGGCTGCGGCGAGAACAGGCCCGTGGGGTGAATCTGCACGTAGTCCAGGTGCTCCATCGTGATGCCGTGCTCCTGCGCGATATAGCAGGCGTCACCGGTGAGCTGCGGGTAGTTGGTCGAATGGTCGTACACGCCACCGATACCGCCCGTTGCCCACAGCGTATGGCGGGCATGGATCTTAAACGGCTTACCGGTATGCACGTCCTTAGCGGCATTTGCCAGCTCGTCGGCGGGGCGAGCTGAATCGTCCTCGTCCACGGCGACGGCGACGACGCCGGTGCACACCGTGGCGCCATCGCGCTCGGCAGTCAGGATGTCGGTCATGGCAACGTGTTCGAGAATCTGCACGTTGTCCAGTTTGCGGACAGCCTGGAGCAGCTTGGTCGTAATCTCCTTGCCCGTAATATCGGCATGGAAGGCAATGCGCGGGCGGCTGTGCGCGCCCTCGCGGGTAAAGTCGAGGCTGCCGTCGGCCTTGCGCTCAAAGTCCACGCCCATGGCCAGCAGGTCGTTGATGACCGAACGGCTCGAGCGGATCATGATGTCTACACTCTCGCGGCGGTTCTCGTAATGGCCGGCGTGCATGGTGTCCTCAAAGAAGGCATCGTAGTCAGAACCCTCGGGCAGCACGCAGATGCCGCCCTGCGCGAGCATCGAATCGCACTCATCGACGGCGCCCTTGGAGAGCATGATTACGCGCGCGCTCGTCGGCAGATTGAGAGCCGCATACAGGCCCGCCACGCCGCAACCGGCAATGACGACGTCACACTCCATATCGGGGTATTGTTTGGTTTCCACAGGAATCCTCTCCCTTGTACTGTGGCATAAGGGATGGTCCCTCATGCCACATTGGCTTAGCGCGCCGCGTACTCGAGCATGCGGTCGAGCGTGAGCTTGGCCTGATCGGCGGCCTCGTCCGACACGCCAATCTGCACCTCGCCCTCGCCCGTCTCCAGGCAGTGCACGAGCTTTTCGAGCGTGATGAGATCCATGTTGACGCAGGTGGGCTGCACTGCAGGGAAGTAGAACTTCTTGCCGGTGCCCTGGCAGCGGCGCTCGAGCTCGTAGAGCACACCGCGGACCGTCACGATGATGAACTCGCTCGCGTCCGACTCCTCGGCGTACTTGATGATGCCGGCGGTGGAGCCGATGTAGTCGGCCTCGGCCAAGACGTCGGCCTTGCACTCAGGATGCGCCAGCACGAGCGCGTCGGGGTGGGCCTCCGTCGCGTCGACAATCTGCTCGACGGTGATGATGTGATGGCGCGGGCAGTAGCCGTTGTTGAGAATGACGTGCTTTTGCGGCACCTGCTCGGCTACGAAGCGGCCGAGGTTTTGGTCGGGAATGAACAGGATATGCTGCTGCGGCAGCTCGGACACGATCTTGACGGCGTTGGAGCTGGTGACGCACACGTCGCTCCAGCTCTTGATCTCGACCGTGGAGTTGACGTAGCAGACCACGGCCAGGTCGTCGCCGTACTCGGCGCGCGCCGCGTCGACCGTCTCGCGCTTGACCATATGAGCCATGGGGCAGTCCGCGCCCGGCTCGGGCAGCAGCACGGTCTTGGTGGGGTTGAGCAGCTTGGCGCTCTCGCCCATAAACTCCACGCCGCACAGCACGATGGTCTGCTGCGGCAGGCTCTTGGCGAGCTTAGCCAGGTAGAAGCTGTCGCCGACGTAATCGGCCACAGCCTGGACCTCGGGTGCCACGTAATAGTGTGCCAGGATCACCGCGTCGCGTTGGGTTTTAAGTTGCTGAATGGCCTCGACGAGCTCTGCGGGCACCAATGCCGCGCGCTCCGTTGCCGTCGTTGCCGATGCCAGGCCGGCCGCAATGTCGCGTGCAAGCTCCGATGCATCCATGTTCGCGCTCTGTGCCATCAAGGCCCCTCTCTTTTGGCGAATCTTGGGGCTTTAGTATGACACCTAGGTTTACAGCTGACAAGACAGCTGTAAACCTAGGTGTAAAGTTGAAATAAAGATTCAATCATGCGGCAGGTCCATTTTCGAACTGGCAAGCTGAGGATAGCCGAGCTCTCGATAGCGCAGGAGGCATCTTTCGCCACCGCAATACCGCTCGGCGCGAGTTGCGCACCATGAGGCACGAACGGGCGCTCCCCCGCGAGCGGCACGCGCCCAATGTGGCAAAATCGAACTACTAAGGGGGCCCAGAATGCTCAAGATTATTGCCTGCGACGATGACGTCGCTTTTCTAGATAGACTGCACCGGATGATCGACCGTTGGTCGACCGAGAAGGGCACGGCGGTCGATGTTGCGCTCGTTACGCGCGGCGAGGACCTGCTGGCGCGCCATGCCGCGTCGCGCGCCGACATCATCCTGCTCGACATGATCATGCCGCTCGTCAACGGCATGGACACCGCACGCGAATTGCGCCAGGCCGACACCGCCGTGCGCCTGGTGTTCCTTACCTCGTCGCCCGAGTTTGCACTGGAGTCCTACGAGGTCCGCGCCTTCGACTATCTGCTCAAGCCCGTGACTTACGAACGCCTGGCGCAGTTACTCGACGAACTTTCGAGCATGCGCCCGGCGGCAACCGACGAGCTCGTGATCAAAACGTCCTTTGGCTACCACGCCCTGCGCCTGTCCGACATCGAATATGCCGAGGCGCGCAACAAGCACGTGGTCTTCCACCTGCGCGACGGACGCGATATCGAGGCACTCGAGTCGTTCCGCAGCGTCGAGGACCGTTTGGCGCAAAATGCCACCTTCTTTAAATGCCACCGTAGCTACCAGGTCAACTTGCGCAACATCGACCACTTCGATCGCACGGACATCGTCATGCGCTCCGGCGTGTGCATTCCGCTGTCGCGTAGCAGCAAGCAGGGGTTCCAAGACGCCTACTTTGCGGTGCGCTTTGAGGGCGGGAGGCGCTGATGATCTCCTCGGTCGAAATGGTCCTTTGGGCAATCCACCACGCCACAACGCTACTCTTTGGCGTCTTTGCTTCGGCGGCACTGTGCGGTATCGAAATCAATCGACGCCATGCACTCGAGTTGGTGGGGGTCGGAGCCGCAACCGGCGCTGCCTTTTCGATCGCCAATGTCGTTGGCGGAGAGCTTTTTGCCCGTCAGGTCTATCCGCTCGTCGTGCACTTGCCGCTTACCGTCTACCTGTGTGCGCGCTACCGTCTGAGCCCGCTGCTCGCGGCATTGGGCGTCACCAGCGCCTATCTGAGCTGTCAGTTCAGCAACTGGATGGGCATCGCCGCCTTTGCCGCAACCGATTCTCAGATCGCGTACTATCTGGCACGCATCGCTACCACGCTCGGCGTCTTTGCCGTCCTGCTGCATTGGGCCGGCGACATTGGACCCCGCTTGGCGATTAAAAGCGCCACCGAGCTGAGTATCCTATTAATCCTGCCGCTCGTCTATTACGTCTTTGACTATGCCACCAACGTCTACACCACGCTGTTCCACTCGGGCTCGGTGGTGACGGTTGAGTTTTTGGCATTTGCGCTCTGTGCCTTCTATCTTATGTTTCTTGCCGTTTACCTGCGCGAATACGAAGAAAAGGAAACCGCCGAGCGAGAGCGTTGGATGCTCGAAACCCGCGACAGCGCCGCCATCAAAGAGCTCGAGGCTTGGCGTCAATCTGGGCGCGAGCTGTCGATTCTTCGCCACGATATGCGCCACTTCCTACGCGGCCTGGCCGCTTTAATTGAGGAGGGCCACACCGACGAGGCGCTCAAACGCATCGATGAGCTCTGCGAAGCCGGCGACCGCACCGCCGTACGCCGCTTCTGTGCCAACGAGACCGTAAACATTGCGCTTTCGTCATTTAACTCGGATATCAATAGAAACGGCATTACCGCCAACCTGCGCGCCTCCGTACCCGAAACCATCCACGTAGGTGACGCCGACCTGTTTAGCGTGCTCTCAAATGCCTTGGAAAACGCTATCACCGCCGCAAGCGCTGCACCCCAAGGAAAGCGATTCGTCGACTTTGACCTGCGATTGGAAGACGGCCAGCTGCTGCTGTTAGTTTCCAACACGTTTGACCGCGCGCCACGCATGGTCGACGGCATGCCCGTGACCCAGCATGCGGGCCACGGCTTTGGCACCAAGAGCATCAAACTTGCCGTCGAACGCATGAACGGCAACTGCCAGTTCCGCATTAACGGCGATCGGTTTGAGCTGCGCGCTGTGATGTAAGGGCGCGGGCGCGACGGATTTGCGTTCCGCGGGTACGGCTCGCCCGCTCGGGGTCGTTTGTCGACGCGGGCTCGCTACAGCGGCGCGGCCGCCGGGGTCAGCTGCTTGATGTAGGCCCACATGCGCTGCTTGGCCGCCTTGTCGGTCAGCGCCGCCTCAAAGCCATCGAGCGCGAGCACGCGACGGCCCTGCACATGGGCGACCAGGCCGGGCTTGAGCATGGCGGTGTCGAAGTCATCGATCGCCACGAGCATATCGGCGTAGGTTTCGCGCATGACATCGGCCGCGCTGTTGTCGAGCAGTAGCACCGCCTCGGGGTCCAAGGCCTCAAGCGCCTCGCGGAACAGCTCGCACGGCAGAGTCTCGCCCACCGTGACCGCTCCGTCACCTGTGCCGGCGACGCTTGCCAGCACGCAAAAATCCTCGGGCGCGTAGCCGATGGCCCCAAGCGCCTTGCGCAACGCCGCGCCATCCGGGCCGGCGGCAAGCTCGCCACCCGAACGCTCGGCCTCGTCCAAATCGCCTTTGACCAGCACGATCGGCGAGCACGCGTTGCCCACGATGCGCACGCCACGGACCGCAAGCGATGCGAGCTCCTGCTCGGCCGCCTGGGCGATGGCTTCTTTTTTCTGGCTTTGTGACGTGGACATGCGCTCTCCAATCGTTTGCGTGCCCACCATTATATAAAAGAGCTGCCCGCGAGTGGTTGCTTTGCGGGCGGCTGGGTATAAGCACGGTCGTACTGAGTTTTACGCGGCTGAGCCGCGTCACATTATGGAGGTCACCATGGCTGACATTAAGCAGATTACCCCCGAGAACTTCGATTCCATCGTTAACGGCAGCCTGCCCGTGCTGGTCGATTTTTGGGCACCGTGGTGCGGGCCCTGCCGATCGCTCTCGCCCATCGTTGACGAGGTTGCCGATGAGCTGGCGGGCAAGCTTGCCGTTGCCAAATGCAACGTCGACGACAACCAGGACCTGGCCATGAAGTATGGCGTCATGAGCATCCCCACGCTGATTGTGTTTAAGAACGGCGAAGAGATTGACCGCTCGGTTGGCGCTCTGCCCAAGGCGAGGCTGCAGGCGCTGCTGGAGAAGCATCTGTAATACGCTTGTTACTTACCCGCCGTCCATGAGCGGTTTTGCACCGCTCGCCGGACTGCCGGGTGCAGCGCGTGCGACCACGGATAGTATGGTAGTCACAAACAGCCCCCAGTGAACGGGTGCGAGTCGCACAGACTCGCACCCGTTTTCTTATGCAGCTGCGCACAGAGTGGGCGTAGTAAAATCTGAACCACTGAACTGCCCCATACAAAAGGAGATTTCCCATGCATGATGTTGGAATGAACATGAGCCAGCTTGCCATGAGCGTCAAGCAGGTCGACGACACCATCGAGCTCGCTCACGAGTGGAGCCATCAGCTGCTGCATGCGACCGAGAATTTTGACATGGAGCGCATCGGCGCCAAGCTCGAGGCAGCCATGGCCGCGCTGCACGAGGCCCACGACGCACTCGAGGGCTACGAAGAGGCCATCGAGGCCGACCACAACTCCGTCGGCTCCGTGAAGCTGGTGTAACGTGGCCGAACACGAGCACGGCTGCGGGTACGAGCACGAGCATCCACACGGGGCGGACGGTGACGCGGGCTGCCACTGTAGTGGTTCCGGCTCCGAGCTGGTCCGTTTTTCGGTTACCGCACCGGACGACCTGCTGCGCCGTTTTGACGAACAGATCGCGCGCCGCGGCAACGTGGCCAACCGCTCCGAGGCCGTGCGCGACCTGATTCGCGCCTCGATCGCCAAGGAGCAGATGCGCACGCCCGATGAGCATGTTATCGGATCGCTCACCATGATCTACGACCACCATACCGGCGACCTGACGCGCCGTCTGGACGAAGTGCAGCACGACTACACCGACGAGATCGTATCGACCATGCACGTGCATCTGGATCACCACAACTGCTTGGAGATTCTGGCGCTCAAGGGTCGCGGCGAGCGCGTCTACGAACTAGCCGACCGCCTGCTGGGCCTGCGCGGCGTTAAGCACGGCGAGCTCACGTGTGCCGCCACCAAGCAGAGCCTGGGGCTGTAGCGCACCTGTCCCTATTTGGTCGGTTTTGATGAGGGGTGTCGCATGCGACATGTGCATATTCATGTAACGGGCATTGTGCAGGGCGTTGGCATGCGGCCGTTTGTGTATCGCGAGGCCATGGCGCATGGCATTTGCGGATGGGTGCTCAACGCGGGCGACGGCGTGCATATCGAAGCGCATGCTCTGGCCGGTGCGCTCGATGCTTTTGTTGCCGCGCTTTCTGAGCATGCGCCTGCGGCAGCCCGCGTAGAGCATGTCGAGGTTGTGGACCTGGCAGCCAACGGTTGGGATGCCGCCAATGAACAGGGTTTTCGCATCGTAGCATCGCAGGACCAGACCGCGCACACGACGCTCGTCTCGCCCGATATCGCCACCTGCGACGATTGCCTGCGTGAGCTGTTCGATCCCGCCGACCGACGCTATCACTACCCCTTTATCAACTGCACTAACTGCGGCCCACGCTTTACCATCATCCGATCGCTGCCTTATGACCGAGCGGCTACCTCGATGGACCGTTTTCCCATGTGTCCTGAGTGTGCCGCGGAGTATGCCGACCCACTCGACCGGCGTTTTCACGCGCAGCCCGATGCCTGCTTTAATTGCGGGCCGCATATCATGTGGCGCGAAGCGAGCGTGGGCGATGAGCCGGGCGAAGCCGCCGCGCCGCTGGCCGTCGGCACCACGCGCGAGACCAGCGACGCCATTATCGACCGCTGCGTTGAGCTGCTGGCCGTTGGTGGCATCGTCGCCATCAAGGGCCTGGGCGGATTCCATCTATCCTGTGACGCCTCCAACGAGCAGGCGGTAGCCGAGCTTCGCCGCCGTAAACGCCGCAGCAACAAGCCACTTGCCGTTATGGTGCGCAGCCTTGCCGACGCTGAACGCCTGTGCCATATCAGCGACGTTGAGCGCGGCTTGCTGGCCGGCAGCATTCGCCCCATTGTGCTGCTGCGCCGACGTGCTGTTTGCGAGAGCGGTGATTCTCCCGACGCCCTCGCGCTCGCACCGTCCGTCGCGCGCGACCTGCCCGAGCTCGGCGTTATGCTCCCCTACACCCCGCTTCAGCATCTGCTGCTTGCCGCGGCAGAAGCCCGCGGTATGCACGCGCTTGTCATGACTAGCGGAAACCTGAGCGAAGAGCCCATCGAGACCGACGACGATCTTGCCTGGGAACACCTCGTTGCCGCCGGCATCGCCGATGCGTTGCTCGGCAACGACCGCGCGATCCTCTCGCGCTACGACGACTCTGTAGTGCGCGTGGTCGACGGCGCCGTTATGCCCGTGCGCCGCGCTCGCGGATATGCACCCCAGCCGCTGCCGTTGCCGGCGCTCGACGGCACTCCGTCCTGCGTGCTCGCCTGTGGGCCACAACAAAAGGCCACGATTGCGCTCACGCGTGAAGGGGCGAACGGCGAGGCAACCTGTTTTGTGTCGCAGCATATCGGCGATGTTGAAAACGGCGGGACCTTCGATGCCTGGAACGCCGCGCGCGCACGCTTGGAAGATCTCTTTGACTTGGCGCCCGCCGCCTTAGCCTGCGATGTACATCCCAGCTATCTATCGAGCCAGTGGGCGCGCGAGCAGGCGCGAAAATGCAATCTGCCGCTCGTCGAGGTGCAGCACCATCATGCGCATATCGCGAGCGTAATGGCCGAGGCTATCGCCGCGGGCCAGCTTACAACCGACGAGCGCGTCCTTGGCATCGCCTTTGACGGCACCGGCGCCGGTACCGATGGGACCATTTGGGGCGGCGAGTTTCTTGTTGCCAGCCTTGGCGGCTTTGAGCGCGCCGCGCATTTGCGCACCTGGGCGCTCCCCGGCGGGGCGGCCTCCGTGCGCGACGCCCGCCGCAACGCCTTTGCCCTGCTCAGTGAGCTCGGCCTGCTCGAGCACCCAGGCGCCGCTCGGCTTTTGGACAGCCTCGACGAGCAAACGCGCAGCGTGACAGCCACCATGATCGAGCGCGGCATCAACAGCCCGCGTACCAGCAGCATGGGGCGTCTCTTTGATGCCGCGGCAGCAATTCTGGGCATCTGCGACAAGGCAACCTACGAGGGCGAACCCGCCATAGAATTCGAAGCCGCCGCCTGGCGCGCGCTCAGCAGTGAAAGTGCCTGCCCCACCGGCAATATGGCCAGCTTTTCCGTAACCGAATCATCCCGTCCGGACGACTGCCATGTTCTGAACTCCAGACCGCTTATTGAGGCGCTTTTGGAGGGAATCAGGACCGGCGTGCCCGCCGGCAAGATCGCGCTCGACTTCCATGTCACCATCGCACGCGCGTCGACCCGCATCGCAAGCGAGATCTGCGTCCGTGAAGGCATCGACACCGTCGTGCTCTCGGGCGGCGTGTTCATGAACCGACTCCTGCTTCAGTTCCTCACCCGCGAGCTCAAAAGCGCAGGCCTTACTGTCCTTGTCCCCCACACCGCACCCGTCAATGACGGCTGCATCGCCTACGGTCAGACGGCGGTCGCAAGCGCTCGCCTCGCGCAGACAGCATCGCGATAGGCTGTTTTGCCAGCCTGCGCGTCGCCGTCTCACAGGTGTAACGCGTTTGCTCGTGACTCCCGCGAGCGCTACCATCAACTGATGGGTAATTAGGCGCCTATCCAGCGCAAAACGTATAAAAGGGGAACATTATGTGCCTTGCCGTTCCCGGTAAAGTGGTCAAACGCGACGACGACCTTAAGGCGACCGTCGACATGATGGGCATCGAGCGCCCCGTTTCGCTGCGCCTCGTGCCGACGGCACAGGTAGGCGACTATATTCTCGTGCACGCCGGCTTTGGCATTCAGATTGTCGACGAGCAGGAGGCGCAGGAGACGCTCGACCTGGTCAGCACCATGACCGAGCTGGCCAAAGAGGACCAGCTGGCCACCAACCCGGCAGAGGCTTACTAGTGGCGGCCGGACAGCCGGTTCGCTCCGGTATCGACTTTTCGGCATTCCGCGACCCCAAGCTGGCTCGCGAGCTCATCGATCGTATTCACGAGCTTGTCGGCAACCGCAGCATCAACCTTATGGAAGTCTGCGGTACGCATACCGTGAGCATCGGTCGCTATGGCTTTCGCTCCATTATGCCTGCCGGGCTCAAACTGCTGAGCGGTCCGGGGTGCCCCGTCTGTGTTACCGCCAACCGCGATATCGACCATGCAATCGCGCTCGCCAAGATGGACGGCGCCATCATCACCACCTTTGGCGACATGATGCGCGTGCCCGGGTCGTCTACCTCGCTTGCCGCGCAAAAGGCAGCCGGACGCGACATCCGCATCGTCTACTCGCCACTCGACGCGCTCGATATTGCCGAGCACAACCCCGACCGCCCGGTCATCTTTATGGGCGTGGGCTTTGAGACCACGACGCCCACCATCGCCGCCGCCATCCTAGAGGCAGATGCGCGCGGGCTCCAGAACTTCTCGGTCTATTGCGCCCACAAGACCACGCCACCGGCGCTGCGCGCGATTGCCAACGACCCCGAGACGACCATCGACGGCTTTATCCTGCCGGGCCATGTCGCCACCATCACAGGGCTTGCACCCTTTGGCTTTTTGGCCGACGAGTTTAAGACCCCGGGCGTGGTTACCGGATTTGAGCCGGTCGATATTCTGCAGGGCATCTGCATGCTAGTGCAGATGGTCGTTGAGGGGAGGCCCGCGATCGACAACGCGTACCGTCGCGGCGTCAATGCGGACGGTAATCCCGTAGCGCGCCAGCTGGTCGAGCAGGTGTTTGAGCCGTGCGATACCACGTGGCGCGGGCTGGGACCGATTGCCGCCTCGGGCCTTTCCATCCGCCCCGAGTTCTCGCGCTTTGACGCCGGCGTTCGCCATGACGTTCCGATCGAGCCGACGGTCGAGCCGCGCGGATGCCGTTGCGGCGACGTGCTGCGCGGGGCAATCGCGCCGAGCGACTGCCCGTTGTTCGGCCACGCCTGCACGCCCGAGCATCCTGTTGGCCCGTGCATGGTGAGCTCGGAAGGCAGCTGCGCGGCACATTATCGTTATCATGACTAGCCCAAACACCCTCGATTGGAGTTTTCGATATGTCCCATAGCGTCACCGATAGCACTGTCCTGCTGGGCCACGGCTCCGGCGGGCAGATGATGAAGCGCATTATCGACGAGGTCTTTCTGGATGCCTTTGGGTCGCCCGAGCTGCTCGAAGGCAACGATGCCGGTGTCGCCGCCCTGCCCGCGAGCGGGCACATCGCCATGTCGACCGACAGCTTTGTGGTGACGCCGCAGTTCTTTCCCGGCGGCAATATCGGCAGGCTCGCCGTGTGCGGAACCGTCAACGATGTTGCGACCTCGGGTGCCAACGTGCGCTTCCTTTCGTGCGGCTTTATCCTCGAAGAGGGCTATCCTATGGATAAGCTGCGCCAGATTGTGCAGACCATGGCCGAGACGGCGCGCGAGGCGGGCGTCAAAATCATCACCGGCGACACCAAGGTGGTCGAGCGCGGCGGAGCTGACGGCGTCTACATCAACACCGCCGGCGTGGGCGAGGTTCCCGCGGGCGTGACGCTCAGCGGCGCCAGCTGCCAGCCCGGCGACGTCGTCCTGGTCTCGGGCACGCTGGGCGACCACGGCATCGCCATCATGAGCCAGCGCGAGGGCCTGGCGTTCTCGAGCAGCATCGAGAGCGACGCCGCGCCCCTCAACCACCTGATTGCCGACGTGCTGGCCGCCGCCCCCGACACGCGTTGCTTCCGCGACCCCACGCGCGGTGGCCTGGCATCCACGCTCAACGAGTTTGCCCAGGCCAGCGGCGTTGCCATGGAGATTGACGAGGACGCCGTACCCGTGCGCCCCGACGTGCAGGCCGCCTGCGAGATGCTCGGCTACGACGTGCTGCAGGTTGCCAACGAGGGCAAGATGGTCGCCGTGGTGCCAGCCGAGCAGGCCGACGCGGCGCTAGCAGCCATGCGTGCCGCCCGCTACGGCGAGAACGCCGCCATCATCGGTCGCGTGCTGCCGGTCGCCGAAGGTGCTCGTCCCGCCGTTCGCGTGCGCACCGGCTGGGGCTCGACGCGTATCCTCGACATGCTCGTGGGAGAGCAGCTGCCGAGGATTTGCTAGCGGACATGGCGCGCAGCCGCCGCAGTGCAACTCAAGGTTGTTACAGATATTCAGATTCCAGGCACGCCCGACGTGCAGGGCCAGTATCATGGGGTGCGCTTTACAACTCAAACGGCAGGAGCACCCATGGCAGCAGCGTTTTCCCATGTGATTTTTGATTTGGACGGCACCATCCTCAACACGCTCGAGGATCTGGCGGCCGCCGGCAACCATACCTGCGAGATGCACGGCTGGCCCACGTTTGCCGTGGACGAGTACCGCTACAAGGTGGGAAACGGCATGCTCAAACTGGTCGAGCGCTTTATGCCCGCCGAGTACGCGGGCGACGGCCGCGTGTTTGAGCAGACGCTTGCCGAGTTTAGGGCCTATTACGGCGAGCACAAGGAGGACCACACTGCCCCCTATGCCGGTACTATCGAGATGCTCGACCGCCTGCGCGCCGCGGGCGTGCAGCTTGCCGTGCTCACCAACAAGGACCACGTCTCGGCGGTTCCGCTTATCGAGAAATACTTTGGTTCCGAGCGCTTTGCGCTGGTGCAGGGCCGAGTCGATGCGTTTCCTCCCAAGCCCGAGGCGCCTGTTACGCTGCATGTGATGAAAGAGCTAGGCGCCGATCCGGCAACCACACTCTATGTAGGCGATTCCAATGTCGATATCCTGACCGGTCACAATGCCGGCCTCAAGAGCGCCGGTGTCAGCTGGGGCTTCCGCGGCCGCGCAGAGCTGAAAGCCGCCGGCGCCGACTACGTGGTGGACACCCAAGACGAGCTCTCGGCGCTGATTCTGGGCGAGTAGCGGGGCTGTCGCTCAACACGGCTGCATAGATTCTGTCGCGCGGAAAGCGCATCCCGTTTTGCCGCCCCAGAATGGGATGCGCTTTCCGGTTGAGCCTTGTCGGGGAAACGGCATCCCGTTTCAGAGCAATATTCCGGGTCGCACTTTCCACAACCCACCCCATCCGGAAACCGCGACCCGCTATTCGGCCAAATACCGGCTCGTATTTTCCCGAGCATTCGATGCAACGCTGGCGCAAGGAGTGTCCCCAACTGCCGGCAGAAAAGGAACGTCCCCAAGTGCCGCCCCAATGACTACCATGGCAACGCCGCAGGTAGAGGACGGACAGCGAGCGGGCACCAGAGCGAACAAATTGGCATGAAAAGAGGACGGCATAGACCTTCTGGTCATGCCGTCCTCTTTGAATGACAAGTTGTCGCTCTGGTGCCCGCGCAGCGTCGAGCAGTTGCGGCGTTTGGTAAAACGCCGCAACAAACTAGCTCAGCATCGCATCCATCATCTCGGAGTTGACGGAGTCGTCGGCAGACCACTCGCCGTCATCGTTGCAGGTGTACTTGAAGATAACCGTGGTCTTCCTGGGCTCGGTGGCCTTGGTCACATCGACCATCACCTGGCCGGCCATCTTGTACAGCTCGTCATCGGAAGGAACCGTGTCGAGTGCAGCGACCTTCTCCTGATACTGGGTGGAGAAGTCCTCGACGATCTTGTTCATGGACTTGCAGGTGATGGAGACCTCGGCGGTTGCAACGCCCTTGTCCTCGTCGACCGTCACGTCGCCGATCTCGTAGTCAAAGCCCTCGAGGTAGGTCTTGGCATACTCCTTGGGATCGATACCCAGCTGCTCGAACTCGTCGCCCGAAGCCTCCTCCAGGCCAGAGAGGAAATCGTCACCACCGTTTTTGACCTCATCGAACTGAGTCGTAAGGTCCTCGGTGATGAGCTCTTCGATCGAAGGGCCTCCGCAGCCGGAGAGCACGACCACGCACGCAACCAAGACGGCCATGAGGGGCGCAAGCAGCAGCTTCTTTTTCATGTTGTTCCTCCCAATAAGCGGCACCGCGCTTCCCAGACACGGCGCACGTTGTAATAAGTAAGCCCATACTATCCACTTATGAACACCCTCGACGGCACGAAGGCGCGGTCGGTTCGTTTTAGCGTCCGAACGGTTTGCAAGCCCGCCCAACGTGCAATAAAACACATCCGTACCGTGCAATAAAAAAGGGTGGCCGGACAATCCGACCACCCTTAGACATCATGCGATGCCGCGATTTACTTGCGGACGACCTTGACGATGGCGTCACCGGCGGCGACAGCGGAGTCGGCCTCGACGGCAAGCTCGACATCGGCGAACTCGGCGGTGTTGGACACGGCCACGACGACGCAGTCCTTGTAACCGGCAGCGGCAATCTTGGCGCGGTCGATCTTGAGCATGGGCTGGCCGGCCTTCACGACGTCGTCGGCCTTGACGAAGCCCTCGAAGCCGTCGCCGTTCATGTTGACGGTATCGACGCCAACGTGCACCAGGACCTCGATGCCGCTATCGGACTGCAGGCCCACAGCGTGACCCATGGTGACGGTAACCTTGCCGTCACAGGGAGCGTAGACCAGATCGTCCTCGGGCCACACGGCGCAGCCCTTGCCCAGGACCTCGCCACCAAAGACGGGATCGGGCACGTCGGCCATCTTGATGACCTTGCCCTTGACGGGCGAGCACAGCACGTCGGCGCCGGCAGAAGCAGAGATGGAGGCAGGAGCAGCGGCAGCCGCGGGCTCAGCCTTCTTCTTGAACATGTCAAACAGACCCATACGTTTTCTCCTCTTGATTAAGCGCAACGTAGTGCGCATGCCTATGGTGATTATAGTGCCAATTGGACCAAAAACTAAGGTGGGGAGTCGAATCGAAAACTCTGCCGACGTCTTTGTCCATCGGCGCCCGTTTTGTTGATTAACCCTCGATGAGCCCTAGGTGCACGAAGGCGTTCCAGATGCCGTCGTCGTCGACATTCGTGGTCACGAAATCGGCCGCCGGTCCGGCGTTCGTCAGAACGCCGGAACTCAATCGCCGGAACTCAATTACTCCAAGCCCTCGGTGCCGTTGGACTTGATGATCTTCTGGTATGCGAAGAAGCTGTCCTTGCGGCGGCGCTCGTAGGTGCCGGTGCCGTCGTCGTACTTATCGACATGGATGAAGCCGTAGCGCTTGCGCATCTCGCCGGTACCGGCGGACACCAGGTCGATGGGGCCCCACCAGGTGTAGGCGATCAGGTCAACACCATCGGCGACGGCCTCGCCCATGGCCTTGATGTGGCTGCGCAGATAGGCGATGCGGTACGGATCGTGAATGGAGCCATCGTCCTCGACCTCGTCGTAGGCGCCCATGCCGTTCTCGACCACCATCAGCGGAATCTCGTAACGGGCGTAAATCTCGTTGAGGGCGATGCGCAGGCCCAGCGGGTCAATCTGCCAACCCCAGTCGGTGGACTCCAGGTAGGGGTTTTTGCCGCCAAAAGTCATGTTGCCCTCGGTCATCTCGTGGTCCTTGTGGGTGCCCACGGTACCGGACATGTAGTAGCTAAAGGTGTAGAAGTCGACCTTGCCGTCGGCGATATCCTGCAGGTCGCCGTCCTCCATTGCGAGCTCGACGCCGTTCTCGGCCCAGAAGCGCTTGGCATAGAACGGGTACTTGCCGCGCACCTGCACGTCGGAGCAGTACCAGTTCATGGAGTTCATCTGCTGCTGCGTGGCGA
This sequence comes from uncultured Collinsella sp., assembly GCA_902489945.1. Taxonomy (GTDB): domain Bacteria; phylum Actinomycetota; class Coriobacteriia; order Coriobacteriales; family Coriobacteriaceae; genus Collinsella. Next base: position 26,235 of record CABUBZ010000017.1, read on the forward strand.
ACACGTCGACCGGATCGCACGTAGCGGCGTAGGAGAGGATGAAGCAGTCCATGTTGCCCATCTTGAACTGCGGGTAGTGCTCGTGAGCGTAGCGCACGACGCGGCCGCTGGCCACAAACTGATGGTGCAGGGCCTGGTAGCGCTGCTGAGCGGTGGTCTTGATGGCGCTCGCCGGGCCCTCGAAGCCCTGGATCAGACCGGTCTCCATCATGGCGCCCATGTCCATGGTGCCGCAGTTGATCTCGTTGAAGGTCAGCCAGAACTTGACCTTGTCCTGGTAGCGGTCGAAGACGGTCTGGCAGTACTTCTCAAAGAAACCGATGAGCTCGCGGCTTGCCCAGCCGTTGTACTTCTCGACCAGGTGATAGGGCATCTCGTAGTGCGAGAGGGTCACGAGCGGCTCGATGTTGTGGGCGCGCAGGCAGTCGAAAACGCGATCGTAGAAGGCGAGGCCGGCCTCGTTGGGGTGCGCATCGTCGCCGTTGGGGAAGATGCGGCTCCAGGAGATGGACATGCGGAACATGTTGAAGCCCATCTCGGCGAACAGCGCGATATCCTCCTCGTAGTGATGGTAGAAATCGATGCCGTCATGGTTGGGGTAGAAGCGGTTGGGGTCGATGTCGATCGTGATCTGACGCGGCTCCTTGTAGCTGCCGCCCAGGAAGTGGTCGTCGACGGAAGCGCCGCGGCCGTCCACGTTCCAAGCGCCCTCAAACTGGTTGGCGGCAGTGGCGCCGCCCCAATAGAAACCCTCGGGGAACTTGATGTTTGCCATGAGCATCTCCTTTGCATCGTGGGTCGATAAGCCGAGTATCGCCCATGCGGGAGACATGCGGAGGCGGGGGCGCCAAACCCGATACTTCTTTTCGCAGCGGCACCCCGCCGCCTGCCCGCCCCTGACACTTCCTGACACCTGCCAAAAAGGGACAGGTTTATTTTGGTCGGTTTTATCTGGGAAAACGCTGACGATAGGCAGCCGGCGTGCAGCCATAGCGCTCGGCAAACTTTTTGTAGAAGAAGCTCATGTTGGCATAGCCCGCCTCGCGCGCAGCCGCCTCTGCCGTGGCACCGGCGTCGAGCAGTGCCGCTGCGCGCGCCAGGCGGCCCTCCTGCACGAGCTGCATGAATGTGCGGCCTGTCTGACGCTTGAGTAGGGCGCTTGCGTAGTTGGGGCTCAGGTGCAGATGGCGGGCGAGGTCGTCGAGCGCGCAATCGCAGGCGTGACGCTCGATATAGCCCATAGCAGCCGCGACCTGCGCCGATGGCAGCGCGGGCGCGTCCGACCGCAGAAGACCGGCCTCGTAGCTTTGCATGAGCTCGACCAACAGCAGCTCAAACAGCCTCGAGACAATCTGGGGGCTCGCTGGCGTGGGGTCCAGACGCTCGCACAGCATCTCCTGCATGTAGCGGCGCACGCGACGGCTGCCGCCCGTATGGAAATGCACGTGTCCGCGGTGGTCGGTTTCGTCCGTGAGGGCGTTGAGCAGGAACCGCGAGACCGCGCTTGTGGGCGAAAGGCTTTGCTCCAGGCTACGGCGCAGCATTGGCCGCGAGATGATAACGCTCAGCATAATGTCGTGCTCGCCGAGCTCGCCTACGGCATGCGGGCAGGCGACATCGAGCAGGAGGACCTCGTTTTGAGCGAGCATGAGCGGCGCGCCGTTGACGATCTGCGGCGCTCGTCCTCGATAGATATAGCTGATTTCGACATAATCGTGGACATGTTCCGGCACGGGATTGAAGCGCGAGTTGCGAACAATCGATAGACCATCGGGCATGCCTTCTTGTCGTAGGGCGAGCGCTGGGTTGCCGATTTTACGGATATGCCGACCATCGACATCTGCTTGATTACCTTGACCGAGTGCATCGCTCCAGTCGTAATGGGCGCCCGCGCGATAGGCTCGCTCACTGTTGGTCAGCTCGAGCAGAAGGTTGTCCAGCCGTGCGATATCCATTACATCACCATCGTTGATTCGGTCATATTCTGCCGTGGTTTTGATATTAGCAGGGCTGCGCGCTCGGCGTACTCTGACTTCAATGAATTTGAAAGGCTGTTTTGGAGGAGCGTATATGGCGGCGTATTTTGAGCAGGTGCTTGGCGGCATCTACGACAACCACGTGCTTCCGTTCTTGTGGCTCAAGGGCGAGGCGCGCGAGACGATCACCGAGTATCTGGAGCAGATCGCTGGGGCGGACATCCGCGAGGTCTGCCTGGAATCGCGCACGCATCCCGATTTCTGTCGCGACGGCTGGTGGTCTGACCTGCGCTTTATCATCGGCGAGTGCAAGCGCCTGGGGTTAAAGATCTGGCTGCTCGACGACGCCCACTTCCCCACAGGCTATGCCAACGGCGCGCTTGCGGGCGATGACGTCGACCCCGCGCTCAAGAAAACCGTGCTCAAGCATCGCACGATTACGGTCGTTGGTCCCCAGCCGTCCACGACTATCAAGCTCGGTAATCTCATGGACCCCACCGAGCGCTTTGTGGGCGCAGCGGCTTTTGATGCCGCCGGTGCGCCACTCGATCTTGCGCTTGCTGTTGAGCATGGTGACGATGGCGCACCCGCCCGCCTGCGTTTTGACGCCCCCGCCGGCGTCACCACGATCGAACTCTACATCACCAGCCAAAAGACCGGCTTTCGCGATGAGTACATCAACATGGTCGACGCCGCCTCGTGCCACGTGCTCATCGACGCCGTCTACGAGCCCACGTTTGAGCATCTGGGCGACGAGTTTGGCAAAACGATCTTGGGCTTCTTTACCGACGAGCCCGGCTTTATGAACGAGAAGGGCACCACGCTCGACGATGCCTCTACCAGCAGCTTTATCGGGCGAAACGACTTGGCGCTGCCGTGGTCGGACGAGCTTGCCCGCCGCCTACATGATGCGCTTGGCGAGAATTGGCTTACCAAGTTGCACGGCCTTTGGACGCGCGAGGCAAACGGCGCCCAGGTTCGCCACGCCTATATGGACCTTGCTACGCAGCTCTACCGCAGCTGCTTTGACGAGCAGATTGGCGATTGGTGCCGCGCGCACGGCATTATGCACATTGGCCACGTGATCGAGGACAAGAGTTGCCACACGCGCCTGGGCCAGGGCGCCGGACATTACTTCCGCGCGGTCGCGGGGCAGGACATGGCTGGCGTGGATGTGGTCATCAACCAGCTTGCCCCCGGAATTGACCGCGGGCGCTACAGCTACTTCCACGGCGCATGGAACATGGAGTTCTTTACGTACGCGCTCGCCAAGTTGGGATCTTCGGCAGCGCGCCTCGACCCCAAAAAGCAGGGGCGCTGCATGGCCGAGGTCTTTGGCGCCTTTGGCTGGCACGAGGGCCTGCGCGAGATGAAGTGGATCGCCGACCATATGCTCGTCCGCGGTATTAACTGGTTTACGCCGCACGCGTTTAGCATGGCGCCCTTCCCCGATTGGGACTGCCCGCCGCACTTTTACGCGCACGGCAACAACCCGCAATGGCCGCACTTTGGCCAGCTCATGCGCTATATGAATCGCACGGCGACGCTCCTTTCGGAAGGCGCTGCCGCTCGCCCCGTCGCCATTCTGTACCATGCCGACGCCGAATGGGCCGGCAACGCCATGCCCGTCGAGCGCGTGGCGGCCGAACTCACGCGCGCGCAGATCGACTTTGATTTTGTGCCGGCAGAGGCTTTTGAGAATGAGGAGCGTTACGAGGTTTCGATTGCCGATGGGACGTTTGCCGTTAATGGCTGTCGCTACCAGGCGTTTGTTATGCCCGGGGCTTCGTTTATTGGCGCGGCTACAGCGGAAGAGGTGAGGCGCATGATGGCCGCGGGTGTCACGGTGCTCGCTGCTGACGAAGTGCCCGGCGCTCTTTATGACGCGGATGGCGCAGCCGATCTGGACGGGCTTACGGCAACGCCACTTGCCGATGTGGCGGACGCGCTGGCAGACGCGGGGCTGCAGACCGTTGTGACCGATAGGCCACAGCCCTGGCTGCGCGCACTTCGCTACAAGCGTGCGGGCGAGACCTATGTGATGCTAGTCAACGAGCATCCGCGTGAAAGTATTTGCTGTACGGTTGCACTTGCTCGAGGCGAGCGCCTTTGCGGCACGCGCCTCGACCTGCTGAACGGCACCGAACCCGTTGCGTTTGATGGCGCGTTGGAGCTGGCGCCCTTCGAGAGCTGCGTTGTTGTTCTGGGAACGGGCGACGAGGTCGGACTCGATGACGGGGCGAACACGAATGCGGATGATGCGGTTTGCCTTAGCATCGACGGACCGTGGACCGTTGCCCTCTCCCCTGCCGGCAGCGATGGAACCTTTGGCGAGCCGCAAAAGCTCGAGCAACTGTGCGACCTCACGGCCGAGCAGTTCGCCGGCATCTGCGGCACGTTCCACTATCGCACGTCGTTCGAGCTGACCGACGACCTCGCCCACACCGCCATTGACCTGGGGGATGTCTACGAAGTCGCAACACTCACGCTCGACGGACAAACGCTCGGCACGCGCATCTGCCCGCCCTATCGCTTTGCGACAGGCGCGCTTGCCGCCGGCACGCACGAGCTCACCATCGATGTCATCAACACACTCGACCATGCGATTCCCGACATCTTCGCCCTCACCGAGCCCGTCGCGCCCAGCGGTGTCCTCGGCCCCGTTACCCTTCTCGGGCAAAACCTGCCAAAATAAACCCGTCCCTTTTTGGCAGGTTTGGCGAGTGCGGGAGTTCGAATGGATATCAAACGCAAGATTACCGAGGCACAGGGCCTAACCCCTACCGAGCAGCAGCTCGGCATCTCGGCCCTCGCCATGGGCGAAGACATCCGCGGACTCTCCATTAAGGAGTTTGCCGCCCGCGCCAATGTTTCGGTCGCAAGCGTGCACCGTTTTTGCAAAAAGCTCGGCCTCGAGGGCTTTAAGGATCTCAAGGTCGAGCTCATCCGTCTGGCGACCGAAGCAGGCAACCGCCGCGACGTAGATATCAACTTTCCCTTCGATGCCACGTCCACGCCTGCGCAGGTTATGGAGCGCATGGAAGGGCTCTACCAGACCACGCTGGCCGAGACGCAGGAGCTGCTCGACCCCGCACAGCTCGACCACGCCGCCAAACTGATCGCGAAGGCACGGCAGGTCGACATCTACACCGGCTCGCACAACCTCTATCCAGCGGGGATGTTCCGCGACCGCTTGCTTTCGTCCGGCAAGAGCGCCACATGCTACAGCAGCACCGAGGCCCAGGTGCGCACGGCGCTCGCCTCGGATTCCGGCAATGTGGCGATCGTAATCTCCTACAGCGGCCTTGCGCCCAACCTCAAGGAAATCTTGCCGATCCTCAGCAGCCGACATGTTCCCGTCATTGTCATCGGCACACCTTATTGTGCGCGCCTGCACCCCGGCTTTGCCGCCTACCTCACGGTGAGCGACCACGAGAGCATGACGCACCGCATCACGCAGTTCGCCAGCCACATCGCCGTGCAATACGTGCTCGATTCGCTCTACAGCAGCTACTTCGCCAAAGACTACGCCCGCTGCGCCGAGTTCCTAGAGCGCTCGTTCCCCTACACCCGCCTCCCCGGCCTCAAATAACAATCCGGCCCCACCGCGCCTCCAATCGCCCTCCTAAGTTGCGGTGAAATAGCTCCTGTTTAGGCTCTAAACCAGCACTTTCAGGAACTATTCCACCGCAACTCGTTGGCGCAGGGGCATCGGGCGGACAGCGGGCTTTTACTTGCGAGGCGTCGGCAAAACAAAGAGTCCGTGCTGGTTACAGTAGAGGTACATTCTGCCGCGTCCGATGATATGAAAGCGCGGTTGCACCGATTGCTCAGGATAGAGCTTCTTTAAACAGATGCCATCCATAGTCGCATATGCCACAAAGCTAATGTAATGATCCTTGGTCATGGGATGGTCGAGCGTGACGTACCAATCGTCCTCGATGCGCTCGATGGAAAAGGCGTGGTCCGCGTCCGGCTCTTCGGCCTCCTGGGGAAACATCGTGGAGCCGCAGCAGCTAAAGCTGCCTTCTCCGAGCGCGTGCACAACGTTTCCGCAGATAGGGCAAACGTAAAAGACGCCTTTGAGCATATTGCCTGCACGGTTGGCGTTGGCCCGAATGTCACCAGCCAAAAGCTCAGCCACGCTTATGCCGAGTCTCTGGGCCAAAGGCTCAACGAGGGAAATGTCGGGAAGGCCGCGGCCGGACTCCCACTTGCTGACGGCTTTATCGGTCACGCCAAGGCTTTCCGCCAGGGCGCGCTGGGTGAGGCCGCGATCTTCGCGCAGCCGCTTGATGGCATGTGCCGCCAAAAAAGTATGGGGGACATTGCTTTGCGGTGTCTGGTTCATGAGATGTCCGATCAGATTGGAGGAATGGAGCGAACCGGTTCAAGAGTCAGTATCCATTTGAAGACTGCCCTCGACAACCTACGCTGCGTAGACATGCACCGACCAAACGAGCGTGGATTTTTGGACACTCAAATCACGAGAGTGGATAATCTCCCACTTTGAGCCCGCATGCAGGCCAAAAATGGGAGATTATCCACTCTCATTCTTTGGCACATTGGCAAGGACTGTCCCCAACGACTACTTCGGCAACGCCGATGTTTTGGCACCGACAGCGAGCGGGTCGCATTTGAGGCAAGGTGACGTGAAACGAAAGGGCGCTGACCTT
>CABUBZ010000018.1 GCA_902489945.1 uncultured Collinsella sp.
AGGTCGGCGCCGTCGTGGGCGCTACCCCGGCAAACCACGTGCGTCGCGAGTGCCCCGCCCCCACCGACAAAATCATCCTGCTGGGCGGCCGCACCGGCCGTGACGGCATCGGCGGTGCCACCGGCTCATCCAAGACCCAGAACACCGAGTCCATCGAGACCTCGGGTGCCGAGGTCCAGAAGGGCAACGCCCCGGTCGAGCGCAAGCTGCAGCGCCTCTTCCGCCGCGGCGACGCCTGCCGCCTGATCAAGCGCTGCAACGACTTTGGCGCCGGCGGCGTCTCGGTCGCCGTGGGTGAGCTTGCCGACGGCCTGTATGTCGACCTGGACACCGTGACCAAGAAGTACGACGGCCTGGACGGCACCGAGCTCGCTATCTCCGAGTCCCAGGAGCGCATGGCCTGCGCCGTCGCCGACGGTGACGTCGAGGAGTTCATGGTCTACGCCGCCGAGGAGAACCTCGAGGCGACCGTTATCGCCGAGGTTACCGCCGAGCCGCGCATGCGCATGGCCTGGAACGGCGTCGCCATCGTCGACCTGTCCCGCGAGTTCCTCAACTCCAACGGCGCACCCAAGCACCAGGTCGCCCACGTGTGCGCCCGTAGCGTGTGGCAGCCCAGCTGGGCTGGCACCACGCTTGCCGAGCGCATGACCTCGCTCGTCACCGACCTCAACGTCGCCTCCAACAAGGGCCTTTCCGAGCGCTTCGACTCCACCATCGGTGCCGCGACCGTACTCATGCCCTTTGGCGGCAAGACGCAGCTCACCCCCAGCTCGGCCATGGTCGCCAAGTTCCCCGTGGACGGCGAGACCACCACGGCAAGCGCTATGGCATGGGGCTTCAACCCCTACCTGATGGAGGCCGACCAGTTTGCGGGCGCTTACCTGTCCGTAGTCGAGTCCATCGCCAAGCTCGTGGCCGCCGGCTTTGAGCACAAGCGCGCCTATCTCTCCTTCCAGGAGTACTTCGAGCGCCTGCGCACCGAGGCCGAGCGTTGGGGCAAGCCCATGGCAGCCGTCCTGGGCGCCCTTATGGCCCAGGTCGATCTGGGTGCCGGCGCCATCGGCGGCAAGGACTCTATGAGCGGCTCGTTTGAGGACGAGGCCGGCGAGCTCAACGTTCCGCCGACCCTGATCAGCTTCGCTGTGGCCGTGGGCAAGGCGGCCCGCGCCGTCTCCCCCGAGTTCAAGGGCCTGACGCACCGCGTCGTCCGCATCGCCCCCGCCACCTACGGCGAGGATTACCGCCCCGACGCCCAGCAGCTGCTCGCAGCGTTCGACGCCGTCGAGGCGCTCACCGCCAACGGCAACGCCCTGGCCATCTCCACGCCCGGCTACGGCTGCGGCGCCGAAAGCCTCTTTAAAATGTGCGTCGGCAACCAGATCGGTATCGAGCTTGCCGAGGATGTGGACGTGGAGAGCCTCTTCACCCCGCTCTACGGTAGCTTTATCGTCGAGCTCGCCGAGGATGCCGAGCTGCCCGAGGTCGCCGACGGCGTTGTCGTCGAGCCCCTGGGCACCACCGTCGAGGGCTATGTCATCGACACCGGCTCCGAGGTCATCGAGCTCGCCGAGCTCCAGGAGGCCTGGGAGAGCGGTATCGAGAGCGTCTTCGCCTACCGCAGCGCCGGCGAGACCGCCGAGGTCGAGACCATCCACTTCCGCGCCAAGGATATCCACGTGTACGGCGGCGCCAAGATCGCCCGCCCGCGCGTGATCATCCCCGTGTTCCCCGGCAACAACTGCGAGTACGACAGCGCCCGCGCCTTCCGCGCAGCCGGTGCCGAGGCCGACACCTTCGTGATCAACAACCTCACGCCCGAGGCCGTCGCCGAGAGCACCCACGAGCTTGCCCGTCGCATCTGCCAAAGCCAGATCGTCATGATCCCCGGCGGCTTCTCGGGCGGCGACGAGCCCGACGGCTCCGCCAAGTTCATCACGGCGTTCTTCCGCGCTCCCGAGGTCACCGAGGCAGTCCGCGACCTGCTCAAGGCCCGCGACGGTCTGATGCTGGGCATCTGCAACGGCTTCCAGGCCCTGATCAAGCTCGGCCTGGTGCCCTACGGTGACATCGTCGACGCCACGCCCGATGCGCCCACGCTGACGTTCAACACCATCGGCCGCCACCAGAGCCGTCTGGTGCGCACTCGCATCTCGTCCAATCTGTCCCCGTGGCTGTCGCAGTGCAGCCTGGACGACCCCTACACCGTCGCCATCAGCCACGGCGAGGGCCGCTTTGTCGCCAACGACGAGGTACTCGCCCAGCTGATTGCCAACGGCCAGGTCGCCACGCAGTACGTGGGCGAGGACGGCAAGCCCAACATGGATCTTTCCGTCAACCCCAACGGCTCCGCACTCGCCATCGAGGGCATCACGAGCCCCGACGGCCGCGTCCTGGGCAAGATGGGCCATGCCGAGCGTCGCGGCGACAACCTGTACCGCAACGTGCCCGAGCATGTCCCCGGCGACAAGTTCATGCCGATCTTTGAGAGCGGCGTAGCCTACTTCGCTTAAAGCTTTCCCATCGGGTACAATCCCCTCGGGTAACAACACCCGCCACCGGCACACCCGGTGGCGGGTTCTTTTTTGCTTCGCGCATACAGGAAGGACACCATGGAAAGCCGCAAGCCGTATCTCGCCACCCTGCCCGGACTCATCCTGGGCTGCCTCGTTTGCTGCGCACTCTGGGGGTCGGCTTTTCCCTGCATCAAGATCGGCTACACGCTCTTCGGCATCCCGGCACACGATAGCGCATCGCAGCTGCTCTTCGCGGGTCTGCGTTTCACCCTTGCCGGCACGCTGGTCATTATTGGCATGAGCATCGCCCAGCGCCATCCGCTCGTTCCGCAGGCTCGCGATATTAAGCCCATCTTCATCCTGTCGCTCTTCCAGACCATCGGCCAGTATTTCTTTTTCTACCTGGGCCTCTCGCGCGCCAGCGCCATGTCGAGCTCCATCATCGAGGCCAGCGCCAACTTCCTAGCCATCCTCTTTGCCGCCCTGGCGTTTCGCACCGAAAAGCTCGATGCGGCCAAGGTGCTCGGCTGCGTGTTGGGGTTTGCCGGTGTCGCACTCGTCAACCTTTCGGGCGCGGACGGAACCTTTGGCTTTACGCTCGACGGCGAGGGCTTTATCCTGGCCTCCACCGTCGCAGGTGCCCTTTCGACCTGCCTGATCGGTATCTTCTCGCGCGAGCACGACGGCGTGTTGCTTGCCGGCTGGCAGTTCTTGGTCGGCGGCCTCGTCCTCACCGCTATCGGCTTTCTGATGGGCGGCGTGCTCTCCCCCACGGCGATCGTCCCCGCCATCGCGCTCATCGTCTATATGGCACTTATCTCCGCGGTCGCATACTCGCTGTGGTCGCGCCTGCTTGCCGTCAACCCCGTCAGCCGCGTCTCGGTCTTTGGATTTATGAACCCGGTCTTCGGCGTGCTGCTGAGCGCGCTGCTGCTCGGCGAGGGCGCCGGCACGAGCCCCGTTACCGTCATCGTTGCCCTGCTGTTGGTCTGCGGCGGCATCATCATTGTCAACAAACCTAAAAAGGCCTAGCGAGCTCACCTTTTTAGAGAGGTTGTTCGCACACTTTAGCTTATTGGAGTACATCGGTGAGCTGAGGGCCGCCACGCACGCAAGCGTGCGCCCCTTTTTCTAGCGTATCTGGACGCCGGCTTTCTTTTTCTCGGCCTTGACGCGGTAGAGCTCCACATCGGCAGCGCGAAGCAAGTCTTGCCAGGTATCGACACCGTCGCCGACCCGTGCGTAGCCGATGGACATCCGCAGCAGATACGGCACGTCGGCACGTGCGAGCTCATCGTTGATTGCCGCACACAGGCTTATGATGTCCTGCTCCGCCGTCGCCTTTTGGAGCACCACGAACTCATCGCCACCATAACGTGCGATAAAGCCGCCAGACGCCGAGCAGACTTCTTTGAGCGCAGCGGATATGACCTGAAGAGCGTGGTCGCCCTCCACATGCCCATAGCGATCGTTAATCTGCTTAAAGCCGTCGGCGTCCATCATAAGCAGATATACATCTTCGGCCTGATCCACATTTGAGAAGAGCGACAGCATATAGGTCTCAAAACGGTTGCGATTGTTAAGTCCAGTCAACGGGTCGGTCGAGATGAGCTGCTCCTGGTAGATGATGTAGAGCAGCAACATGCTAATCATTATGCCGACACAAAGGCCGGGCACCGAGTATACGACCTGAAAGGTACCGCCCACCAGGGCCGGAATGGCGAAAAATGCCAAGGTTCGATAGATGGCCTTCGTCTGCAGGCTCTCGACCCTGCGAGATTGCACAAACGCATGCAGGGACGTATGTATAACGTAACAGTAGCTGACGATGGGCTGGATCATATAGGCAAAGCCGCGACGATACACGCCCTGCGAATCGATATAGAACAGGGCGTGCGTCCAGTAACTGGTAAACGCCAGCACGACCACCAGAGCCGTAGGCAACGTTACAAGCGCCACTCTAGAGCGCGCGGTCAAAATGCGAGAACCCTGCACCGTCTCGGAATAGATAAACCAGATGAGACACGCGATAGCAAAGAGCGAAAACGAAACCGCGTTGGAAATCCAGTTGGCAGCAATGCCCAACGTGCCGTCCACACCGTCCGAAAGCGTCCAGATCATATCGAAGAAAAAGTAGGCAGCAGACGTGTAGCCCAGCATGCTAAACAAAAGCTGCTGGGTGCTCGAGAACAAGGAGCGACGACTTCGCACGGCAAGCCCGATAAGAACAATCATGCATAGCACGAATATCTCAATCTTGAGTGCCTTAACCACTAGCGCCATCCCTTCAATATCCAAGTGGTCAGAATCGCCCAATTCGAATCAGGGCAATAAACACCCCTTTACTCCGCAGGGGTAAAGGGGATAATAGCAGAGCGCCCGAACATCACTGCAAAACAGTTTCTGTTCGGGCGCTCATACGGCGCGAATTGCACACGTCGGCATCATTGATGAGTATCGATTGCTACTCGCCATCGATGTCAGTCGCGACGGCCTCCTCGATGGCCTCGACACCGACAGGCGACAGATCCTCCTTGCCTTGGCAGAACTTCTTGTCGACCCAGCCAGTCAGAATCGGAGCCATGATCGCCGTGATGATAACGGCGGTGGCGATCTGAGCGTACGCGGTGGGCGCAAGCTCGGCGTAGCGCGGTGCGACCTCGGCGAGGGCAACCGGTGTGGTCATAGCCGTGCCGGCAATGGTGGAGCAAGCCACAGCGGCCTTGCCATTGCCGCCGCACAGACGCTCGAACGCAAAGGTGATGGGACCGACGACAAACAGCGTGACAAGGCCCAGCAAGATGCCGGAAATACCGCCGGTGATAAAGCTCGACAGGCTCATGGACGCACCGAGCTGAAATCCGATGACGGCAATCGCGGGATTGGCACCGGGAACCAGCAGGTTTTTGATAAACGGGAACAGGTTGCCCAGGACCATGCCGATAACGAGCGGCAGGATAGAACCGACGATAGTGCCCAGTGGGATGCTAGCGAGACCCGAGACACCGAGGATGATCATCGTGACGGCGGGGCCAGCCGTAAAGAACAGGATACCGACGGCGCCCTGCTCGGACTCATCGCCGAACTCGCCCATGATGCCCGTATAGAGCGCCATGTTGCAAAACGTGATGCCGCCGATGATAGACACGGAGCTCAAACCCAGGAAGTTGTCGTTAAAGAAATACGCCACGCCCAAGCCGAGAGCCGCCGCTACGACGAGCTTGGGGATCAGCACGACGATACCGGTCTTGATGGCACCCGGCGTGGACTTAAAGCTGATGCCGGCGCCCACAAACAGCAGGATCGCGGCGACGATGGTATTGGAGCCACCGCGGCAGACAGCCGTAAAGAAGCCGCCGATCTCAAAAACCTGCGGGCAGAAGGTGTTGAGCAAAAGGCCGACGATCATCGGATAGATCATGATGTCACCCGGGATGCGCGGGACCTTGAATTTCTTTTGCTCGTTGGCGGTTGCTTCCTGTGCCATGAAACCCCCATTTCCGCTGACGGGGTACAAAAGCCCACGTCACGCTTTGCTACAGTAAAGTCTGACCATGGTACCAGAAGAAATAGACCAGCTCGGTGAGAAATTCGATTCGTTGGACAGGGGCGCTAAACGTGCCCCGCTCTTATATGAGGCTCAAAACGATATAGAACACGATGCCCGAAACACAGCACCACAGCATCGATTTTGTCTTGATTGCCACCACCACGACCCCAGCCGCCGCGATCCAGGGAACCAGACCCGGCCATAGCCCCGCATCGAATGCGCCGGGGTTTATCAAGTCGTTGGCGACCAGCGCCGCAAAGGCAGCGGGCGGAATATAACCCAAGGCCTCAGCAACGCGGGGCGACAAGGTCCGCCCGCGCAGGGCGAATGCCGGCGCGATGCGGAAGAATGCGATGGCTGCCCACGACGACAGCCACAGGACCAAAAACTCATTAACGTGCATCGCGGACACCCCTTCCATCCGCAAGGGCATCGCACGCGAGTGCCACGGCAACACCGACGAGCACGCTTACCGGCACGGCGACATTCGTCCACCCCAAGAACTTGCATATGGCAACAGACACTGCAGCCATTACGGCAGCCACAGCATTGCCGCGTGACAGTCGCTGCGAAAAGAGCAGGCAGATAAAGAGCGAAGTGCAGACAAAACCTGCAATAGCGGTGGGAACATCGACAACGGCACCGACAACGGCACCCATCGTGCACGAAACGCCCCATGTTGCGATGAGGATCACGTTAAGCACAACGGACTCATTCGGACCCCAATCCTCCCCCTCGACCAACTTGGCAAGCGAGATGCCGTATGCCTCCTCGGTGAGCGTCGCGGCAACCGCCAACGTCTGGCGCTTCGAAGCCCCCGTAAGATGTGGGGCAATCGACGCCGAGTAAAGCGCAAAGCGAGAGGAGACGGCGGCGACGGAGGCGACGATCGATGCCGCCGGCACGCCCGCCAGCCACAAGTTACAGATCATGAACTGCCCACTGCCCGTCACGAACGTGCTGCTCAGGGCAAAAACCATCCAGGGCTCCATTCCTGTCTGCCCCATGATCATTCCGCACGGCGCGCCTATCGCAACATAGGTAAGCATCACCGGCCAGACAGTTTTAACGATTTTGAACACCATAACGTTCCTTATCCCGACAAGACATCCGAGCCGCATGCAACGATGCGGCAGATTTATCGTCCGGCGGCAACCGGGTTCACCTACAATTGCCACCGGATCGAAAGACACAACTTTTTAGGAAGTCATTATGACAGCTATCGATCGAACGCGGGCAGCCAGGGCCTTCAAGACCTATACCGATGCCTACGATGCCACCAATCCGCGCATCGCACTCAAAATCGAGCACACCTATCACGTGGCGGAAGCGTGCGATGCCGTGGCGCGCGAGCAGAACTGGTCGACAGAGGATATTGACCTGGCCTGGCTTTGCGGCCTGCTGCACGATATGGGCCGCTTTGAGCAGCTGCGACGCTGGGACACCTTTAAAGATGCCGAGAGCATGAGCCATGCAGCGTTGGGCGTCGAGGTCCTCTTTGGCGAGAATCCCGCCGATGCACCAGCCGCAACGAGCATCCGCAATTTTATTGAGGCCGACGAGAACGACGAGCTCATTCGCGCGAGCATTGCCTATCACAGCGATTTCCGCCTACCCGCGCAGCTCGATAAGCGCACCCAGAGCTTCTGCGACATCGTGCGCGACGGCGACAAGATCGACATAATGCGCACCATCGCTGACAGTACCGTCGACACCATCCTCAAAGTGAATGAGGACACGTTTCTTTCCAGTGGCTTCTCGGCGCCGACGCTCGCCGCCTTTGACGAGCGCCGGTGCGTCGCACGCGATGAGCGCGAGGAGCCGGCAGACTTCCTGGTAGGGCTCATCTGCTTTATGTTTGAACTTGTCTATCCCGCAAGCCGCGCGCTGGCGCGCGAGCAGGGCGATATCTACCGCCTGCTCGACGCACCCTTTGGCATTAAACGGCCCTTTACCGATCCCGCCACACAGGCGACCTGGGAGCGCCTCAAAGGCGAGATGCGCACCTGGCTGGCAGGCGCCTAGCGCTCAAGCTGAGCCAACAGCTCTTCGACAACCTCAACGGCATCACCGACGACCTTATACTGGGCGGCGCCAAAGATGGGAGCATCCGGGTCCTCGTTAATGGCGATAATGCACTCCGCCCCGCCAATGCCGGCGAGATGCTGGATAGCGCCCGAGACACCGATGCTCACGAGGAGCTTCGGCGAGACCGATACGCCCGTCTGACCGATCTGATGGCGATACTCCAGCCAGCCGGCCTCCACAACGGGTCGCGTGCAGCCGAGCTCGGCGCCCAGGGCGTCGGCGAGCTTTCGCATCAGAGGCAGGTTCTTCTTGGAGCCGATGCCGCGACCCACCACGACAAGACGCTCGGCATCGGCAATCGAAGCCTGCTGTCCCCACTCCTCGGCGGGGATCGAGATTTCGACGCGGGCCTTAACGCCATCTGCCAGTAATACCTGGACAATCGCGCCGGAGCGGCTGTAGTCAAAGTCGGGCGCCTTAAAGATGCCGGGACGCACCGTAGCCATTTGAGGGCGATGGTTGGGGCAAACGATGGTAGCCATCAGGTTGCCGCCAAACGCCGGGCGCGTCTGCTGCAACAGGCCCGTCTCCGTATCCATCGAAAGCACGGTGCAGTCGGCTGTAAGGCCCGTCTGCAAGCGCACGGCAACGCCGGGCGCCAACTCGCGCCCAAAAGCGCTCGCGCCGTACAGAATAGCCCCGGGCTTGCGCTCGGCTACCAAATCGCAGATCAGGCGGGCGTAGACCTCTGCATCGTTTTGGCGCAGGCGCTCGTCGCGACAGACCAGGACCTCGTCCGCGCCGGCACAAACCAGATGCTCCAAGTCCCCAAGCGAGCCCTCGGGGCCCATGCCGACCAGCGCTACCAAGCGACAGCCGCGGGCATCAGCAAGCTCGCGGCCCTTGCCCATGAGCTCATATGCCACGGGAGCCACTGTATCGTGCTCGTCGGTCTGCACGAATACCCAAATGTCTCGATATGCATCGAGGTCCACCGCGCCGGCGGCCTCATCACGCTCAATCGAGATCGCGTTGACCGGACAGGCGTCGACGCACCCGCCGCACAAGATACAGCCGTCGGTCACATGGGCGCAGCGGTTGGGGCGCTCGCCCTCCACCACAATGCCACCCGAGGCACAGGCGCGAACGCAGCGACCACAGCCAACGCATGCCTCGCTATCGATTATCAGTCCGCTCATCTATGCCATCCCCTCGATAATCCTGGCAAGCTTTGCCGCCTGCTCGACCGGCGTGCCCTCGATGGCCTCACACGTTTGGTCGCGGTCGGGCACAAACGAGCGCACGACCTGCGTCGGTGATCCAGTAAGGCCGCAACGCGAGGGGTCGGCATGCACATCGGTAGCACAGACCACCCGCACATCCGCATCTTCGGCCGCGCGAATGCCGGCGATGCTCGGCATGCGCAGCTGGCCGATCTCCTTGGCGGTCGTCATCGTGCACGGCATCTCCAGATAGACCGTCTCCTCGCCGGCGTCACAGCCGTGGACAAGCGCCAGCGCACCGCACGTCGTAAAGCCCGCACTCTGCACGCAGCTCACATCGGTCACGCAGGGAATCTCGAAGGCGCCGGCCAGCTCGGGGCCAATCTGGGCAGTATCGCCATCCACCGCCATCTTGCCGCAGATGAGCAGATCGAAGTCCTCGTCGAGCGCCTCGATGCCGCATTTGAGAGCATAGGTGGTCGCCAACGTGTCCGCGCCCGCAAAAGCACGGTCGGTGAGCAGCAATGCATCGTCGGCGCCGCGGGCAATGCAGTCGCGCAGCAGCGATTCGGTTGCAGGGATGCCCATCGACACCACCGTCACGCGCACATCCATGCCAAAGCCGATAAAGTCGTCCTTGAGCGCCAGAGCGCATTCGAGTGCACTTGCATCGAAGGGATTAATGACCGCCTGCTTGCCATCACGCACGATGGTATTGGTTTTGGGGTCCATCTTGACCTCGGTGCTTCCCGGTACCGCTTTGACGCACACCACCATATGGAAATCGCTCATCTTCACGCGCCCCCTTTCTGGACGAGTTCATCCAAGAGCTTCTCCGAAAACAGGTTGCCACGACCCAGCTGCCCGGCAGGATCGAACTGCAGCTTGAGTCGAGCCGATTCGACCATGGCCTCGTGGCCGTACATCGTCTCCAAAAAGCCCGCTTTGATCTTGCCGACGCCGTGCTCGGCAGAGACGGCGCCGCCCATAGCCGTTACCTCCGCAGCCCACCGGGCAAACAGCTCACCACCGCGACGGTAGTCCTGCGCATCGCGCGGCAGGATATTCACATGCAGATGGTTGTTGCCGATATGTCCCCAGGCGGCAGACTCAAGCCCGCTTTCGGCCAGCGTGCGGCGATAGAAGGCAACGACATCGGCCAGGCGCGCGTTGGGTACCGACATATCCGACCCCAGTTTGGTAATGGTGGGGTCGGTGCGGCGACGCTCGTCGATGAGCATGTTGACACTCTCGGGGACGGCGTGGCGGAAGAACCGCTGGCATTCGCGATCGACCTCGGTGCGCGCAACCCAGGTCGCGTCATCGCGGCCGCCCGCAAGCTCCAAAACCCATCCCAGGTGGTACAGCTCCTCAGTCGCTTGAGCCTCGTCGTCGCAGTCGAGTTCCACGTAAACACAGACCTTTGCCTCATCGTCGAGTGCCGGCAGCGAGGCAAACGCGGTCGACTGCTCGCGCTGGCGGCGAAGGATATCCAAGGCGCTGGCATCGAAATACTCAATAGCGGCGGCATGGGACAGCACGGGGCGCACGGAATCGGTAAAGGACACTGCCTTGTCCTCGCTGTCGAAAAAGCAGCTCACGCCCCATACGACCGAAGGTGCCGCCTGCAGGGCGATCTCGAGCTCGGTAATGACGCCGAGTGTGCCGCACGCACCGATGAAAAGATCGATGGCGTCCATATCGTCCGAAGCGAAATAACCCGACGCGTTTTTGGTCTTGGGCATGGTATAGCCAGGAAGATCCAGCTCGAGTGCGCGGCCACCTGCCGTCACGAGCGACAAGTGGCGTGCGTCAGCGTGCGCCTGACCTCGATGAAGCTCAAGCAGGTCGCCGTCCGCCAGTGCCACGTGAAGCCCCGTAACGTGCGGCCGCATGGGGCCGTAGGCGTAACTGCGGGCACCGGAGGCATTGCATGCCGCCATGCCGCCCAGGCAGGCAGATGCCTCGGTGGGATCGGTGGGAAAGAACTGCTCGGGAGCTGCCTGGAACTCCTCATAGGCCTCAAGCGATGCCTGATCCCAGCCAGCGGTCGGCAATGCCTTCTTGCCCAGCTGCTTGCGTAACTCCGAAAGCACGACGCCCGGCTCCACGCGCAGCAGAAAACGGCCTCGCTCGTCGCGGCGAAGACCCAGGTAGCGATTCATACGAGAAGTGTTGAGGATGTGGCCGCCGTGGGGCACGGCACCGGCAGCCAGACCGGTCCGAGCACCCTGGACCGTTATCGGAACATGCTCGGCATGGAGCTTTCGCAGAATGGCGCGGACTTCGTCCTCCGTTGTCGGAAACGAGATGCTCGACGCCTCGCCCGATGTGCGAGATTCATCGCGACCATATTCTTCGAACTCGTCGCCGAAGGGTTTGATGGCTGCAGACACGCGAACTCCCCCTTTAGTTAACTACAGTGTTTGCAGGGAGATGTTACCGCATCGTTTCGTCGACGTGTTCGAGACCGTCTCCATAATTGGCGATTTTTACGTTCGTGCAATTCGGCGAGCGGCTGGATTTCCTCGGCAGACGATGCTTTTAACACATATGGCCCCGCCGTCACTGACCGCGCGATTGCCGCTCGAAAAAAGTTGGAGTATTTTTTGCCGCCTTTTACCTGCGGAGACGCCAATCCGTCAAGCATTTGGTCAGCAATTGGTCAAGTAGTGGCTGATACCGTCGGCATCGACAGCCAAAACCGACAGAAGTTTTGGCCCCAGAAGCAGGGAGGTTCCCATGGCATATTACTGGCCCCAGTACGGCATCGCCATCGAAGTCGACGACGATCCCCATCTCCTGCCTTTCGACGAAGAGGCATTCCCCGATACGACGGTCTACCACGTTACCACCGATGTGATCTGCGACCCCGAGTCGTTCTCGGCGCTCGCCCACCGCATCGCGCATATCCACGACATCGAGCTCCCTCCCGACTTCGACGAGCTTGTCTACTCACGCCGCCTGATGCTTCACATGCTCTTTGGAGCGAACCCGTCCACCTTTGCGCGCATCTATACCGCCAAGGATGCCGCATGAGCGCGAAGAAGCCACCCCACTTTGCAGGCCTGGGTCGTCGCAAGAAGCTCATCGTTGCCTGCTTGGCCATCGTCTGTGCCCTTGTCGCCGTAGGACTATACGCTTGGCAGTCGCAGCCCGTACCCGAGGCGGGCGCTTCGGTTACGACGGCCGAGGGCAAAACGCGTCAGGAAATCCAAGATGAGCTCGACGCCATAGTCCGCGACAACATGATAACGATTTCGGTCGCACCGGTCGCTCAGCTGCAGGAGGACGGCAAGCTGCGCGTCAACGTGCAAAACGTCCAAGACAATAAATTTCCCCAGCGATTCCGCGTCATCCAAAACGACGAGACCATGTACGAATCCGGTGTGGTCGAGACCGGCAAGACAATCGAAACGTGCCCCGCCGGCGACATCAAAGAAGGCGAGGCGTACATCGAGATCCAGGCACTCGATGCCAAGACCCTCGACAGCCACGGCAATCCGACACGTGTCAAGGTGCGGGTTGAGCAAGCCGAGAACTAGCTTTTCCGGCCGACGCGGCACCGCACGCAATTCACCAGCATTCGTCCAATCATCGCGGGGACGGCCCGCGGCGAATAGAAAGGAACGACCATGGACATCACCAGGAACATGAACGGAGCCAGAGCGCTCGTCGTGGGCGCGGGGCTCGCGCTCGCGCTCGCAATGGGCGCCGCCCCGACGCCAGCTATGGCGGCCGGGCGCGTTGGAACCACGAAAGTAATGGTCAGGACCGAGATCGACAACGTTGAGTTCAAAGTTCCGACGGTTATTCCCTTCGTCGCCAAGGCCGACGGCACGCTTCAGGGCCCCTCAGAAGACGCGACCACCATCGACAATCATTCGGCCTACGGCATCCATGTCACCAACATGAAGATCGACGCCATGAACACCTGGACCATTGCTGCCGACGCCAAGGCCGGAACCGCGCAGAACTCCATCGACTTTAAGGTCGGCCCCGACGGCGCGCTCCAGAACGCCAGCGCCGCAATGCAGGGAACGGGCCTCGATCTTTCCAAGAATGCAGCCTTCGACATGGGCTACCAGGGCATCGCCGATGGTACGGACAAGATTAAGCTCAAGACGAGCGGCAATGTCGCCCGCGTCACGCGCGATATCTTCCACGTAACCGGCGAAGGCGATCAGGTTGCAACGATCACCTGGACGGTCGAGCCCGGTGCGCACACGGCATAAGGCCGTCGCCCTGGCCGCCGCCGTCAGCATCCTAGCGTTTGGCCCAGCCATGGCCTTTGCCCAGCAAGAACAGGCGCAGGCCGCCACGCAAGTGACGATCGACCTCTCGGGGCTCGACCGCGGCGACCGCGAGGAACCATTGGCGCAGACAGGCGATGGACGATGGCTCTTGGCAGCAGGCGCCACAGCAGCAGGCGCGGGAACCGCCGGCCTCGGCCTGCACATCAAACGCAGCCAGAAACAAAACACGGACAGGCCGCACTAAATTAGCTAAGGAGACCCCATGGCATCGAAGAACCTTTTGCCCGTCGTCGCACTCTGCGGCGCGCTCGCAACCGGAACGCCTGTCGCCGCTTGGGCGACTCCCGTCATGGCAGACTCCTTACCAGCAGCCCTAAGTTCCGCACCAAATCCGTCGAGCGCCATTGCGTGCAAGCGTTTTTCGATCGCACAGGCCGCGATCTCAACCTCGGGATGCCTTCGTCGTAATACGGACGGCTCGATAGTCGTGGATATCAAGCGTTCGAACAAGGCAAACGGCTCCCAGGCGGGGTGCGCCGTCTGCACGTGGCGCTCGGTTGTGCTCGATGCAGATGGCGATCCATGCAATTTAGAGCTGCGCATCGACATCGCTTCGGTCGATGACTCGGCGAACGGAGCGAAGGTCGCCTTCGACGGTACGTTTTTCGAGAAAGGAGGCGGTATATGTCTGGGCTGCGCCGCCGCGAATGCAGACGACACGCAGCCCACCCTCTCATTCACGGCATCGTTGCGGCTGACCAAAGCCGACACCGATGCCATCGCGGCGGGAGAAGCGTCCCTGCTGTTCTACGCCGTCAGCACCAAAGACACAGACGCTCATTTCGAGAAGCCAGCCGGATCACTCAGCCTTACACGAGGGATAGAGGCAGGCCCTATTGAAATCGATGCCCACGCGCAAAGCAGGCAACGCATTCTTGCCGACCCGGCGCTTCTCGAAATGGAGTGGAGCGGATCCGGAGCCATCGGAATTCTCCCCTCCGCGCTTGACGCCAAGACGCTCCCCTCAAACGACGAACCCATCAACGCAACCATACAAGAAGAGAGCGCGGACAAAGAAGCAGGTGCGAGCGACACGCCATCGCCGACAAACAGCGTCCCAGCTTCTCTCGAAGCACCGAATGAACCCGCTACCGATCCAAACGATCCCGAACTCGCGGACAGTCTGGGGCTTGCTGATCCTCAAGAGATCGATGAAGGTAACTGCTGCGTGCTTGCCGCGCTCGACCACACAGAGGTCATCGACGCTGCGAGCATCGAAGTTGCCGCCGCCAATCAGCCCGTCCGCAAGTCGGCTATCATCGCATTTCCCGAATCCATCGAAGTCGTCTTTTTGCCATCGGGCGAGGTCGTGGCCCCAACACTGCTCACCTTGTTGGGCGCCAAGAATACTCGAAACGAAATTAAAAAGGTCACGGTTGTCGACCCTGCAACCACCGCCAAGCTGCGTTTATACGCCGTTGCTCCAGACGGAGGCAAGACCTTAGAATTCGATGGTGACACACTCCTAGCCTGGCGACGTCTGGACATTATGCAAGACGTCTCGTATCAGATCGAACTCGAAGGGTTTGATCGTGCCCGCGATGCCAATATCATTGCCGCGGCTATTGAATCCCCACAGCGGCTTATGACACTGCGCTTTGAATACTATCCCTATGTCCCGACAACCACCTGAGGCTTAAATGCTGCGCGTCGTTGCTAATGCCACTTATATAACGTATTAGATGAGTCGCGATGTACCTCGCATTCCACTCTGCTACGATTGCCACGTTGGCATCAATACGGGAGGGCTCATGCCGGGCTTGGGAACAATCATCAACGTTGTGCTTTTGATTGCGGGCGGTCTTTTGGGATTAGCGGGCGGCCGCTTCATTACACCGCGCATCCAAGACACGCTCATGAAAGCATCGGGGCTGTGCGTCCTGTTTATCGGCCTTGGCGGCACCATGCAAAAGATGCTCCTTATCGATGGGAAGGCGCTGGCGACCACCGGTACCACCATGCTCATCGTCTCATTTGCGGTCGGTTCGCTCATCGGCGAGGCCGTCAACTTGGAAGCCGCCATCGAGAACCTTGGCGAATGGCTCAAGCGCAAGACTGGCAGTGAGGGCGATAACGAGTTCACCAACGCTTTTGTCTCGACTTCACTCACCGTGTGCATTGGCGCCATGGCCATTGTGGGATCGATCCAGGACGGCCTGCTCGGCGACTGGTCAACGCTTGCCCTCAAGGGCGCACTGGACTGCATCATCGTCTGCACCATGACGGCCTCGCTTGGCCGCGGCTGCATCTTCTCGGCCCTGCCCGTCGCCGTGTTCCAGGGGACGATCACGTTGTTTGCCGGCGCGCTCTCCCCCATCATGACCACAGCGGCCCTCAACAGCCTTTCGCTCGTAGGCTCCATGCTCATCTTCTGCGTCGGCGTCAACCTCATCCGTCCTCAGACCTTCCGTACGGCCAATATGCTTCCCTCCGTCGTCATCGCCGTCATCTACGCCCTCCTGTTCTAAATCTATCTACGCAGCAGTATCTCGAACACCTGTTTGATGCTGTGCTATGATATGAGGTCACCGAAGCTGCGTTAGGAGAGGAGAAGCGGTGGCCGACCAGGACATCAAAATGCTCATCGAGCGCATTATGGCCGAGGCTCGGACCCATCAGTCCGCCCGTTTCTCAAACGAAATCTACGCAGACGAGCCGATTCTCAAAACCGGCCGACAGATGCAGAATTTCCTCCCCGACCAGTACCGCAAAATGCGCGAGATATCGCGCTGGCAGGATGACCCCAAGGGCGGTGCGGGCCGCTGGCTTTCGGAAGCCGAGCTTTTTTACCGCCAGGGCCTGCTGATGGCCGACTTTGAGGACGACTGTCCCTACAACGGCACCTTTAAGTCGTACTTTCCCACCTACAACGCCATGAGCGACCGGCAGCTGCGCGGCTACTTTACCTGGCGTGCCCAAGTGCGCCGCGGAACCGTCGAGGAAACGTCTACGTCCTTTGCCTTCCTGTATCTCTATGAGCTGATCTGCGGCATCGGCGTTGATGACCCGCTCGATGGCTTTAGCAAGATCAAGGCCTTTTGGGATGCCTACCGTGCCTTCGAGCCCGGCATCGACCGGTTTGCACGCGTGTGGCTGCAAGATTACGCCGTGTTCCACGGGCTCGACCCCAAGCTGCTTCGCGACTCTAAAACCGTCATGTTCGATAACGCCCTTATCGAGCTGCGGCGCGCGGCTCGAGACCTTGTACCAGCACCGGCACCGTCCGGCCAGACCCCTAAGCGTCGCAAAACCTCCGAGCCCACGCTCCCCCTTCCGCCCGACGAGGCAGGCGAGGAGCGACTCATGACCGCTATAAACGCCCTCTCCACGTACAACCTGAATAACTCACGGCTCGACCGTTCCCACCATCGCGACCTGCGCCACGTGGCATGCGCCGTGTATGTCCGTATGGCGCGCTACTATGACACGCACCGAAAGACCGGCATCGTAGCGAGCTTGTTTGGGGAGGAGACGGCCATGCCCTACACCATGTTTGCCTCGGCCGTATTCTTTGCGCCCGAGCGCCACGAGGACTGCGAATACCGCCTGGATCCTATCCATATCTACCGTTGCCAAAACGGCTTTTGGGAATGCATGCGTATCCACGGCAGCAGGCAAAAGAGCAGCAAACTCGGCGAAATGATGCGCGCCTGCGACCAACGCCTACGCCTGGCGCTGGACCCCGCCCACCCCCTAAAGGAGGAGAAGGTCCCCAAATATCTGACCAAGATCATCGATGACGAGATCGTGGCATGGCTTTCGTGGGACGCCGCGCACCAGCCCGTCAAGATCGATATCGATTTGAGTCAGCTGGGGCATATTCGGAGCGTCGCAGCGCAAACGCGTGAAGCGCTTTTGATTGATGAGGAGCGCGAAGACGATGTGTCTGTGGAAACCGAGGCGACAATTATCGAGCAACCGAACATCCATTCCGCACCCGGCATGACTGCCGAACCTGGCGAGATGACCATACGGCAAGACGAACCCGACGAGCCGACTGTCTCCACCGAAGAGTTTGGCGTCGTGGCACCGCTCCTCGTGTCTGTGCCCGCATCCGTAGCGCCCGCGCCCACTGACGCCGCGACCGAACTCGCGCCCGCCGCAGACGTCTTCCTTCGCGCGCTCCTCGAGCAAAACGCAGCGCAAGCGACATCGGCAGTGGCACAGTCGGGCCAGAGCGAGGACATGCTCGTCGATAGCATCAACGAAGCGCTCTTTGACCTGGTGGGTGACACCGTAATTGAATTTGGCGCGGCAGGACCGCACATTATCGAGGACTACGAAGCAGACGTGAGAGGATACCTAGACCATGAGTGATACCGCACCCGCAGCACCCCGCGTGCCCAAGCGCGTCGCCGCCGTCATTCTCAACTCGCTCAAGGGCGGCGTGGTCCCGCGCATCGGCCTTCCCTACATCACCGTAGGGCGCGAGGTCGAGATCCGCGCCCTGCTCACCGACCTGAGTCTCATCGCCGACGGCGGCGCGAGCTTCCGCTTTCTAGTCGGTCGTTACGGCGCCGGCAAGAGCTTTTTACTCCAGACCATCCGCACGCACGCCATGGGTGAGGGTTTCGTCGTCGCCGATGCCGACCTATCCCCCGAGCGCCGCCTGCAGGGCGGGCAGGGACAGGGCCTTGCCACCTACCGTGAGCTCATCCGCAACATATCGACCAAGACGCGCCCCGAGGGCGGTGCGCTCAACCTTATCCTGGATCGCTGGGTCGCCTCGTGTGCCGATGCCGATGAGTCTGCCGTCAATGCCCAACTGGCCCCGCTCGAGGAAATGGTCCACGGCTTCGACTTCGCCCGCATGCTCCGCCGCTACCGCGCGGCCGTATCCGAGGGCGACGAAGAAGCTATGAGCCGCGTGACCAAATGGATTCGCGGCGAGTACCGCACCAAGAGCGAGGCACGCGCCGAGCTGGGCTCCTCGACCATCATCAGCGATGACGACTGGTACGACTACGTTAAGCTCATTGCGCGCTTTTTGGTCTGCAGCGGCTACAAGGGCATGCTGGTGCTCATCGACGAGCTCGTGAATCTGTATAAGATTCCCAACGCCATCACACGCCAATACAACTACGAGAAGATCCTGACCATGTACAACGACACGCTCCAGGGCAAGGCGCAGTACCTGGGCATGATCATGGGCGGCACGCCAACCTCCATCGAAGACCGCCGCCGCGGCGTGTTCTCCTACGAGGCCCTACGCAGCCGACTCGCTCAGGGCCGCTTTGCACGCGAGGACCTTAAGGACATGCTCGCGCCCATCATCCGCCTGCAGCCACTCACCTATGAGGAGCTGCTGGTGCTCATCGAAAAACTCATGCAGATCCATGCCGGCTACTTTGGCTGGACGCCCACGCTTACCGAGAACGACTTGGTGGACTTTCTCAAGATTGAGTTCGGCCGCGTGGGAGCCGATACGCACCTGACGCCGCGTGAGGTCATCCGTGACTTTATCGAGCTGCTCGATATCCTGTGTCAGAACCCCGATGCAAATGTGGCCGAGCTGCTGCAAAGCGTTGGCGGCGACGCGCTGGCGCCAGCAGCCGCAACAGACGACACCGGCACTGCAGGCGGCGACCGCAACTTCGCCGAATTCACCATCTAACCTGCCAATAAGGGACAGGTTTATTTTGGCAGGTTTTATCTGGGCAAACGCTGAGGCAGCAATGCAGCAAACCATTGCCAGCCGCGTTGAGAAGTTCGTATTTGAGGGGAGGTCCCGTGAACGCCTTTGACCGATATGCTCCGTTTATCCAAGACTTCATCTACTCCCACGATTGGGAGAGTCTACGCTCTATCCAGGTTGCAGCAGCTGATGCCATCTTTAACACACAAGATAATGTGCTCTTGACGGCATCCACGGCTTCCGGCAAAACCGAGGCAGCCTTCTTTCCCATCCTGACCGAGTTTTGGGAGAACCCGCCCGCGAGCGTGGGCGCCCTCTACATCGGCCCCCTCAAAGCGCTCATCAATGATCAGTTCGTCCGCCTCAACGACCTCTGCGAAGAGGCCGATATCCCTGTCTGGCACTGGCATGGCGATGTCTCGCAGTCGCACAAGGCTAAGCTCATCAAAAAGCCGAGCGGTATCCTGCAGATTACACCCGAGTCACTCGAAGCGCTTTTAATCCATAAGCACATGGCGATCCCGCGCATGTTTTGCGACCTGCGCTACGTGGTCATCGATGAGGTCCACTCGCTCATGCGCGGCGACCGTGGCGGGCAAACGCTCTGCCTTATCGAGCGACTCTCGCGCATGGCCGGTGTGCAGCCTCGCCGCATTGGCCTTTCGGCTACCATCGGCGACCCCGAGCGCACGGGCGCTTTTCTCTCACAGGGAACGGGGCGCAACTGCGTTATCCCCCGCTTTGAAGAACCGCGCCGCGTGTGGCGCATCTCCATGGAGCACTTCTACAACTCGGGCCCCCAGGCGCAGCAGCGGGGATTCATGGGCACAGGTCCTCAAGAGGCCGAAGTGCTTGCGTGCGAGCGCATCGAGGCGGCGGCATCCGCGGCACTGCCCGCCGGCGCCCAAGACATGCGTCACAGCGGACAGCCCACACAAGAGGAGCGCCGTCAGCGTCGTGAGCGGGCACGGGGCAAGGCCGCTCCCAAGGACCGCCAAGCTTCCTCGGCCCCCGAGGGCGAAGTCGACATCCCCCAAGCACCCGAACAGGCATTACTCAACCCCACCGACACAGCACCAGACAACGCCGACCCCGGCATGGGCTATATCTTCGAACACACCCGCGGCCGCAAGTGCCTGGTCTTTGCCAACTCGCGCGAGGAGGCGGAGGCCGTATGCTCCATGCTACGTAGCTACTGCGAGAGCCGACACGAGCCCGACCGCTTTCTCATCCACCACGGTAATCTTTCGGCATCGCTGCGCGAGACGGCAGAAGAGCTCATGCGCGACGAGGAACAGGCACAGACGACCGTCACCACCTCTACGCTGGAGCTCGGTATCGATATCGGCCGCCTGGAGCGTGCGTTTCAGATCGATGCACCATTTACCGTCAGCTCCTTTTTGCAGCGAATGGGCCGCACGGGACGACGCGATCTTCCGCCCGAGATGTGGTTTGTCATGCGCGAGGAAGAGCCCGAGCCGCGCACGATGATGCCCGAGACCATTCCGTGGAAGCTCCTGCAGGGCATTGCGCTCGTACAACTCTATCGCGAGGAAAAGTGGGTCGAGCCGCCCGAGCTCGATCGACTCCCCTACAGCCTGCTCTACCACCAGACTATGTCGACGCTTGCCAGTACCGGCGAACTCACTCCGGCAGAGCTTGCCCAGCGCGTGCTCATGCTCAGCTATTTCCATCGCATCTCGGCCGATGACTATCGCGTACTGCTGCGTCACCTCATTAAGATCGACCATATCCAAGTCACCGAGGGCGGCGGACTCATCGTGGGTCTCGCGGGCGAGCGCATCATTAACAACTTTAAGTTCTACGCCGTATTCCAGGAAAACGAGGAGTTCACCGTTCGCAGCGAGTCGGCCGAGTTGGGCACGATCGTCAATCCGCCACCGCCCGGTGAGCGCATCGCCATCGCCGGACACTGCTGGATTGTCGAGGAAGTGGACTGGAAGCGCCACACCGTCTTTGCCACGCAGGTCAAGGGCCGGGTGCCGGCCTACTTTGGCGACTGCCCCGGCGACATCAATACACACGTACTCGAGCGCATGCGCAAGGCGCTCAACGAGCACGCGGCGTATCCGTACCTTATGGGTAACGCGCGGGCCCGCTTGGCGCAGGCTCGTCATACGGCCGAGATTTCGGGCGCGGGAACTAAACCGCTCATTAACCTGGGCGGCGATACCTGGGTGCTCTTCCCCTGGCTGGGCAGCTACGCCTTTTTGGCCCTCGAGCGCATGCTCAAGATTAAATGTGCCGCGGAGTTGGGCCTTCACGGACTCGACCCATCACGCCCGTACTTTATGCAGTTTAAGATGAAGGCCGAC
This sequence comes from uncultured Collinsella sp., assembly GCA_902489945.1. GTDB lineage: Bacteria > Actinomycetota > Coriobacteriia > Coriobacteriales > Coriobacteriaceae > Collinsella. The sequence continues at coordinate 21,605 of CABUBZ010000018.1, forward strand.
GAGGAGACGTTCTTTGAGGTGCTCGCCGCCGAGGCCGAGAAGGACTTCGATCCCATCGAGCTCGTCTATCCCGGCGAGGTGCCTTATTTTGACCGCTACGACGAGTACGTTCCCGAGGAGCTCGTGCGCGAAGGCTTCGCCGAAGGCGTGCTCGACATCGAGGGTATGAAGCAGCGCGTCCTCAGCTGGCGCGACCACGCCTAAGACCAGTCTTTTTGGCACGGGGCTTTTTAGCTACTTCGGGCATGATTTTTCTGGGACGGGGATTAACAAAGTAGCTAAAAAGCCCGTCCAAAATTGGCTGGTTGCAGGGAGACGCGTTAGTCGTATAGCGGGGTACCGAGAAAGTCATCGTCGAAGGGCACGGCTTCGGCAAAGACATAGTCGCCGTCGCCGGCGATGAGCAGGTAGTTCTCCTCGCCGCCGAACTCCGCATCGCCACATAGGACCACCCAGGCGTGGGCGAATACCTCGAGTGCCGTGGCAGCGCAGTCGCGCAGGAACGTCACGTCGCTCCCCCTGTTCGCACTCACGATATTGGCAGCATAGATGCCCCCGGGGTTCAGGCTGCCTCGCACCAAACGCAACGCCTCAACCGTTGCCAGCTCGCGCACGGGCTCGGCACCGCCAAAGCAATCACTCACGATCACGTCGTAGCGACGATGCCCCACGCTCGTCACGCCCAGGTACGAACGCGCCTCAGCGGTAATCACCCGCAAGCGGTCGCCCACCGCGCGCTCCAGCTCGTCCAGGTAGAACCAGCGGCGCGCCAGGCGCGTAATCTCTCCGTCATACTCAATGACGTCCATGCGCAAGCTCTCGTGCGACATCAACGCGAACTTGGGATAGGCAAACCCACCGCCGCCCAGCATGAGCATACGGTCGATACCATGACCGTAAGCATCACGCATTGCGTCCTCGGCCTCAAACACATCGTCGAACGCACGATAGTACGCAAAGACGGGCTCCGCCCAGCGCTCGCCAATGTAACTCGCGCTTTGGTAGACGCCACCTTGCACGAGCACACGGACCTCGTCACCGCCCTCGTCGTGCACGCGTTTCACACGTGCCAACCCGTTGCGGGTTCGCGCGACCTGCAGACAGGCAGCGCGAACAGCAACGGCGGCCGCACCCAGCGCCGCAGCTCCCAGGGCAACGCCGGCAACGACGCCGGCAGAAACACTCGGCTTGTTCATCTAGAGCTCCTTTTGCAGATAGAGTCCGTGGTCATAAAATCCAAGATGGCGATAGTACTCGCGTGTGCCAATCGCGCTAATCACGTTGATGTGCGTATAGCCCGCATCCCGGGCAATCTCGCATGCACGCTCCACCAGCGACCGCCCCAGCCCATGATGCTGAGCCGCCTGGCCCTGATCGCCCACGCGCGCCGCCATGCCATACACGTGCACCTCGCGAATCATCGCCTCGTCCGGCGTCGTCGGCAACTCGTCCGCATGTGTGGCAACAAACGAATGGTCGGGCAGAGACAGGCGCAAAAAGCCCGCGATCTTGCCCCGCGGCGTCACCCACTGCAAAAAGCGCTCGCGCGTCACCGGCGTCTCGTACGCCACTTCCTCGTCAAGGGTCAACTCATCCAAGTCGGCACCCGCCGTGCTGATCTCGCGATAGCGAATCTCGCGCACCGTCACACCGTCACCCCGAGCAGCCAGGCGGTTCTCAACGAGCTGGCGCAGGTTGGGTTTCTTGTTGCCCACCATGATGTCGTCGGAGCTAAAGTCGCGGATCATGCGACTGATGCGGCAGAACGCCGGCGTCACCACGATGTCGTCTGCCAACACATCGAGCAACTCTTCCTCGGTATAGGGGCGCCACTCGCCGCGCTCGTAACAGCCCACCAAACGCGAGCCCTCGATGAGCGCGCACGGGTAGACCTTGACCTCGTCGGGCATAAAAGCGCCCTCGGTCATAAAGCGCTCGTAGTCGCGCTTGTCCCCCTCAGGCGTAGCGCCCAACAAGTTGAGCATAAAGTGCGCGTGGATCTTAAAGCCAAACAAGCGCGCAAGCGAAAACGCCCGCTCGATCTGCGCCACCGAAATGCGACGCTCGTTGATATCGAGCAAATGTTGGTCGAGACTCTGAATACCCATCTGAATCTTGGTGCAACCCAGGCGGCGGATGAGCGTGAGGGCCTGCGGCGTTACGGCATCGGGGCGCGTCTCGATAACGAGCCCCACCACGCGATGCTTCGCCGTCTCGTTGATGCGCTGCTGACGCTCAAGCTCCTCCATCGTTGCCGCCTGCCACTCGGCAGCCTCGCCCCATGGCGTACCGGGGCCGTACAGACGACGCACTGCGCGGTTATAGCCACCAACGACAGCATCCACACGCCCCTGCTCGTCGGCAACGCCGGCAGCAAGCTCAGCCTCGTCTGTCGCAATGCCAGCAGCCCGATAGCGCTCGCGGCGCTCTGTTACCACCGGCGGCAGGGCATCGGCGGGAGCGTCATCGAGCAGGCGCCCTGCCTCGGCACGGCTGATGCCCGGACGCGCCAACATGGGGTTGGCCGCCACGCCGGCGACGGCATCATCATTGAGTGCACGAAAGAGCTCCGACATAAACCATGTCTGGTACCCTTGCGGGTAGTCGCTCCAGGTGCCACCGAGCACGATGAGCTCTATCTTGTCGGTCGCATGCCCCATCTGCGAAAGCGCGGTCAGACGAGCGCTCACCTGCAGATACGGGTCAAAGCAATTTTGCTCTGCACGGGCGCACGCCGGCTCGGCGTGCAGATAGCTTTTGGGCATGCGCAGATCGTTGGGGCAAAACAGGCAATCGCCCGAGCACGGCCAGGGCTTGGTGATGACGGTAATGGTCGCCACGCCCGAAGCCGTGCGACGAGGCTTCATGCGCAGGACCTGCAGCAGTTGACGCTCCAATTCGGCATCGACATTCCACCCAGCCCAACGAGCCGGCTCCTCACGTTTTACCCGCTGGTAGAACGGCAGCAGACGGCGCTTGGCCAAATCGCGTTTGTCGGCGCCCTCACGGCGCGCCTCGGCATGTATCAGTTTGACGAGCGCTTTGTCGTCTACGGTCTCGCCGCGACGCAGAGCCTCGAGTATGTTCAAGATAATCTGTTCCATGCCCCCATTGTAAAGGCAAAGGCGCCGAAGCCGATCTCGGCTTCGGCGCCTTCATCAAACAGCGCGTCTAAGCATCTATGCTTGCGGACCAGCCCGCAGCCATCATTCCGAATCAAACGACATGTCGCCCGAACCGACCTCAAAACGATACGTGGCGGACTTATCGCCATTATCGAATTCAAGATTCAAAATGGTCTCGCCGTCGTAGTCAAGCGGAAGGAAATCGCTCTCGAAGTCGCCGCTGCCCAAGGTGAGGCTCGCCTTAAAGCCCGTAGAGTTCGGAACCGTCATCTCCACATCGCCCGAGCCCACACTCACGTCCATCGACTTCGCGGGGGCCTGGTAGAGCTCGAACGTTATATCGCCCGACCCGACCTCTGCACTAAGCGCATCAGTCACGCTGCCCGCAAACTCCACATCTCCCGCACCCAGGAAAAGGTCGAAACCATCACAGGTGACACCGGCAATCTGCAGATCACCCGAGCCCACGTGCGCGTTGACTCCCTTCAGATGTGCGGCAACACGGCGCGGCAGCTCAACCGTAACCGAGCGGTCAATTGCCTTACCGTCATCACTTCCAAACTGAGAAACCTTGAGCGTCGAGTCCTCGACGGATGCGATGTTCTGCGTCGCGGCCTTGGAGGCATCCATACCATTGGCAACGCGTCCCCGCTCGATAACGCGAGCCTTGTTGCCATCAACAACCTTGACGTCCACCGTAGCCGCATCGATATCGAAATCGAGGTAGCGAAACTCATCAGCATCAAAGGTCGTACACGAAAGTTGCTGAGGCCGAGCGGAATAGCTGCCGTCATCCAAGAGATCGTCCTCGTCAACCGCATCGTCCATACCAGACAAGCCGGGTACAACATCGTCGAGATCCCACGGACCATCAAAATGAATCAATGTCCGCGAAACGCCAAAAACAAGCCCGATGATGAGCACAAACGCTCCGATGCCGACGCCCAGGCGCAGCTTGGATTCATGCGAAAGCTTCATCATTCGTCACCTTCTTTGGCACATGGCTCAGCGGTGGCCGCGGTAGCCACGTCAGCATCAGGTTCCGCAGAAGTATCCTTCCCCTGGGCCCTGACCGCCACCGGCGCCGGACCAACCTGAATAACCCCGCGCGCCCAATCACCATCGAGCGCACGCGCCACCCAGTGATAGATGGGAATCGTAAAGAAGATCAGCGCGGCAAAGGGGCCGGCACCAAACAGGAACATCAGCAAAAAGAACAGCAGCCAACACACGGCCCAATACGGGAACGACTGGAACGGGCCCTTCACCGGAGTCGAGCCAACTGCGCCGCCACTCGTCGCCTGAGCCGTCGCCGCATTGGCAGCCTGCGCACTCCAGCTTGCCGCTTGCGCCGCCTTGGCCGCAGCATCACTCGCCTGCGTTGCCGCCTCGGTAGCGCGCACCGCCGCCTCATGGGTGCGAGCACGCTCTGCCGCCTCGGCCTCGCGCTGGCGGGCGCGGTCCTCGTTCTCAAACTCGATATCGTCCTCGATCTCGTCGCTCGGATTGAGCAGCTCGTCCAGGCTCACGCCATAAAGTTTGGCGAGCGAGATCAGGTTCTCGGTATCGGGCGAGCTCTCCGCGCGCTCCCATTTACTGACCGCCTGGCGCGACAGCCCCAGCTTTCGCGCCAGCCCTTCTTGGCTAAAACCCTTGCTGCGACGAAGGTCGGCGAGCCGCTGCGCAGTTTCTACATTCATGGTTCCTCCTATGTGATGCCAGCCGTGCCGCCGGACCGTTTTTGTTCTTAAGGCGCCTTGCACAGTTAAAAATCTATCCGCCACCGCCAAAAGCATGCCACCTATTCTAGTGAGATTTTTGACAACCGGCGGTTGCGGGCACATATGAGCTGCGGAAATGTGTCCAAACAAAGCAATGACCCACGGCTCGGTTGTCCCCGTTGCGGCGTTAACGGTAGTATGGTCGTACTGTTAATTCCGCACCGCCAACGGAGGGAGTTCCGCGCCGTGAACCGCGATTTCGCCTCATCGCTCATCCAGCTCAACAATACGTTCTATCGCGAGCACTCCGCCTCCTTTTCCGATACGCGCCAGGCCCCGTGGCCCGGCTGGGTGCGCACCATGGACATCGCACTCGAACAGCTCGACGTCGCCACAATCGAGCATCCCGTCCGCGTCTTCGATCTCGCCTGCGGCAACATGCGATTCGAGAACTTTGCCGCCGGCGGCGCACTTGCCGCCAAGGGCGTCGACGGCGCAAACCCCTCGGCAGATGCCAGTTGCCCGTTTGAGTTCTATGGTGTCGACTCGTGTCAGGATTTGGCTATCGATGCACGTGGCCACGCCCTGCGCATTCCCAACCTGCACTTCCAGGAACTCGATGTGCTCGACGCCCTCATGAAGCTCAATCCCGCCGAGACACCCGATGTGCTTTTCGACGCCCCGCTCGCCGACATCTCGGTCTGCTTTGGCTTTATGCACCATGTGCCGTCGTGCGAGTACCGTGTACGCGTGCTCGACGCCCTGGTGCGCCAGACGCGCCCAGGCGGCATCATCGCCATCAGCTTTTGGGAGTTTATGAACGACGAGCGCATGGCGCGCAAGGCCGTTCGAGCCGAAGCCCGCGCCGAGCTCACCCCGCCGTTTGGGGGATACGATTCAGCGCAGTTTGAAGCCGGCGACCACCTCATTGGCTGGCAAAACGACCGCCACGCCTACCGCTATTGCCATCACTTTGACGATCAGCAGATCACCGACCTGGTGCGCGGCGTCCGTACGTTCTACAAGAGCGGCGAGGTCCCCGTGCGCGAGCTTGAGCGTTTCCATGCCGACGGTCGCAGCGGAGAGCTCAACCGCTATGTGATTCTCAAGCGCCTGTAGGCACCGACGACTCGCCACCGAGCCGCACCGCGTCTTTCGGGCAAACTATGCCCACTCTTTTTCAACCCATTGACGGAACGCGCAGCCATGCGTTCCATACTTATGACCAAGGAGCCTCATGGGAGCCGTCCACGTTCGCACGCCTAAGAACTTTGTGCTCGAGGAGCGCCTGGAGCGCTACGCCGATGCGATTGAGACGAACCCCGAGGCTTATGCCGGAGATTGGCGCGAGGCCTGTGCGCCCGCAGGCGGCAAGCCCTTCGAGCACCTTCACCTGGATCTTGGCTGTGGCAAGGGAACATACCTTGTAGAGCGCGCGGCCCACGAGCCAAACACCCTCTTTATCGGTATGGACCAGGAGCCCATCTGCATCGCCTATGCCGCGCAGAAAATCTGCGAGCAGGAACTGGCCAACGCACTCGTCCTGCCCCGAGGCGCCGCATCGCTGCCGCAGCTGTTTGCCGCAGGCGAGCTCGACGCCATCACCATCAACTTTCCCACGCCGCAGCCCAAGGCCAAGTACGCCAAAAAACGACTCGTCCATGTCGACCATCTGATGCTCTACCGCCCGCTCTTTTCAGCCGACGCCACCGTCACGCTGCGCACCGACAGCAAACCATTGCGCGATTACGCCCTGGGACAGTTTGCCGCAGCCGGCTACGACACGCTTTGGGTAAGTGACGACGTGCGCCGCGACCATCCCGAGCATCCCGAGACCGAATATGAATGCCGCACGCGCGAGATGGGTGCCGTCGTCTATGGCATTTGCGCCACACCCGGCGCACGGCCCAGCGATGAACAGCTCGCGGCGGGCCGTGCGCAGGAGCAAAGTCTTGCCTGCTACCTGCCCGAAAACCTCGATGAGCTCGCCTATGTACCCCTGGGCATGGAAGAGGCCGTTGAGAACTTTAAAAACCGCGCCCGCAAGGGCAAAAAGCGCCTGCCTCAGGAACGCTAGTACCGCGCGCCCATTTCCTGCATTTTCTCGCCTGCGAACACATCGATGCGACGCTACGCCATAATAGTTGGCGGACAAACGGCGAGAGAAAGCAACCACATGGCACAGACCACGACAGATACCGCCGCCAGCACCGTCTCCGGCGCCGGCGCCGCCAGCTCATTCTCGGGCGGCACGGGAACCGAAGCCGAGTTCGGCTCGCTCGGCGCGCTCTCCCCCACCTGGTGGGAGCCCGAGGACGGCAGTGAGCCCGAACCATGGCTCACGCCCGATCAGGCCTTTGAGCGCTTCTTTGAATGGACGAGCGATCGCGGCATTGAGCTGTGGGATCACCAAGAAGAGGCTCTCATGGACCTGGCCGCCGGAGATCACGTCATTTTGGGCACGCCGACCGGATCGGGTAAATCGCTCGTCGCGCTGGGTATGCTCTTTATGGGCATGGCACAGGGCAAGCGCTGTTATTACACGGCCCCCATCAAGGCTCTGGTCAGCGAGAAGTTTTTCGACCTTGTGCAGGTGCTCGGCCGCGATAACGTCGGTATGATCACCGGCGACACGCATATCAACACCAAGGCGCCCGTCATCTGCTGCACGGCAGAGATCCTTGCCAACGACGCACTGCGCGAGGGCGAAGATGCCGATGTTGGCTGCGTCGCCATGGACGAATTCCACTACTTTGCCGACCCCGATCGCGGTTGGGCCTGGCAGGTGCCGCTGCTCACCCTGCCCCACACACAATTCATGCTCATGAGCGCCACGCTCGGCGATGTCACTGCCATCGCCGCCTCGCTCGAGGAGCACACCGGCGCTGCTTGCGACTTGGTTGTCGACGCCCCGCGTCCCGTTCCGCTGAGCTACGACTATGTGACGACCTCCCTCGAGGGCACGGTCGAGCTCGCCATGCGCCGCGGCGAGGCCCCGCTCTATATCGTGCACTTTAGCCAGGATGCCGCCCTTGCGACGGCACAGTCGCTCGCCAATTTTGGCATCGCCAGCAAGGAGCAACGCGAAGCCATCAAAGAAGCGGCAAAGGGAACGAGCTTCTCCACGGCCTTTGGCAAGATTCTCAAGCGCTTGCTCGGATGCGGCGTCGGCGTGCACCATGCTGGCATGTTGCCGCGCTATCGCCTGCTGGTCGAGCGCCTGGCGCAGCAGGGCCTGTTGCCCGTCATCTGCGGCACCGATACGCTCGGCGTCGGCATCAACGTACCCATCCACACCGTGGTGCTCACCGCGCTCACCAAGTTTGACGGCTACAAGATGCGGCGTCTGCGCGCCCGTGAGTTCCATCAGATCGCCGGTCGCGCCGGTCGCTCGGGCTTTGACACCGAGGGTATGGTCATCGCCGAGGCCCCGGAGCACGAGATCGAGAACGCCAAGCTCATGGCCAAGGCGGGCGACGACCCCAAAAAACTCCGTAAGATTAAAAAGAAAAAGGCCCCCGAGGGCTTTGTCACCTGGAACAAGCAGACCTTTGAGCGCCTGATCGAGACGCAGCCCGAAACGCTCAAGCCGCGCCTGCGCATCACACACTCCATGGTGATTAGCGTGGTCGAGCAGGGCGGCGACGCTCGCACCCGCGTGCACGACCTCATCGAGACAAGCCTGCAAACACCCGAGGAAAAGGCAAAGCTCGATGAGCGTGCCGACGAGATCTTCGCCACGCTCATCGACTCCGGCGTCGTCGTGCGCACCGAGGTGCCGCCCGCACCCGACGCTCCGGCTGACGCCGCGCCGGACATCGACTACGCGCTGACGGTCGACCTGCCCGAGGACTTTGCGCTCGACCAGCCGCTCTCGCCGTTTTTGCTTGCCGCGCTGGAGTTGCTCGATCCCGAGAGCGAGACCTATACCATGGATCTAATCTCAATGGTCGAGGCAACGCTCGAGGATCCCAAGCAGGTGCTGCGCGCACAGGAGCGCGCCGCACGCGATCGCGCTATGGCCGAGATGAAGGCCGACGGCATCGAATATGAGGAGCGCTTGGAGCGCATTCAAGACGTCACGTACGAAAAGCCGCTCGAGGATTTGCTCGACGCCGCCTTTGACAAGTACTGCCAGGAAGTACCCTGGGCAAACGACTACCAGCTCTCTCCCAAGAGCGTCCTGCGCGATATGCTGGAAAGCGCGAGCGATTTTAAGGGCTACATTCAAAAGCTCGGCATCGCCCGCTCCGAGGGCATTTTGCTGCGCTACCTGGCAGAAGCCTATCGTTCACTCGACCGCACCGTGCCCATCGAGAAGCGCGACGAGCGCCTGCGCGACATTATCTCGTGGCTGGGCTTTGTGGTGCGCTCGGTCGACTCGAGTCTGGTGGACGAGTGGGAGAACGCCGGCAACCCCGCTGCACTCGACGCCGCACCGCCGCAGGGCATCGACGAAGTCGTGGCAGACCGCCGTGGCTGTACCCTGCTGGTGCGCAACGCACTCTTCCGCCGCGTGACCCTTGCCGCGCGCGGGCACGCGCGCGATCTGGGCGAGCTCGACGAGGACTGGGGCATGAGCGAGGTCCGCTGGCAAAAGGCGCTCGACGCCTATCACGAGCAGCATGAGGAAATTCTCACCGACAGAGACGCCCGCAGTGCCGCAATGTTTTCCATCGATGAGTCCGACGAGAAGACCGCGCACGTATGGCACGTGCACCAGGTCTTTGCCGACGAGGATGGCGACCACGATTTTGGCATCATGGGCGATGTCGATCTGGACGCCACGCAAGACGGCGGCGAGGTAATCTTCAAAAACTACCGCGTCGGCTTTATCGAGGACCTGCTCGAGAACTAGCCAAACATACTGGAACGGAATAAAACGGGGCCGTTGGCACTATCGCCAGCGGCCCCGTTTTTGCACTATCCGCTATGCCTTACTCGGCATCCTCGACCTCATACGAATCCGCCTCGGCTGGCTCATCGTTTGTCTCTGCCGCAGCCCCGCGTGCCTCGTCAAACGCCGCCTTCATGGTCTTGTTGCCCCACGTGAGCTTGCGAATGGTAAGATCGTCGGCTTTCTTGTTGGCAAGGCGCAGATTGTTCTCGGAGGACAGCAACGCCTCCTTGGTTTTCTGCAGATGGCTAATCGTCTTGTCGATCTCATCGATTGCCGTTTGGAACTTGCGGCTCGCGATCTCGTAGTTGCGGCCGAAATCGTTCTTGAACTTCTCCATCTTGGCTTCGAAGTTCGTGACATCGATATTCTGCTGCTTGTACTCCGCCAGCTCCTGCTTATAGCGAAGCGAACCCATGGCGGCATTGCGCAGCAGCGTAATGATGGGAATGAAGAACTGCGGGCGGATCACATACATCTTCTCGTAGCGATAGCTCACGTCCACGATTCCCGCGTTGTAAAGCTCGCTCTCGGGCTCGAGCAGCGTGCAGAGCACCGCGTACTCACAGCCTTTCTGGCGACGATCGTGATCGAGTTTCTTAAAGAAGTCCTCGTTTTTATGCTTGGTCGCGGTCTCGTCGTTCTCGTTTTTCATCTCGAACATAATCGAAATGACCTCGTTGCCGCTCGCGTCGCACTCACGGAAAATGAAGTCTCCCTTGGTGCCCTCGGATGCATCGTTATCTTTCTCGAAGTACGCATTGGGAAACGCCGTCATGCGCAGACGGTTAAACTCGGTCTCGCAGTGCTGCTCGAGCGACTCGCCCACCATCTTGGTGGACAGGCGAACCTTCATGTCCTTAAGGCGCTCAATCTCTTCATCCTTGTAGCGAATCAGGTCATCGCTCGCGCGCTTGGCCTGCGCAAGCTCGAGCTCGTGTGCCGCCTTGGCTTGCTCCTCGCGAGAATCGCGCACCGCCAGCTCGCTCGTCAGTTTGGCACGTGCCTCATCGCGCTCTCGCTCCGCCGCGGCGACCGCCTCTGACAGGTTCATTTTTGCCATCAGTTCCTGCTCGCGCAGCTGGGCACGCAGACCCTCGGCCTCTTGCTCGGACTGAGCCTTTGCGGCGGAAAACTTCTCTTGCACCTTCGCGCGATAGTCAGTAAGCGCGCGCTCGGCCTCGCTGCGAGCGGCATCGAGCTCACGCTGCGACTCTGCCGCGGCAGCGGCAAGCGCCATCTCCTGGGCCTTGTCCGCCGCGGCGATCCTAGCCTGCAGCTCGGCAATCTGAGCGTCGCGTGCAGCTAAATCGTTTTGAGCAGCG
>CABUBZ010000019.1 GCA_902489945.1 uncultured Collinsella sp.
TGGCGATGTAGCCGGGCCCAATGCCGTTGCACTGGATATTGGCCTCGCCAAACTCAGAGCAGATGTTCTTGGTGAGCATCTTGAGTCCGCCCTTGGCGGCGGCATAGCCGGCGATGGTCTCGCGGCCGAGCTCGCTCATCATGGAGCAGATGTTGATGATCTTGCCGTGGCCTTTGGCGATCATACCGGGCAGGCAGGCCTTGGACACGATAAACGGCGCATTGAGGTCGATGTCGACGACACGGCGGAAGTCCTCGGCGCTCATGTCGAGCATGGGGGTGCGCTGGATAACACCTGCATTGTTGACCAGGATGTCGGGCGTGGTGCCAAAATCGGCCTCGATCTTGGCGACGAGCTCGGCGACGACGGCCTCGTCAGTGACATCGGCCACGTAGCCGTGAGCCTCAAAGCCCAGCTCGCGGTAGTGCTTCTCGGCCTCGGCGACCTTGTCGGCGTGGCGGGCGTTAAAGGCGATCTTGGCGCCGGCCTCGCCGAGCGCCTCGGCAATGGCCATGCCAATGCCGTAGGTGGCGCCGGTCACGAGTGCGACCTTGCCATCCAGGCGGAAGCTGTCCATAAGATCAGACATAGCGATCCTTTCAAAAGAAACGTTCATCTATATAAGTCTTGCTTTTAATACAAGCTCAGTATAGGAGAAGCGGAGGAATTGACGCCCCTATTCTCCTAAAAATAGGTGAACGTTCACTTTTAAAAGGTGAACGGTTGAAATCGGTTGTCGCGATGCCCTTACTCGCTTTTCGCCATCGCGCCTTCCGCGATCATGTTGCGGTTGTAGACCAGGTGCAGATACATGGCGTCGTGCGCGGCGGTGGGGTTGCGCGCCTCGATGGCGTCGGCCACGCCGCGGTGCGTGCGGATGGTCTCCTCGACGAGCTTTTTGCCCGTAACGTCGATAAAGAGGGGAACGGATGCCTTGAGCACGCCCATCAGGCGGGGAACGACGAGGTTGCCGCCATTCAGGGTGACTACATGGAGTAGCGCCCGTACGCATCGAATTTCTCCTCTCATAGATGCGCGGCACAAAGAGCCCCGAGTTCATACGAGCTCGGGGCTTTTTCGTCTGGATTGCGGACGTATTGACGGACGAAAACGATTTGCGTCTGGCATTTAGCCGTACGAAAGCGCAATTTGCGTCTTAATTCCGGACGTAAATCAAGACGAAAATCATTTGCGTCTGTCTGAAATCCGTACGCAAACGGTTTTCGTCTTATAATACGATTCAGATGAGTATGAATAGAGAGGTGCGGTGCATATGGTTGTTAGAGAGAGCCCTACAGTCGAATACAAGGAAAGCGTTACGCCGACGTTTCTTAAAACGGTGAGCGCCTATGCAAACTACGGGACGGGCAAGATTGAGTTTGGCGTTGATGACGAGGGCGTTGCTGTCGGTCTTGCAGATCCGGTTGCCGAATGTCTGCGCATCGAAAATATGATTAATGACAGCTTAGATCCAGCCCCCCGTTACTCGCTTGAGCCCGATGAGAAACACGGGACCGTAATCCTTACGGTCTATGAGGGCCAGGACAAACCCTATCGAAGCAAAGGAAAGGCATATAGGCGTAACGATTCGGCAACGGTGGAGGTCGATCGGTTTGAGTATGGCAGACTAACGCTCGAGGGCAGTAACCTGACGTTCGATGCGCTCACGTCGGCTTTTCAGGACTTGAGTTTTCACACGCTCGAGCATAAGTGTGTTGAACACCTTGGTATTTCCGAGCTAACGCCGGATATCATGCGTACGCTTCGCTTGCTCGGCAAGGACGGCTATACCAATGCCGCGGCGATATTGGCGGATAAAAACGATTTTCCGGGCATCGACTGTGTGCGGTTTGGTGAGACCGAGGACGTTCTCTTAGATCGTGAGACGGCGACAGGTCTATCTGCAATTGAGCAGGTGGACAGGGCGGTTGCTATGTTTGCACGCTACTACCGTTATGAGCGTATCGAGGGGATGGAACGCGTCCAAACCGATCGAATTCCTCTTGAGGCGTTCCGCGAAGCTGTCGCAAACGCTTTGGTGCATCGGACATGGGACGTTCGGGCGAATGTTCAAATCGCTTTGTACGATGATCGCGTCGTTGTGACTTCCCCCGGATCGCTACCCGCCGGTTTGACGACGGAACAATACCTGTATGGGCAGATATCCGTGCTCAGAAACCCAATTGTCGCCGAGGTCTTTTTAAAGCTGGATTACATCGAGAAGTTCGGTACGGGAATCGCGCGAATCAGGCGAGCGTATCGAGATTCTTTGAGCCAGCCGGTATTTGATGTTCGCGGCGGCATGGTGGCCGTCACGTTGCCCGTTATCGATGCCTTTGAAGGGTCTGAGGAAGAGGTCCAGGTTCTCAAGGTTTTGTCAGGCGGACGAATACTGTCGCGGGGTGAGATTGAGCAACAGACGGGATTGAGCCGCACGCGCACGTTGACGGCGCTTGAATCTTTGCTCAACCGAAACTCGATCGTAAGGCGGGGGACAGGACGCGCCACGAAATACGAGCGCGCATAGCTCAAAAGAGCAAAGCTACAAAACAGGCCCCAAGCCTACACCGGCTTGGGGCCTGCTGTCCTCTGGGATATTGGCGCCTCTACAGTTCAACTTCCAGTTCGGCTTTGTGTTCGTTGAGGTAGTCGCGCATGTAGGGGATGGCAAATGAGACCTTGCCGTACGAGGGCGCCTCAATGATCGACTCTCTCAGCAGACGACTGCGGATGGAACTTACCTGTTGAGGTGTCTTGTTTAAGTCATCGGCAACCATGCTGGTCGAGCATGTCTGTCCCAGTGAAGCCATGCTCAAAAGATAAGCGATGCACGTGGGCGGAATGCGCTGCAGCGCGGGTTCAATCACCATGGCGCAGAAGCGTTCGCGTGCTGTTGCGATGCCTCGCTTCGCCTCTTCCTCTCCAATAACAGTTGTATGGGCGCGTCGTGCCAGTTGCCATGCGTAATATCCAACGAGCTGGATCATAAAGGGGTAGCCCTGCGTTGCCTCGGCAAGTTGCCCGGCAATACCTGGCTGCAGCTCCATGCCAGACGTTTCAATGGTTTCCTCGAGGGAGTACGAAACTTCGGTTACTGCCACAGCCTTCAGGTCAAAGGGGAGGGCGCGGCGCAAAAACGTAAGTGTCTTTCCGTTGATGACACTTTCTATCATCGAAGGCAGCCCCGCAAAAACAAAGGCGATATCAAGGTCTTCGCCGATAACCTGTTGAATCGCAATGGAGAGCGTTCGGACCTCATCGAGCTCTGCGTCTTGGACCTCATCGAGGGTGATGAGCAGACCATTGCCGTTCTTTGATATTGCCTGCCTCATGGCGTCACGCAGCGATGGGCCGATTCGCTCAATGTCTATGCTGCCGATGGATATGCCAGCTACGCTTGGCTCAAATCTGGCGTGTTTGGCCTGGAATTTGGGCTGCAGCTGCTCGAGAATGCGCTGACAAAGTCCTTCGGTTGCGACTTCTTTTATGACCGTCCAGCCATGGCTTTGCGCCAAACGTGAGCACTCGTCAAGGAGGACCGTCTTGCCCGTTCCGCGGACGCCGGCTATGCGCATAAGGCGTCCCGGGGCGCCAGGACCGTTGACGAGGCCTTCATTGAATTCCTCGAGGACATCTTCGCGGCCGATAATTGTGGGAGGTGTTTTGCCTGCCGTGGGCTTAAAAGGGTTTGTTTGCATGCGAGCCACCTTTGCTCAAAATATAGCAAGATATAGCAAAGTATAGCAAGATATAGCAAAGTATAGTGAGATATAGCAACGTATAGCGCTGCTCGCGGGTTCTTGCGGTGGCGCTATTTTCCAAAGGCCGCGCGGATAAAGCGCTGGGCGAACAGCTTGTTGGCGACGTTGATGACATGGCCCAGGAACAGTGCCGAGATGGCGGTCGTGACGCCAAAGCCGCCCAGGTTGTGCATAAAGACCAGCGACAGCGCGAGCGAGGCGGCAACGTGCGAGCAGTCGAATACGACCTTCACATCGCCAAAGCGGCGCTTGAGCTTTTCGGCAATGACCTGCACCAGGCCGTCAGGCGCGTTGGGAACGACGCCCATGTTGACGACGAGGCTCACGCCAAACGCGGTGATGGCAAGCGAGAGCAGCATGGTTATGACTTGCGCCGGCAGCGCGGTGGGGTGCAGAGGGTTAACGTTCATAAAGAAGTCGGTGAAGCCACCGATCAGCGTTGAGAAAAAGAGCTCGAGCAAAATGCGCGGCTGAAACTCGCGGCGCAAGATGGCTGCCTGTGCGGCAATGTAGGCGACATAGGTCGCGGTAATCCAAAAGCCGAGCGTCTTGCCGGTGAGCATGGACAGTGTCGTGGCAAAACAAGTGAGTGCGGCAACGCCCAGGCCCGATGCGGTCTGAATACTCATGCCGAGGGCGAGCGTCGCGACACCTGCTAAATACATCAGCATTCTGATGACGGTGTGGCACCAATCGATCTTCTCGCCATTCATAATGATGAGCGGTCGCATGCTGCTACCCGTCCTTTCGGTTGTGAAGAAAAGGCTGACCTGGGCCGGCAAAAGAGGGTTATCGGAGGCACTGCTGTAAAAGCAGAAAAGCCGGCCCCACGGTCAGTCGTCTAGGAAATGTCTCGCTGTGCCGGAATGGGACTGAAGGGCCAACGAGACGGGAAGAAAGCAAATGACATAGCGTGGGCAATAGGATGCCAAGATGGTAGGGTGCGTCTTAGCATCCTATTGCCCACGCTTAACGAAATCGGTTTCGTTTGAGCCTTAGTATACGCATGGGATTCTATTTGCAAAGAGAAAAATAATAAAAAGGTGAACGTTCACCTAATCGCAACAACTCGTTGGCTGTATTATGACAAGGACATACTCGAAACCGATTTCGCAACGGTTAGAGAGTGCATTGTACGTTCGTCGTAGATTGCCGGGCAGCTTGGTCGCGCCCGCCGGTCGCATTGCGGCGAACGCCTTCACCCGGATCGAAAGGATCACCATGGAACAGCACACCGATTGCTCGTACTGCATGTGCGGGACCGACAACACGCTCGTCGATGCCTTTGGCATCCCCATGCTCGACCTGCCCGCCAGCAAGCTCATCTTGTTTAAGGAGCAGAGCCACAAGGGCCGCGTGATCGTGGCCTCCAAGCAGCACGTCGATGACATTTCCTGCATGTCCGAGGAGGACGCTGCCGCCTTTATGGCCGATGTCCGCCACGTCGCCGCCGCGCTGCACAAGGCGTTCAACCCCGACAAGATCAACTTTGGTGCCTACGGCGACACCATGCATCACCTGCATGTGCATATCGTCCCCAAGTACAAGAGCGACCCGTTTGAGTTTGGCGACGTGTTTGCCATGAACCCCGGTCGCGTCACGCTCGAGCCGGCTCAGTACGACGAAATCGCCCAGGCAATCATCGACAACCTGTAAAACTTCGTCCCCTATAAGTTGCGGTGAAATACGGACTGTTTAGCTGCTCCAGTGGCGCCATCAGTCCCTATTTCACCGCAACTTATGGGGGGAGCGGCGTTGCGATAGTATTACGTGTTGGTATTCGACTAACCGAGGACTTATCCGAGGGCTTTATGGAACAGCACCAGCATTATCAGAGTCTGCAAGACCAGGCATACAACGCATTGCGCTCCAAGATCATCTATGCCGAGCTCAAGCCCGGCACGCGCCTTTCGGCGATTGGCTTGGAAAAGGAGACGGGGATCGGGCGCACGCCCATCCGCGAGTCCTTTGTGCGCCTGCGTGAGCAAGAGCTGGTGGAAACGCGCCCCAAGAGCGGCACCTATGTCTCAAAGATCAGCATGGAGCGTGCCGAGAACGCCTGCTTTTTGCGCGAGAAGCTCGAGAGAAGCGTGCTGATCAAATGCTGCTCGGCCGCCACGCCTGATCAAAAGCGCCAGCTTGAGCAGATTCTCGCCGAGTCCGAGTCGCTTGACCACAGCGAGACGCGTCGCTTCTTTGACCTGGACAACCTGTTCCACGAGACGTGCTTTGAGATTGCCGGTCGCCACATGCTGTGGGATTGGATGAAGAGCATCAACACGCATTTTGAGCGATATAACTGGCTGCGCGCGGTGTCGCAGGATCTGGATTGGGAGCCGATTCGTCGGCAGCATCGTCGAATTCTTGAGGCCATTAAGGAGGGCGACACTGATACAGCGAGCTATCTGGCAGAGACTCACCTGCATCTGATGCCCGAAGAGCAGGGCCCAGTTATCGCCTTGCATCCCGATTACTTCGAGCTGCCCAAAGACTCGTCCATCTAATCTATCCCCTCATAAGTTGCGGTGAAATAGGGATTGTTGTGCGGTCCAGGTGGCGCAAACAGTCCCTATTTCATCGCAACTGCGTTGGGGCGTGACCGAGGCATATAAATGCGGTGCCGTTTGGAGGAACAGACCGGAAGCAAGGGGTCGATTCCTCCAGACGGCACCGCATTTGTTTTGGTGCTCTGGATTATGTTAGGGCAAAGATTTAGCCGAAGAAAAAGCGGCTCGGGGGCGTGTCGCTTCCGTCACGTTCTATCAGCATACAAGACGGTTTCGGTTCTTGTCCGTGACGGAAACGGCACGCTTCCGAGCCGCTTCAAAAAAGAGGGCGCGGTCTAGGTCGCGCCCTCCACGATAGAGAGCTGGATTAGGCGCGGACCTTCTTGACGACGTCCATGGCCTCGCGAGCGATCTGCTCGACCTTGGAGAAGTTGCCGTCGGCGAACAGGGCCGGCTTGACCATCCAGGTGCCGCCGCAGGCGATGATGGCGGAAGAGCTCAGGTACTCCTCGACGTTAGCGGTGCTCACGCCGCCGGTGGGCATAAAGCGGTGACCGACAAACGGAGCGGCGAGGGCCTTGATGGTGTTGAGGCCGCCGTACTGGGCTGCCGGGAAGAACTTGGTGACCTTGAGGCCCAGGTTGACGGCAGCGGTGACCTCGGAGGGAGTCACGGTGCCGGGCAGCACGGGCAGGTCGATGTCGATGCAGTGCTTGACGACAGCCTCGTTGTAGCCCGGGGAGACGATGAACTTGGCACCGGCGGCACGGGCCTGCTCAACCTGCTCGACAGTCAGGACGGTGCCGGCGCCAACGCACATCTCGGGCTCGGCCTCGGCCATGGCGGCGATGCACTCGGCGGCGCAAGCGGTGCGGAAGGTTACCTCGGCGGATTTCATGCCGGCGGCCATCAGGGCGTGAGCGAGCGGAGCGGCGTCCTCGACCTTGTCGAGCACGACGACCGGCACGATGCCCAGGGACTCAAGCGTGGTGTAGAACTGATCGAACATGATGTTCCTTTCGATGTGCGGCGCGCGAGTGCGCGTAATTGCTAAAAGGGCTGGTCATGAGCCGGTTTTGGACTGGTTATCGGAGGCACTGCTTGGGGTCACAAGCAATTCCAAAACCGGCTGCGCGACCAGTCGTGTAGGGAATGCCAGGCAAAACCGGAATGGGACTGGTGGTTTTGCCCGACCGGAGGAATCGGGGAGCGGGCTGCAGGGGTATGGGTATGGGAAACTGCAGCCCGCGGAATGGGGAACGATTTAACGGGCGACGCGGGTGCCACCGTCGGCGGCGTTTGCCACAGCGGCGATCTCGTCGGCGGTCACCAGGTTGGAATCACCCTTGATGGTGAGCTTGAGGATCGAGGCCGCGATGGCGTAGTTGACGGCATCCTGCGGGTCGAAGTCGTTGATGAGGGCATGGACGAGGCCGGCGTTGAAAGCGTCGCCGGCGGCAACGCCCTCGAGCACGTGCACGTCGTGAGCAGGGGAGAACCAGTGCTCGCCGCTCTCGGCGTCATAGAGCATGCCCATCCAGATGGAGCGCTCGACGCAGGAGATATTGCGGACGACCGAGGCGACCTTCTTGCAGCCGTACTCGGCGCAGATCTGACGGGCCATTTCGACGTAGGTGTCGCGCTCCTCGATGCCGTGGGCAAGGGAGCCGGAGACGCAGGTCATGCCGAGGCCGGCGGGTGCGTCCTCGTCGTTGGCGATGCAGATGTCGACGAGCGGCAGGAGCTCCTTCATGGTTGCCTGCGACTTCTCGGGCGACCACATCTTGCCGCGGTAGTTAACGTCGCACACGGTGGTGATGCCCTTGGCGCGGCAAGCGGTGAGAGCATCCTTGCAGGCGGCGGCCATCTCGTCGGAGACAGCGGGCGTCACGCCAGAGAAGTAGAAGACGTCGATGCCCTTGAGGATCTCGTCCCAGTCAAAGACGTCGCGCTTGGCCATGTTGATTGCGGAGTACTTGCGGTCGTAGACGCAGCCGTTGCCGCGCTGCGAGGCGCCTACCTCAAATACATAGGAGCCAAGACGGTCGCCCTGACGCACGACGCGCGTGGTGTCGACGTCGTAGACCTTCAGCGAGCGCAGAGCGCACTCGCCCAGGCGGTTTGCCGGAACGACGGAAACGTAAGCGGCCTTGTCGCCCTGATAGGCCAGGGAAAGCGCGGTGTTGGCCTCGGCGCCGCCGTAGCGGACGTCGAACTCGGTGGCCTGCTCAATACGCAGGTGATCTTTGGGCGAGAGCCTCATCATGATCTCGCCGAAGGTAAGAACCGTTTTACCCATGGTCGCGTAGCTCCTTCTTGTCTGTGCGTACACCTTTGATATGGCGTTGGCACGGAGGTGCCAAGACGGTAGGGTGCATCTTTGCACCTCCGTGCCAACGCTTACCGAAATCGGTTTACGAAATCGGTTTCGTTTCAGCTTGTAGTATACTCACCTACAACGTTTTGCAACCGAGATTTTTAAAAAATGCTTAAATGGCTAAGATTGCCGATAAATGGGAAACGAGGGGCGCTATGGCGCATATGAGAATCAAGGACATTGCTGCCGAGGCGGGCGTGAGCCCGGCCACCGTTTCGCGCTATCTCAATAACCACCCTGGACAGATGACCGAGGAGACTCGCGCCCGCATCGCCGAGGTTATCGAGCGCACGGGCTATCGTCCCCGTGCCGCCGCGCGCAACCTGCGCAGCTCGCGCACCAACCTCATCGGCGTGATCCTGGCCGACATCGCCAACCCGTTCTCGAGCGCCATGCTCGAGGGCCTTTCCGCCAGCGCCGCCGCGCGCGGCTGCTCGCTCATGACGGCCATTAGCGGCAACGACCCCGCCAAGGAGTCCGAATCGCTTACCAGGCTCATCGATGCGGGCGTGGACGGCCTGGTCGTCAACACCTGCGGCGGCAACGACGGGGCGATCGCCGCGGCTGCGGGACGTCTGCCGGTTGTCCTCCTCGACCGCGACATCGAGGACGGCGGCATCGATCTGGTGACGTCTAACAACCGCGAGCTGGTCGCCGGGCTGGTGGACGAGCTCACCGCGGCTGGCAGCGAGCGCCTGTGCCTGCTCACCGAGGCAAGCGACGACAGCCCCGTGCGTCGCGAGCGTGCCGAGGCCTTTACCGATGAGCTCGCTCGTCGCGGTCTTGCCGGCGAGGTTGTCACCCTCACCGACGGTGGCGCCGAGGGTATCAGTCGCCTGGACGAGACCATCCGCGATTACGCAGGTAAAAAGCTCGGCCTTATCGCCGTCAACGGCCTGGTCTTCTTGCGCCTGACCGAGGCACTGGCCCAGCTTGGCCCCTCGCTGCCGGCGGGTCTTAAGATCGCGACGTTCGATGACTATCCCTGGAACCACGTGCTCTTTGGCGGCGTGACCACGGCCGCGCAGGACACCCTGGCGATTGCCGAGCGCGTGGTCAAGCGCCTGTCCGAGCGCATCGACGTCGTCACCACCACGGTAGGCGAGGCCGCAAGGCTCGCACCCAAGCGCATCGAGATTCCCGGCCACATCGAGTCCCGAGCCTCCACTTCGCGCTAAGCCACCGACCCACACTTGCCAGCTCGCGCACGTTTTTTGAGCGCCGGACACGCTTTAACCCTGCGGAAACATTTTTCTGCGATAGTATCTGCGATATAGACCAGTCGAAACCCGCCCGAAAGAAAGGGGAGCGACATGAACCAGCAGAACATCGATTACGTACTCCGCTCCGTAGAGCAACGTGACATCCGCTTTGTTCGTCTGTGGTTTGTCGACATTCTCGGCCGCCTCAAGAACTTTGCCATTAGCCCCGAGGACCTCGAGGTCGCTTTTGAGGAGGGTATTGGCTTTGACGGCTCCGCCATCGAGGGTTTTGCCACGCCCGAGGAAGCCGATATGCTGGCGTTTCCCGATGCTTCGACCTTCCAGATCCTGCCGTGGCGTCCGAGCCATAACGGCGTTGCCCGCGTGTTCTGTGATGTGTGCACCCCCGACCGCAAGCCCTTCGCTGGGGATCCGCGCGATGCGTTGCGTCGCATGTTCCGCAAGGCCGAGAAAGCTGGCTATCTGCTCAACGTGGGCGCCGAGCTGGAGTATTACTACTTCCCCGACGAGCACACCCCCGAGCCGCTCGACAACGTGGGCTACTTCGATCTTTCGGTGAGCGACGCCGCTCGCGACCTGCGCCGCAACACGGTCCTTACGCTCGAGAAGATGTCCGTGCCCGTGGAGTACACCTTCCACGCCGCCGGTCGCTCGCAGCATGGCATGAGCCTGCGCCACGCCGAGGCCCTGAGCATGTCCGACGCCATCACCACGGCCAAGCTCATCATTAAGCAGCAGGCCTACGAGAGCGGTTGCCACGCCTCCTTTATGCCCAAGCCGTTGGCGGGTGAGGACGGCAGCGCTATGTTTTTGCATCAGTCGCTGTTCGACCACGACGGCAACAACGTCTTTTGGGGCGAGGACGACGAGAAGTACCATCTCTCCGATACCGCCAAGCACTATATGGCCGGCATCTTGGCGCACGCGCGCGAGATCAGCGCCATCACCAACCCCACGGTCAACTCGTACAAGCGCATCACCACGGGCGGCGACTCCGTGCCGCAGTACGCCACGTGGGGCCTGCGCAACCGCGCGAGCATGATCCGCATCCCGGTCTACAAGCCCGGCAAGCAGCTGTCCACGCGTATCGAGCTTCGCAGCCCCGACCCCATGGCCAATCCGTATCTGGTCAACGCCGTCACGCTGGCGGCTGGTCTCGATGGTATCGAGCGCAAGCTGGAGCTCCCGCCCGAGGCCACGGCCGAGACGCTCAAACTCACCGACCGTCAGATGCTCGAGGCCGGCTACACGCCGCTGCCGCGTTCGCTCAAAGAGGCGCTCGACGTCTTTGAGGACTCGCAGTTTATGAAGGATGCCCTCGGCGAGCACATCCACAGCTTCTTCCTCAAAAAGAAGCGCAACGAGTGGCATAAGTTTGAGTCCACGATCACCGAGTGGGAGATCAAGCATTATCTGGCGAACTCCTAATCGCGCTGGCTTGTTCCAGTACGATTGAGCTCATTTCCTTGGAGGCCGATATGTCCGAAAAGAGTGCCCTGTTCATGGCGCGCACGACGCGCTTCCACGAGTTTGCCCGCAGCTTGACGACTACCCTGGGTGTCGAGGTGAGCCTGGCTACCCCCGATTCGCCGACTGCGGCGCACGACTTTGACCTGCTGATCCTCGATTCCGACGGCATCCGCAGCGACCGCATCGATCAGATTGCCAAGTGGCTTGACGATCGCGGCGGCGTCCCCATGTTGGTGATCGTCGACGACGAGGCGCTCGGCACCCTGCGCCTGCCGAATCACGCGCATGCCGACTTTGTATGCCCCACGGCGACGCCCAACGAGCTTAAGGCTCGTGCACAGCGCCTGATGGGCGAGGAGGAGACCGTCGCCGCCGACGATGTGCTCAACATCGATAACCTCGAGATTAACCTGGCTACCTACCAGGTGACACTCGATAACGAGCCCATCGACCTGACGCTGATGGAGTACTCGCTGCTGAGCTTTTTGGCGACGCACCCCAACCGCGCCTACAGCCGCGAGGTGCTGCTGCACCGCGTGTGGGGCTTTGAGTACTGCGGCGGCACACGCACCGTCGACGTGCACATTCGACGCATCCGCTCCAAGGTGGGCCCGCAGATCGCGGCACACATCACCACCGTTCGCGGTGTGGGCTATCTGTTTAAGGACTAGCTTTTCACCACAAAGGGGACAGGCGCCTTTGTGGTGGTTTTGACGCATGCGTGGATCCCTTTCGAGTTTGCAGCAGAACTTAAGCCTTCCTAAAAGATTGCGTTCTCATACACGTTCGCCCGCATATTGGGGTACAACTCAACGTGAACATTGATGGCCCGCCACATGTTTGGCGGGCCTTTGGTTATTAGACGAAAGGATCGCAGCCATGAGCGAGAAGGATTCCCAGCGTCCTCAGGATGCGGGCAACGCTGGCGAGACCCAGCAGCAGCCGCGTGTGCAGGTGGAGTCGACGCCTGCCGGCAGCAACATTCCCTACGTGCAGGCTTACGACACACAGACCGGCCAGCCGCTGGGCGGTCAGCAGGTTGTAAACAAGCACACGGTGGTCAAGACCAAGACCAAAAAGTTGCCGATTTTCATTACGGCGCTCGCCGGTTGTGCCTGCGGCGCCCTGCTGGTCATCGCGCTCATTATGAGCGGCACGCTCGATATCGGCGGTGGCAGGAACGCCGTGACGGCGGGTGCCTCGGGTTCATCGACACAAAAGATCACCATCGACTCCGAGGACACCACGCTGGCCGAGGCCGTCTCTGCCAAGGCGTTGCCCTCCGTGGTTTCCATCACCGCCACTTCGAGCGGTAGCCAGGACAATACACTTTCGCAGTCTGCCGACGAGTCGGATAGTTCGGGCAGCGTCGGTTCGGGCGTTGTGCTCGATACCGAGGGCCACATCCTCACCAACAACCACGTGGTTGATGGCTATGATCAGTACGTGGTGACCATGGATGACGGCACCACCTACGAGGCCGAGTTCGTGGGCAACGATGCCTCGAGTGACCTGGCCGTCATCAAGCTCAAGGATGCAGACGCCTCCAAGCTTACGCCGATCGAGATCGGCGATTCCTCCAAGCTCAACGTGGGCGAGTGGGTCATGGCGATCGGCTCGCCGTTCGGCAACGAGCAGTCTGTCTCCACGGGTATCGTCTCGGCGCTCTATCGCTCCACGGCCATGAGCTCTACCAGCGGCAATACTATCTATGCCAACATGATCCAGACCGATGCCGCCATCAACCCGGGCAACTCCGGTGGCGCGCTCGTCAACGACAACGGCGAGCTCGTGGGTATCAACTCGCTCATCGAGAGCTACTCGGGCTCCAGCTCGGGCGTGGGCTTTGCCATTCCGGTTAACTATGCCAAGAATATTGCCGACCAGATTATTGACGGCAAGACGCCGGTGCACCCGTACCTGGGCGCCACGCTTTCGAGCGTCAATGCGCTTAACGCCCGCACCAACAAGCTGAGCACCGACAGCGGCGCGTACGTGGCGAGCGTCGTCGAGGACGGTCCTGCCGCCAAGGCTGGCGTCCAAGAGGGCGATGTCATTACCAAGCTGGGCGACGATGAGATTACGAGTGCCGATGGCCTGATCATTGCGCTGCGCAGCCACGAGGTGGGCGAGAAGGTCGAGATCACGCTCATGCGCGGCAAGGACGAGAAGAAGGTCACGGTTGAGTTGGGCTCTGACGAGGAGCTGCAGAGCCAGCAGCAGGACGACAGCGCAACCGACACTGGCAACGGCGGTATTACCGATGAGCAGCTGCGCCAGTACCTGGAGGAGCTGCTCGGCCAGCAGGGCCAGGGCCAGGGCTACGGCCAGGGTTTCTAACGAGCTGTATCGCACATATCGAAGCCAGAGGGGCTGTTCCGCCAGCGCGGGACAGCCCCTCTTTTCTTATTGATCCGTTGGGGACGGGGAAACGGATCATTTAGAACTGGCAAGGGCATGGTTTAATCGCGCGATCCACCCCAGTCTTGCGGCTGCCGATTCGGTGCGGTTCGAAAGGGTTATTCGGCGCCATGGTGACCGGTGGTACTCTTGTATCCGTTTGAAATCGAGCGAAGGAGTGCCGCTATGGAGCAATCGAGCCTGTTTGGTGACGGTGTGGACATCGATACCGAAACGCCCGCGAGCGCGGATGCCGCCGCACCGACCGACGCCCGTGCCCAGGCGGCGGCGCGCGCGGCCGAGCTGCGCCATGAGCTCGGCTACCACGCCTATCGCTACTACATGCTCGATGCGCCCGAGATCACGGATGCCGCCTTTGACAAAATGCTCGTTGAGCTGCAGGAGATTGAGGCGACCTACCCCGATTTGGTGACGTCCGACAGCTATACCCAGCGCGTGGGCGGCTACGTGAGCGAGCAGTTTACGCCGGTCACGCATATGGCACGCATGTACTCCATGGACGATGCCATGGACCTGGACGAACTCGACGCGTGGCTCCAGCGCGCCGAGGATGCGCTCGGTGCCGGCAGCGTCACCTATACCTGCGAGCTTAAGATCGACGGTCTGGGTGTGGCGCTTACCTACCAAAACGGCACCTTTGTGCGCGCCGCCACGCGCGGCGACGGCACCACGGGCGAGGATGTATCGCTCAACGTGCGCACCATCAAGGATGTGCCCATGCACCTGTCCGAGCCTGCGCTCGCCCACATGGGTGCCGACCGCGAGCGTACCATCGAAGTGCGCGGCGAGGTCTACATGCCCAAGGGTAGCTTTGTGCGTCTGAATGAAGAGGCCGATGCCGAGGGTCGCGACCCCTTCGCCAACCCGCGCAACGCCGCCGCCGGATCGTTGCGCCAGAAGGATCCCAAGGTCACGGCACGCCGCGACCTGGCCACCTTTATCTACGCCATTGCCGATACCGATCCGCTGCACGTCCACAGCCAGCGCGAATTTCTCGACTGGCTGCGCAGCGCCGGCTTCAGCGTCAACCCCAACGTGGCCCGCTGCGCCACGCCGGCTGAGGTTCACGAGTTCTGTGCCCAGGCACTTGAGCACCGCGGTGACCTGGACTACGACATCGACGGCGTAGTCGTAAAGGTCGACAGCTTCCAGCAGCAGCTCGACCTGGGCTTTACCGCTCGCGCACCGCGCTGGGCTATTGCCTTTAAGTTCCCGCCCGAGGAAAAGCAGACCGTCCTGCGCGAGATTCGCATCCAGGTGGGTCGTACCGGCGTGCTCACGCCGGTCGCCGAGTTCGACCCGGTCACGGTTGCCGGCTCTACCATCGCGCGCGCAACGCTGCACAACATCGACGAGATCCGCCGCAAGAACGTGCGCGAGGGTGACACCATCATCGTGCACAAGGCGGGCGACGTAATCCCTGAGGTCGTGGGCCCCGTGCTCGACAAGCGCCCGGCCGACAGCGTTGACTGGCAGATGCCCGAGGTCTGCCCCGTGTGCGGCAGCCCCGTGGTTCACGAGGATGGCGAGGTAGCCTACCGCTGCGTGTCCATCGATTGCCCCGCACAGCTCAAGGAGCGCCTGCTCCACTGGGTGAGCCGCGGCTGCATGGACGTCGACGGCCTGGGCGACGAGATCGTCGACAAGATGATCGCCGCCGGTCTGATCCATGATGTCGCGGACTTCTACCAGCTCACGGTCGACGATATCGCCGGCCTGGACACAGGGCGCACCTATGCCAGCTCCAACAGCAAAAAGGGCGTCAAGAAGGGCGACCCCATTCCGGTGGGCCTCAAGACGGCCGAGAAAATCATCGCCGAGCTCAACAAGTCCAAGAGCCAGCCACTCGGTCGCGTGCTGTTTGCCCTGGGTATCCGCCACGTGGGCAAGAGCGTGGGCGAGGTCATCGCCGAGCGATTCCTGTCGATTGACAAGCTTATCTTGGCGAGCGAAGAGGATATCGCCGAGTGCGAGGGCATCGGTCCCAAGATTGCGGCGAGCGTCAAGCAGTTCCTGGCCGTGCCCGAGAACCTTGCCGTGCTGGAACGTCTGCGCCAAGCGGGCCTTTCGCTCGAGGTCGACTTGGGCGCCGCTCATGCGCAAGCCGCGGCCGAAGCTGGCGTGGCGGGCGAGCTCGCCGACGCACAGCCGCTTGCGGGTCTGACCTTCGTGCTCACCGGCACGCTCGTCAACCGCACGCGCGACGAGGCGGGCGCGGCGCTCAAGGTGCTCGGCGCCAAGGTTTCGGGCAGCGTGTCGAAGAAGACGAACTATCTGGTCGCCGGCCCCAAAGCGGGCTCCAAGCTCACCAAGGCCGAGCAGCTGGGTGTGCCCGTGCTGGACGAGGACGCGCTCGAGCAGATCTTAGCTACTGGTGAGGTGCCGGAGGCGTAATGGATATCGAGAATCGCAATTGCTCGCAGGTGGAAGGGCGCGCGAGGCATTCCCAAGTGCAGGCAAAAGAGCGCTTAATGATGCGAATTTGCGTTGCCGAGCGCGAGCGCGCGGCGGGTGCATCTCGCGATGCCTTTGAGGCGTTGACCGAGTTAGAGGCGAGGCTCGGTCTAGCCTAGAGAGACCGGCACCGTGATCTGCGTCACGTAGGTTGCCGGGTCGTCGCTGATGATGTCGTCGATCAGGGCGATTTTGCGTCGCCCCGCTACGCTACCAGTTTGTCAAAAGCCCCACGGCGGTTGAGCACGGTAAATGCAATCACGCAGATGACCGCCGACAGAATCGATCCGCACGGCGAGGCGATACCCATGGGGAAAAGCGTGTCGGAATAGGCGTTCGACAGCAGCCACGCACCGGGCACGCGAATGAGAGCCACGGCCAGCACGTTGTGCGCAAAGCCGATGTAGCTCTTGCCATACGCGGCGAAAAAGCCACTAAAGCAAATGTGGATGCCGGCAAAGATTGCGTCGAAAATATAGCTGCGCATATAGCCGGTACCGGCCGCGACCACTGCGGCGTCCTTGGCAAAAAAGCCGATAAACGCCGGTGCCACCAGCCACATCAGCACCGTGATTAGGCAGCCGTACACGACCGAGATGGTCATGGCGTCTTTGAGTACCTGACGTGCACGATCTCCCTTGCCTGCGCCGGCGTTTTGCGCCGTGAGCGCGCTGACGGTGGCACCCATGGAACTCGGCACAATGAACAAAAAGCTGATCATCTTTTCGACCAAGCCCACGGCGGCGGCGTCGACCAGGCCGCGGTGGTTGGCGATGACGGTGATAAACATAAACGCCACCTGGATGCAACCGTCCTGCACGGCCACGGGCACGCCGATCTTAAGAATGCTGCCGAGCACCTCGGGCTGGGGGCGCAGGTCGCTGCGCTTAACGTGGATGTTTGTGCGACGGCTCTTGAGCCACACGAGCGCGAGGGCAACGCTTGCCGTCTGGGCGGTTACCGTGCCGAGCGCCGCGCCCACGGGGCCGAGCCCCATGTGGCCGATAAAAAGAAAATCGAGCGCGATGTTGATGATGCATGCCACGCCGATCACGTACATGGGCGAGCGCGAATCGCCCAGGCCGCGAAAGATGGCCGAAAGGATGTTGTACGCGGCGATGCACGGAATGCCGATAAAGCAGATGCGCAGGTAGGCGGCGGTGCCCTCGACCGCTTCGGCCGGCGTGCCGATGAGTGCCACGATCTGCGGGCACAGCGCGAGCAAGAGCGCGGCCAGCGCCACCGAGACACCCATAAAGAGCGTGATGGTGTTGCCGATGGCGGCCTCGGCGCGGTCGAAGCGGCGCGACCCCACGGCGTGGCCGACGATGACCGTCGTTCCCATGGCCAGACCCACGAGCGTCACGGTAATGATATAGAGCGTCTGCGCGCCGTTGCCCACGGCGGTGATGCCGGCGGCGCCACTAAACTGCCCCATCATGTACAGGTCGGCCATGCCGTAGAGCATCTGCAAAAAGTACGAGAGCATATAGGGCAGGGCAAAGACCGCGATGGTCTTAAGGACATTGCCGCGTGTGAGGTCGTGTTCCATGGGCGGGACTTTCTGGCTTGATTCGTTTACGTACCAGT
This sequence comes from uncultured Collinsella sp., assembly GCA_902489945.1. GTDB lineage: Bacteria > Actinomycetota > Coriobacteriia > Coriobacteriales > Coriobacteriaceae > Collinsella. The sequence goes on from CABUBZ010000019.1 coordinate 17,804, forward strand.
GTAGTGAAAACCCTATAACGATTGTAGAGTCAAGGTTTATGTTGACGCCGGAGCGAAAAAAGTCGCGCGCACCATTATTCCGAGTGAATATGGACACACATCACGAGAACTCGCCGCCGGCGCTAACCTTGCAGAAAACGATTTCGGAATACTTGACACCATTATTCGGCGCGCAATAATACGTGCGTTTGCGAACAACGTTTGATGGGGGCTGAACCTGCGTGCGCAATCTCAAAATACTGTTTTCCTATCTAGGGGCATACCGTCGCGATGCCATCCTCGGCGTGTTCTTTGTGTCGGTCGAGACGGTGCTCGAGCTGTTTATCCCGGTCATCATGGCCAACATCATCGATGTGGGCGTGCCTGCGTGTGATATCAACTACATGCTGCTACAGGGCGCGTACATGTTGGTGTGCGCTGCGCTTTCGCTGGTACTGGGCTTGGGTTATGCCCGCACGTCCGCCCGCGTTGCCTCGGGCCTAGGCGCTAACCTGCGCGAGGCCGAGTACAAAAAGATTCAGACGCTCGCTTTTGGCAACCTGGACAACTACGACGCCAGCTCGCTCGTCACCCGCATGACCACGGACATCACCGTTATCCAAAATGCTGTGGGCAACGGCTTTCGCCCTATGGTGCGCGGCCCGGTGACGCTTATCGTCGGCCTTATCTACGCGCTGATGCTGTCGCGCCCGCTCGCCACCGTCTTTGCGATCATCTTGCCCGTGCTGGCAATCGTACTGGGCGTCATCACCTATCGCGTGAGCCCGCTCTACCGCCAACTCCAGACCTCGATGGACCACCTTAACGGCGTGGTGCAAGAGGACCTTACCGCCGTGCGCGCCGTGAAGGCTTACGTGCGCGCCGAGCACGAGTGCGACAAGTTCGACACCGTCAATACCGAGCTCGCCGGCACGGCGACCAAGACCTTTGGCAACGCTGTGCTCAACCTGCCGGTGTTTCAGCTGTCGATGTACGTGGCGGCGCTTTCCATTCTGTGGATTGGCGGCCGCATGATCATCGAAGGTCGCTTGGGCGTGGGCTCGCTCACGGGCTTTATGAGTTACGTGTTGCTGATCATGAACTCGCTCATGATGATTTCCAACGTGTTTTTGCTGCTCACACGCGCTCTCACGAGCGTGGGCCGTATCGCAGAGGTGCTCGATGAGGAGCCCTTTATCGCCAGCCCTGCGGGAGACCTCGCGACTGCGGCGCCAGCGGACGGCAGTATCGAGTTCCGCGACGTTTCCTTTAAATACCGCGCGGATGCAGCCGAGGATGTGCTCGAGCATATCGACCTTCGCATCGAGAGCGGCTCGACGGTGGGCATCCTCGGCGGCACGGGCTCGGGCAAGAGCTCGCTTGTGCAGCTGATTGCGCGCCTGTACGACGCCACCGAGGGCGTCGTACTTGTGGGCGGACACGACGTGCGCGACTATGACCTGGTCGCCTTGCGCGACGCCGTGGGCATTGTGCTGCAAAAGAACGTGTTGTTCACGGGCACCGTGCGCGAGAACCTGCAGTGGGGCAATCCGCAGGCGTCGGACGATGAGCTCCTCGCGGCTTGCCGCGCAGCGTGCGTGGACGAGTTCCTTGATCGCATCGGCGGGCTGGACGGCGAGTTGGGTCAAGGTGGCGCCGGTGTTTCGGGTGGCCAGAAGCAACGCCTGTGCATCGCGCGCACGCTGCTCAAGCACCCGCGCGTGCTCATTTTTGATGACTCCACCAGCGCGGTCGATATGGCGACCGACGCTAAGATTCGCGAGCACATCGCTCGGATTCCCGATACGACCGTGCTCATCATCGCCCAGCGTATCGCGAGCGTCATGGATGCCGATCGCATTGTGGTGTTGGACGACGGTCGTGTCCACGGCGTGGGCACGCACGAGGAACTGCTGGCGAGCGACAACATCTACCAGGAGATTTACGCCTCGCAGATGGAGTTTGCGGGGAACGCGGACGCCGGCGACGGCTGCGACGATGGCTGCGCGAATGATCCGTTCTCCTCCGTCCCCAGCAGATCACCCTTGGAAGGGGGTGAGTGCCATGCCTAAGACCGCAGCCCAAGCACGCCCGGCCGACCTCAAGCGCACTGTGCGCCGCTTGCTCTCCTACATGGGGCATGCCAAGTTCTCGTTGCTCGCGGTGGGCGTGCTCGCCTCCGTCGCCGCCATCGCGAGCCTCGTCGGCACCTACATGGTGCGTCCCATCGTTAACGGTTTGGCCACGGGCGGGGAGGAACTGCTTACCAAGCAGGTCATCCTGACGGCGATCATCTACGCCGCGGGCGTACTCTCGGCCCTGGGCTACTCTCAGATTATGGTGCGCGCGGCCCAACGCGTGGTGTCCGATATTCGCCGCGACCTGTTCGCGCACATCCAGACGCTGCCGCTCAGTTATTTTGACAGCACGCGCTCGGGCGACATCATGAGCTTTTTCACCAACGACGTCGACACTGTCTCCGAGGCGCTCAACAACAGCTTTGCCAACGTGATTCAGGCCGCCATTCAGGTTGTGGGCACCACGGCCATGCTCATCATCCTTAACTGGCAGCTCACGATTATCACGCTCGTGTGCGATGCGGCCATTGTGCTGTATGCGCGCTACTCGGGTGCGCGCTCTAAGCGTTTCTTTGCCGCCCAGCAGGCATCGCTTGGCGACCTGGACGGATATATCGAAGAGATGGTCTCGGGCCAAAAGGTCATCAAGGTCTTTAATCGCGAGGCAGCGAATGTCGCCGGCTTCACCTGCCGCAACGATGAGCTTCGCCGCACCGGCACCGCCGCCGTGAGCTATGCCAACTCCATGGTGCCCATGACCGTCGTGATTGGCTACGTCAACTATGCCATCGTCGCCGTGGCGGGCGGCATGCTCTGCATCAACGGCCTGGCCGACGTGGGCGCGCTTGCAAGCTACCTGGTCTTTGTGCGCCAAGCCGCCATGCCCATCAACCAGTTTACGCAGCTCGGCAACTTCTTGCTCAACGCGTTGGCCGGTGCCGAGCGCCTGTTTGCGGCTATGGACCTTAAGCCCGAGGTGGACGAGGGCTGCGTGGAGCTGGTGCAGACGGGCGACGCCGCGTGGGCGTGGAAGATTCCCGAGGGCCAGGGCGTGGGCGTCTACGGGCATCTGCATGACGTGGCAGCCGTTGATGAGTCGGGCCGCGCGGTGGCTGCCGACGGCACCGAGCTCACGTGCGGCTTGGTTCCGCTTGCCGGCGACGTGCGCTTCCACGCCGTGGACTTTTCCTACGTGCCGGGCACCCGTGTGCTCACGGATCTCAACCTGTTTGCCAAGCCGGGGCAAAAGATCGCGTTTGTGGGCTCGACGGGCGCCGGAAAGACGACCATCACCAACCTCATCAACCGCTTCTACGAGGTCGATGACGGCGAGATCACGTACGACGGCATCGACGTCAAGCACATTGCCAAGGCCAGCCTGCGCGGGTCGCTCGGCATTGTGCTGCAGGATACGCACCTGTTTAGCGGCACCATTGCGCAGAACATCCGCTTTGGCAAGCTCGACGCGACCGACGAGGAGGTGCGCGCCGCCGCCGAGGCCGCTTGCGCCGACTCGTTTATCCGCCGCTTGCCGCAAGGCTACGACACGCCGGTCACAGCCGATGGTGCCAACCTGTCACAGGGCCAACGCCAGCTGCTCGCCATCGCGCGCGTGGCCGTTGCCGACCCGCCGGTGCTCATCCTGGACGAGGCCACGAGCTCCATTGACACGCGTACCGAAAAGCTCATCGAGCGCGGTATGGACCGCATCATGCGCGGACGCACCACGTTTATGATTGCGCACCGCCTGTCCACCGTCCGCGACGCCGACGCCATCATGGTCCTCGAACACGGCCGCATCATCGAGCGCGGCACGCACGAAGAGTTGCTCGCCCAGCACGGCGAGTACTGGCAGCTGGCACACGGGTTAAAAGAGTTGGATTAACCCGTTCGAGCACGATGCTTTGACCCCTCCGTGCCTCTCACCTCGCCTCAAACCATCACAACATTCGGCGTTTTTTGCCAAAATCGGAAAAAGCATCGAATGTTGTGATGGTTTTTCTGCCACTCGACCGGGTGGAATTGCTTTCTTGCGCACGGAGGTGTGCGGACCCGTGGGCAGGGGAATAAGGTTGGTTATCCGACTCCATTGGAGGGCTCATGGACCTGCCGATCGTCCTGTCCCATAAGACTGCCTGGCTGTACCACAACGTGGCGCGCCCGTCCGAGCCGCTCTCGCGAGCAAGCAGCCTATACGATGAGGACTCGCTTGCTAACGAGGCGGAGCCGACTGCGGACCTGCCCAAATTGGGGCTAGATGCCAAGGGGCTGAGGGCTTCAACGGCGGTTGGGATCGTTACCGACTATCTGGTTTCGCTTGGTATTCCGCGAGAAGAGCTCGATCATATCGACACGCTCGTCAACTTCGATTTTGAGCGCTCGACGCCGGCTGGATTTAGATGCCACGTGTTTGGGGCGCCAGTACCTCCGGGCCATCTTATCGAGGTGGCAGAGGGCCTTCTGGTGGTTGATGAGGTCATGTGTTTTGTCCAAGCGGGTTCGTGGATGAGCGAGCCCGAGCAGCTGGAATATGGCTATGAAATCTGCGCCCGATACCATTTGAATCATCTGTCGACAGGCGATTATATCGAGATGGGGCAGAGGTATACCGTTGCCGACCTGATCGCTTATTGCGATGAGAACCGATCTCGTCAGGGGGCTACGCGTGCGGCTGCCGTGCTCAAACGCGTGCACGATGGCGCGCGGTCGCCCATGGAGACGGCCACCGCGATCATGGTCGTCGCGAAGCGTTCCCAGGGCGGGCTCGGGTACACCAGGGTTGAGCTCAACCATCGGGTCGATGTTCCCAACGAGTTCAAATATCTCGCTAAGGCCGGGTATTTCGAGATCGATGTATATGCACCTGCGAGCGGTACGGGGATTGAATACAACGGCTCGGACCATCTTGATAAACAGCGCAGTGCGTCGGACGCGGAGCGTATGACCGTGCTGAGCGCGCTGGGCTTTAGGATGATCGTCCTCACCGGGACTCAGTTTGCCCACCAGCTGCAATTGCATCGGGCGATGAACGCCATTGCGCTCGCCATGGGCCTTAAGTGCGACCGAAGCGAGGTGTTCCAGAAACGTCAGAACGACCTGCGAGAATTCGTGATTCGACACTGGGACGGCAACCTTTAGGGGCGCTTTGGTCCTTCTGCGGGGTGCCGTGGGCAGGCAAACCATCACAACATTCGACGTTTTTTGCCAAAAACGGGAAAAGCATCGAATGTTGTGATGGTCTGTGCTGAGGATGGGCTTGGAAAGTCCGTTTTGCTCGAAGCGACCTGTCCTGTCGTACGGGTGTCGGCATGATTCTCTCGTGGGGTATTATGTTTTCCGAAGAATAAAACGCCGCGTGAGGGAGGGCTGCGTGGACGGGCACGTGCAACATGACGGTTTTGGCCGCGATATCAACTACCTGCGCATTGCCGTTACCGACAAGTGCAATTTCCGCTGCATTTACTGTATGCCGGCCGATGGCGTGGTGCCCCGCGCGCACGACGAGCTGCTCAGCGCCGAGGAAATCGCCCGCTTTGTGCGCTTGGTGACGGGGGAGGGCATTCGCCGCGTACGCCTGACGGGCGGCGAGCCGCTGGTCAGCCGCCGCATCATTCCGCTCATTCGCGACATCCGCGCGATTCCGCAGATCGAGGACATCTCGCTTACCACCAACGGCGCCCTGCTGCCCAAGCTGGCATCGCAGCTCAAAGATGCCGGGCTTAACCGCGTCAACATTTCGCTCGATACGCTCGACCCTACGCTGTTTGGAAAGATCACGCGTCTAGGTCGACTCGAGCAGACCATGGTTGGCATCGACGCGGCGCTGGCTTGGGGCTTTGAGCCCGTTAAGGTCAACTGCGTTGTCGTGCGTCGACTCAACCAGGATGTGGCAGCCCTCGCACGGCTCACGCTCGACCGCCCCATCCACCTGCGCTTTATCGAATACATGCCCATTGGCGACGAGCGCACCAGTTCGCATTGCGCTGTGGACCCGCATGCGCCCACACTCAATCCCGAGCTGTGGGACGCGAGCGATACCGTGCCGAGCGACGAGCTGCGGGCGCGCATCAATGCCGGGGCCGCCGCGACGGGATTGGGCGAGCTCGAGCCGCTCGACATCAACGACGCTCCTGCCGGCGCGGGCCCTGCGCGCTACTGGCACTTTCCGGGCGCGGCGGGAACGGTCGGCTTCATTAGCGCCATGTCCAACCATTTTTGCGCGAATTGCAACCGTCTGCGCCTGACGGCCGATGGCAGCGTGCGTCCGTGCCTGTTCAGCGATGCCGAGTATTCGGTGCGCGATGCCCTGCGCCGTGGTGATGATATGCAGGTACTTTCGATTTGGCGCGATGCCGTGGCCCACAAACCGCAGGAACACGCGATAATTGAGGGCACGCAACGATTTATGTCCCAAATCGGAGGATGATCATATGGCCAAGAGCAGGTACGCCGATGCCACCAAGGCCGCTCGCAGGGCCGCGATGTCTGCCCACAAAGCCACGGCTGCGGCGAATACAGGCAACGCCGCCGTGCCCGCGCAGCCGACTGCCAGTGCTGCCACCGAGCCCGCCCGCGACGCCCGTCGCGATGAGCTGACGCACGTGGATGCCAAGGGCGAGGTACGCATGGTCGACGTGTCCGACAAGGCCGAGACCCATCGCATTGCCATCGCCGAGGGCACCATCCTCATGCACCCCGAGACGCAAGCCATGGTGCTGCAGGACCGCGCCAAAAAGGGCGATGTGCTCGCCTGCGCGCGCGTGGCGGGCATTATGGCCATCAAGCGCACGAGCGACATCATCCCCATGTGCCATCCGTTGCTCATTACCAAGAGCAAGTGCGACATTGCGCCCATCGCTCCGGCGGGGACGCCGGCCGAGGACGTGCCCGAGGGCTGGGCGCCGGCGCGTCCGGACGGGCAGGTCGGCTTTCACGTGCTGGTCACGGCGGGCGTGACGGGCAAGACGGGCATCGAGATGGAGGCGCTGACCGGCGCGAGTGCCGCGTGCCTAACCATCTACGACATGTGCAAGGCCGTCGATCGCGGCATGGAGATCGTCGACGTGCGCCTGCTGCACAAGGAGGGCGGCCGCTCGGGCGTGTGGGATCGCGCGGAGCGTCAGGCCGCTGCTGTTGAGGCCGTGGGAGCCGCGGGCGACGCGTCCGCGAGCGCACCTGTCGTCGCGCCCGCAGCTCCCACTCCGGCCGTCCCCGCGATAGCGTTTATCGGCTACCAAAACTCGGGCAAGACCACACTTGTCGAGAAGGTCATTGCCGAGCTCACCCGCCGCGGCCTGCGCGTGGGTTCGCTCAAGCATCATGGGCATCACGGCTTCGATATCGACGTGCCCGCCAAGGACACCTGGCGCCATCATCAGGCGGGCTCCAAGCACGTGGGCCTCATTTGCGCCACGCGCTGGGCGGAGTACGCCGACACGCGCGAGGAGGACGAGATGCCCGCGCGCGAGCTGCTGTCGCGCTACAACGACGTCGACGTGGTGATCATCGAGGGCTATAAGACCGAGGGCTTCGACAACATCGTGGTCGCGCGCTCCGGTGTCGATCGCTTGCGTGGCAAGAGCTCGCTCGACTTGGTTGACGGCCATACGCTGGCGCTTGCCTGCAACGAGGCCCTGGCACGTCAGGCCTTCGACGCCGGCCTTGCGACCCGAGCCATCAACATCAACGACGCCCGAGCCATCTGCGATTTGATTCAAGACTATCTCGCCTAAAACCTGCCAAAAAGGGACAGGTTTATTTTGGCAGGTTTTATCTGGGCAAACGTTAAAGCCACCACAAAGGGGCACAGGCACCTTTGTGGTGGTTTTTGCTTTGGTAGATGTTTGGGACATGCCTTAAAATCTACCAAGTAGTTCATCCGGGCGAAGACGGAGAGAAGGGGCCCGATGCGTCCTTAACGTGGCATACGGAAAGATTGAGTCGATGGTCGGCGGTCAATGCCCGCGGCCCGTATTCGTATGCAACAAGGAGCGCCCATGTCCCTATCTCGAATCTCGAAATCCCAACCGTCGTTGTCTGCTCAGGCTAAGCGCCTGGTGGCAATGCGGTTTCTCATCTACACCGGCTTTCAGACCAGTTACTTTATCGGCGTTATCGGAACGCTCACCTATGCGGACGGCGCTTCGGTCGTCGCGACGTCGCTTGCCGTTCTGTTTATGAACGTCTTCGTGATCCTGGGGTCCTTTGCGGGCGGTGCAGCGCTCGACGCTTGGGGCCCGCACCGCCATTTTTTGCTGAGCATCGTCGGCACGCTGGCTACCGGCGCGGCGATCATCGCCTTTGGCGACGCGACCGAGACGGTCCTTGCCGGCGCGGTGCTCTTGGGCTTTGTAATGGGATTCGCCCAGCCCATCGCCACGTCCTATCCGGCTTATCTCACCGACGACCCCGTCGAACTCAAAGACATCAACTCCACCATCACCATGTTCTCCAACGTGAGCATCATCGTCGGCCCCACGCTGGGCGGCTTTGTTGCGGCGGCAGCATCGTCGCGTGCGGTGTTCGTGCTCATGATATTGTTTACCCTGCTTGCGCTCATCGCCGGCTGGGGGTTTAAACCGCAGACGGGTCGCATCGCCGGACAGGAGAAGGCCGATTCGGCGGAGGAGGGGAGACGCGCAAGCCAAAGCTCCAACCCCAACACGTCCGCCCGCGCTACCTTCGCGACCAGCATCAAGACGGTCTTCACCAACAGCGTCCTCGCGCTACTTTTCTGCATCATCTTCCTCTCGAACTTTGGCTACGGAGCCTTCGACCCGCTGGAGTCGTTCTTCTATCGTGACGTCCTGCACGTCGGCGTCGAATGGATGGGCTGGCTATCGTCGGCCTCCGGCGTGGGCGCTGTGCTGGGCGCCGTGGTCGCGCTCCGCATGCCGCCGCGCTTCGTCAGTCTTAAAACGCTGCTCGTGGCGCTCATGTCCGTTGGCCTGGGAAGTCTGCTCTACGTGGGAACGCCGTACGTAGGCGTGGCCCTCATTGGCCAGATTGCCCTGGGCGTTGCCTGGGGTGTCGTCAATCCGCTCCACAACACTATCGTGCAAACGACGGCCCCGCTCGAGCAGCTCGGCCGCGTCAACTCGGTCATGGGCTTTGGCAACATGTTCGCTGGCGTGGCCCCGCTGGCGATTGCCCCCTGGCTGGCGACGACATTTGGCGTGCAGCAGACGCTCGTAGGTGCGGGCATGGTCGTGACGGCGGTTCCCGCGGCGCTGCTGCTGTTTGGACGCAAGCATTTTGATCGTGCTACAGAACGGTAAGAAACCGTCACAACATTCGATGAAAATCGCGATTTTGCCGAAAAACGTCGAATGTTGTGATGGATTGTGCTGAGACCCGAGCACCACAAGCCGCCACAAAGGGGCCAGGCACCTTTGTGGCGGTCGGGTTCTAGCGGCCCGCGCATTGGTATATCATGTACGCCGTTCACGAATACACCCCACACCGCCGCACAACCCAGAAAGGTCCCCATGGACACCACCTTCAGCCACATCAAAGCCGTGTTCTGCGATATCGACGGCACGCTGCTCACGAGCCAGCACACGGTGTCCCCGCGCACCGTGGCGGCGATTCGCGCCCTGCGCGAGCGCGGCGTGCTCTTCGGCCTGTGTACCGGGCGCGACGCCCACGCGACCGAGGCCATGTACGAGCTCTGGGGCATCGAAGGCCTGGTGGACGTGCTCGTGGGCTGCGGTGGCGCCGAGGTCATCGACCGCGCGCACGATATCAACGAGCTGAGCTATCCGCTGCCGGGCGAGACCATCGCGCGCATCTGCAAGCACATGGCGGACCTTCCGGCAACGCCCGTCTGCCCCCGAGACGGCGTGTTCTACGTGCCCGAGAGCAACGCGTGCGTCGAGCACCTGTCGCGCGTCGACGGCGTGTCCTACAAGGTGGTCGATTTTGCCGAGTTTTTGCGCGAGCCGCAGCCCAAGGTGATGTTTACCATGGCACCCGAGGTAATGCCGCAGGTGATTGAGCGGGCGTCGACGTTTGCCGATGACACTGTTAAGGCAGCGGCTCTGCAAACCACGCAGCGGCTCTACGAGTTCATGGATCCGCGCGTGTCCAAGACGCGCGGCCTTGTGCGCGTGGCGGAGCTCAACGACACGGAGCTCCAGGACATCTGCGTGTTTGGCGATGCGGACAACGACACCTGCATGGTGGCTGACGCCGGCGTTGGCGTTGCCATGGCAAACGGCAGCGACGCCACCCGTGCCGCCGCGGACTATGTAACCGCGAGCAACGACGAAGATGGCATCGCGATCTTTATCGAGGAGCATTTGCTGTAGCACCTAGAACAGAACCACCACGAAGGGGACAGGCACCTTTGTGGTGGTTTGTTCTAAGACTGGCGAGCGGGGCGCTATTTGTGCCGAGGCAGTTTCCCGCGAACTTAAATGTTGATGTATAAACATCATGATATATACCGGTCGCCACTAATAGGCCATCTAGCTGGCAGGTTGTCAGAGCAGGCAAACGCTCTACCGTTTACAGCTACAAATCGATCGCTCGCAGAATATACTACTAATAATAAAATGTTGTACAAATAACAACAAAGTATGAATTACCTAAAGTAGATAACAAATCTACCTGCGGTTTTTAAATAAAAGAATTCAATAAAACAATGCATACTTTGAGCAATTGTCAAGAATAAAGATTGTTTGACGCAAAAATGGTAGAAAAAGACGCCCCACATGTTTAAACAATAGCTAAACTTATCAATGTAAGGCGCGCGTAAGTATTGACTGCGTGCCGGTTAGATAACGAAAGAGCAAGATCGCGGTCTCTTGGGGAGGAGGCATCGATGACAGCAAATTCAAATAAATCTAAGCAAGGTAATAAAGCGGCGCATCGTGTGATAGCGGGTGTTTTGTGCGGAGCTTCTGTCTTGAGCTTGGTACTGTCGCTCGTCATGCCCCCGATCTCCCAGGCCATCGCCAACGATGCCCAGACGGCTCCTACCGAGAAAACTGTAATGGGGGGGGGTTCCTCAAGTGAGTCTACTGATGTAGACGACACTACCAACGGGGATACCAAAAACCAGAATAGCGACGACGCCGAGGGCGACGAGACTGGCGACGATGCTTCCGAGGCGGCCCCGTTGTCTGATGACGCGGAAGTTGAGGGTGCTGCGCAGCCCGCGGATGATGGGCAGTCTGTCTATAAGGCCGCTACTGTTGCAAATGAAGGTGAGGCTCAGGGACTTCAAAAAGATGCGGACGATTATACGCTGCTGACGAGTGACGATGATTTGACTATTTATCTTGCCATGCAGAATAAGCCCGAAAAGCTGCGTCTGACTGCTGACATTAGCTCGACCGTACCGATTACTATCAGGCAAAACACCACGATCGACCTTGCGGGGCACAAGATTTATTACCGCACTGGCAACAACGACACGTTCATTACGGTAACGAGTGGTGCACTTACTATTGAAGACAACACTGCCCAGGTAAGCGATGCACCTTCGGTCGTTGCTAACGATCCTGGCCGGCTCGCAATCATAAAATGGACCGGTGACAAGAACGATGCTCCTCAGAGCCTAACCTATTACGAAACCACGAGCGCGCTTAACGAAGACGGCCTTGGCACCACCGAAACCACGACTCAGCATGTCGTCAGCGGTTTCGGTGCAATTGTCGGTGCGTCCGAAGGCGGATCGGTTCAACGAGTCATTTCTGTTGAGGACGGCGGCACGCTTAACCTCAACGGAGGCATGATCACAACGCCTCGTACCCTGGGCAACAACGGTCACGTTATTTTATCTCAAGGCACTGTCAATATTTCTGGCGGCTATGTCACCAACGGTAACGGCGGCGGCTGGGGCGGTGGCCTGTGCGTGACGGGCGCAAATGCTAAGTTCAACATGACCGGCGGTGTGATTGCGGCAAACATGGCAGCCTCTGGCGGCGGCGTCTACGCCGACAACAGCGCCACGCTGAATCTTTCCGGTGGTGTAATCTCGGGTAACGCTACGTATAAAAAAGCGTGTGACGATGTCGATAACCCCAACAATGGCTATGGCGGTGGCGTCTTTACCAAAAATGCTGACGTTACAATCAACGGAACGGCAAACATTACCAACAATCGCGTCGACTCCTATATCACTACGAAATACAACAACGGTCTGCTTGGCGGCGGTGGTATTGCATGCACAAACCATGGCAAGCTGACCATGACGGGCGGCTCAGTTACTGCCAATTACTCCTATGAGGCCGGTGGCGGAATCTACGCTGGTTTCCATAATCAGTCAATCACGTTCTCCATGACTGGCGGCACGATTGCCGGCAACGAATCTGCAAACGCTGAGGGCGGTGGTCTCCGTATTTCTAGCGGTACTACCGGCGTTATTGAGGCAGCAAGTGCGTTCAGCAAGGTTTACATCACCAACAACAAGACCATGACGGGCAAGAGCCGCGGCGGCGACTGGGGCGGCGGTGGCGTCTTTATCCAGAAGGGCGGTAGGCTCAACGTCCTTAAGTCGCTTATCACTGACAATAAGGCCGGTGGCTGGAGTGGCGGAATTGGTGCGTGCCCTACAGGCGAGACAACCGTCTCGCACTCCGATGGTGCTGCTATCTATAACAATACTGATAACGTTGATCAAGATGGCAAGCATTTGGATACGCCCCATTATTCCGCTGGTGGCGACGGAAAAACTGAAGACAGCGATGAAGAAAATTACGTTACTCCTCTCTTCCAAACATCCGGCCATAAGGATTTCTTTCTGGTACGTAATAAAAATGGCGCGGATAAGACGATTGCTGTCGTTCTTGGCAAGATGCTCGGCGGCGGATCGGCTGGTTGGCAGGGCACTTGCGATGGTAACCCGATTACCATCGACCCAAATGGCGGTGCCGGGGCCAAGTATATGTTCGGTCTTCAGGCTAATCCTTCCCCAGATGCAAGAAAGAAGGCGCGAGAAGAGGCTACGACCATCATCAGTGGTAACTACTCCTACACCCACGGTGGCGGCATCATGACCAACGGCGATCTTGTCGTCGGTAAGGTCGACGAGCCTCTGAACGTGTACCCTGCAATCAAGGTCAAGGCAAATAAGGTCCTTTTGAAGGACGGCGAAGTGCAAGGCCTCTCGGGTCATGACTATCAGTTCAAGCTGTTGGGCAAAGCCGACGGTTCAGGTGGGGAGCCGTATTGGAATACGGACGGCACGCTCAACGCAAACGGCTGCGAGGCGACGCCTGAGGTTACCGTTAATGACGAGGGAGAGATTGTCATTGATACGGCTGCGAACTTCCAATCGGGCAATTACGACCTCTATCTTGTCGAAGTTCCTATCGATGAAAAAGGCACGACCTTTGATAAGACCATTTACAAAATACATGTAGAGGTCGGCACGAGCCCCGTTGAAACGACCATTTTTTTGGGAGTTAAGATCAACCGCTATGCGGTCGATGCGAGTACTTCCAAAGTATTCGTTAAAAAGAAAGACGCTACCGAATTTAAAGAATGTGAAGCTGGCTTCTATAACTGGAGCACGGATACGGCTGACAGCGCCGTCTCGACCGTAAAAATCGGTGACGGCTCCAACCCTGCGTTTAAGAACGAACTTGCTCCCTACAAGACCTCGGGCACTTGGACACCTCAGGTGACCAAGAAGGTCGATGGTGGCGAGATGAAGAAGTTCAAGTTCGAGCTGTACACCAAGGATGCCAGCGGTAACGAGACAGTGCTTGATACTCAATGTACTGAAAAGGGGACGAGCGACGAATCGCCAGTTAGCTTTGCTACGCAGACAATCAGTCTCGGCATTAAAGACCTCGACAACAATCACCAAAAGCAGCTCACCTACTACATCCGTGAATGTCCCGCCAGCAAGCCCGATGGCACCAAACACGAAGGCTACAAGAACGACACCAAGAGGTTCAAGGTCGTGGTGACGGCAACGGACAACGGTGGCGGCACGTTGAACTGCACGCCGACCTACTACGAGGTCGACGCCAACGGCGCGGAACGCAAGACCGATGACCCCACCTTCACCAACACCTACTCCACCTCATTGCCCCTTTCTGGTATGTCAGGCGTCACTCTGACGTACCTTGCCGGCGCGGCGGTGCTTTGCGCTGCTGCGGCCTGGATGCACATTCGTCGCAAGGCGAATGCGAAGGGGGGTGAGCGTCGTGAATAAGAAAGTTAGCTCCTTCCCGATCTTGTTTGCGCTGCTCACCCTCTTGGTCAGCACCTGCGCGGTCGTGTTCCCCGCCTCCGCGCAGGCCGCGCCGACCTCGACCGGTTCCATTACGGTGAGCGGCACCGTGGCGAGCAGCTACGACGCCTACCAGATCTTTAGCGCCGATGTCTCCGACGGCGACAACGACGCCAAGGTCTACTCCCAGATCGCCTGGGCAAGCGACGCCGCGCGCGACGCTGTCCTGCCCGTGCTGCACAGCGCCGGCATGCCCAATTCCCAGACCACCGCGCAGGAAGCTGCCGAGTGGCTCAACACCGATTCCCACCTTACGAGCGCGCTGAGCGCACAGCTCGCTCGTTCCCTCCAGAGCTCCGACGCTGTGTCCGTGCCCCTTAACGCGGGCACGGCGGCCGAGCTG